>JBEEKA010000033.1:0-9296 GCA_041168985.1 Pseudomonadota bacterium | reverse complement strand
CCCGAGATCCTTCATGAGCCGGGTCGGGGCGTTGCGGAACCGGGCCGGCACGTCCAGCGTGCCGAAGGCCTCGGCATCGGCCTTGGCCGCGCCCCAGGCCGTATGGACGGCATTGCTCTTGGCCGCGACGGCGAGGAATACCACGGCATTGGCCAGCGCAAGCTCGCCTTCCGGACTGCCCTGGCGCTCGTAGGCTTCCCAGGCATCGTGCGCGAGGCTGATGCCGCGCGGATCCGCGAGACCAATGTCCTCGTAGGCCATCCGCAGGATGCGGCGCGCGAGGTAACGCGGATCGCAGCCGCCATCCAGCATGCGCGCGAGCCAGTACAGCGCGGCGTCCGGATCACTGCCTCGCACCGCCTTGTGCAGCACCGAGATCTGGTCGTAGAACTGGTCGCCGCCCTTGTCGAAACGACGTCTGCCACCGGCAGCGACTTCGGCCACCTGCTCCCGGCCGATATGCAGCGCTCCGTCCTGTTCGACAGCGAGATCCGCGAGGATCTCGAGCATGTTCAACGCGCGGCGACCATCGCCGTCGGCCGCCTGGGCGAGCAGCAGTAGCGTCGCGTCCTCGACGACGATGCGACGGCCGCCCAGGCCGCGCGCGGTATCGGCCAGCGCCTGCCGAAGCATCACGACGAGGTCCTTCGCGCCCAGCGACTTCAGGACGTAGACGCGGGCGCGCGACAGCAAGGCGCTGACGACTTCGAACGAGGGATTCTCGGTCGTGGCCCCGATGAAAGTGAGGGTGCCGTCTTCCACATACGGCAGGAAAGTGTCCTGCTGTGCCTTGTTGAAGCGGTGCACCTCGTCGAGGAACAGCACGGTGGACCTGCCCTGCTCCCGCGCCAGCTTCGCCTGTTCAACCGCTGCGCGGATGTCCTTCACGCCGGCCATCACGGCGGACAACCCCAGGAACTGGGCATCGACACTGGCGGCCACGAGACGCGCCAGCGTCGTCTTCCCGGTCCCCGGCGGACCCCAGAACAGCATGGAATGCAGGCGTCCGGCTTCGATGGCCTGTCGCAGCGGCTTGCCGGGCGCAAGGACCTGTGACTGGCCGACGTACTCCGAGAGGCTGCGCGGCCGCATCCGGTCGGCAAGCGGCCGATGCGGCGCGTTCATGTCGACTTTTCGTGGAACAACGACTCGACGAACACCGCCCAGCGACCCAGCGGCGTCAGGGCCAGCAACAGCGCGACGAACACGCCCAGCCCGTCGGCCATCAGGTCGTGCAGGTCGGCCTCGCGGCCGAGCCCCATGAGCCCCTGCGCGATCTCGATGGCACCGCCAAAGGCCAGCATCGCCAGGACGAGATACAGGTAGTCCCGCCGGGAAACGACGCCGGCAAACCAGAAACAGAGTACGAAGAACGCAAAGGCGTGCTCGAGCTTGTCCCAGATCGCCACGCCGAGTTGCGGCAGCTCACGCGCCGGCACGAGGCAGGTCACCGTGATCGCCAGCGCGATGAGCAGGCCGATGGCGAGCCAGGCCTGTCGATAACGCAGCGATCGGCGCGGTAAATCAGGCATTGCGGCGGTCAGCGAACGGGCGTGCCGATCACGTCGGCACCGGCGGGCAGCGTGAAGGCGACCTGCGACGGATCCACCGGCCGATTGCGCGCGGCAACGCCGAAACGCAGGGTCACCTTCTGGCCGAGCTTGTCTTCGAGCAGCATGCGACGCAGTTCGGCGCCCTCGAAGCCAAAGCGCGCTACGCGGAAATCACCGTCCTTCTGGCGCGGAAGGGCTTTGACCCAGTCCAGACCGTCGCTGCGGCCCTCCGACGAGAGGTCGAAGGCATCGCGCACGCTGGACATCCCCGACAACAACATGGCCGGCGACTGGGACAGCGCCGCGCCCTGCGGCTTCACCGTGACCTGTTCGAGGTCACGGTCGAGGAACCACAGGTTCTTGCCATCGGCGACGAGGAGCTGGCCGGACTGCGAGGCATACTGCGGATTCATTTCCCAACGGAACCGACCCGGCCGAACGATGACGAGGCTGCCCTCGCCCTTGCCGACGGCCTTGCCGCGGGCATCGGTCACGGACTGGCTGAATCCGGCCGACCAGGTATTGAGCCCCGACAGGAACCGGTCCAGCGCCGTGTCGCCTTGATCCGCGCCCAGCGCGACGCCCGCGAAGGCCAGGCACGCACACAGGAACCAGATGCGCATCAGTTCCCCGCCGGGGGCGGCACGATGACCTCGCGCGACCCGTTCGTCTGCAGCGGCCCGACGAGACCCGCCGCTTCCATCTGCTCGATGAGGCGGGCCGCCCGGTTGTAGCCGATCTTGAGCCGGCGCTGCACATAGGAAATCGACGGCTTCCGATCGGTCAGCACGATCTTGACCGCCTCGTCGTAGAGGGCGTCCTGCTCGCCGTCGCCACCGGCCACGCCGCCTCCCTCGTCGTCATTCGGGAGGCCCGGGATCGGCTGCGAAGGACCGGAAAGCACTTCTTCGATGTAATCCGGCGGCGCCGAGGTCTTCAGCGCGTTCACGACGCGATGCACTTCGTCGTCCGAGACGAATGCGCCGTGGATGCGCGTCGGGATCGAGGTTCCCGGCGGCAGGTAGAGCATGTCGCCATGGCCGAGCAGCGATTCGGCGCCACCCTGGTCGAGGATCGTGCGCGAGTCGACCTTCGCGGACACCTGGAAGGCGATGCGCGTCGGGATGTTCGCCTTGATGAGGCCGGTGATAACATCGACCGAAGGCCGTTGCGTCGCGAGGATCAGGTGGATGCCCGACGCGCGTGCCTTCTGCGCAAGGCGTGCGATGAGCTCTTCCACCTTCTTGCCGACGATCATCATGAGATCGGCCAGCTCGTCGATGACGACAACGATATAGGGCAGCGGCGCAAGGTCCGGGATCGTTCGCTGGTCGAAGCTCGGGTCGTTCGCGGCGCGGGCGATCATCACCGGGTCCTTGATCGGCTTCCCCTCCTCGAGTGATTCCTTCACCTTGCGGTTGAAGCCCGTGATGTTGCGCACGCCCAGGGCGGCCATCAGCTGGTAGCGACGCTCCATTTCAGCGACACACCAGCGCAGCGCATTGGCCGCCTGCTTCATGTCGGTCACGACCGGCGCCAGCAGGTGCGGGATGCCCTCGTAGACCGAGAGTTCCAGCATCTTCGGGTCGATCATGATGAGCCGGACGTGCTCCGCCGTGCTCTTGTAAAGCAGCGACAGGATCATCGCGTTGATGCCGACGGACTTGCCGGAGCCTGTCGTGCCGGCGATCAGCAGGTGCGGCATGCGGGCGAGGTCCGCGACCATCGACAGGCCGCCGATGTCCTTGCCCAGCGCCAGCGCCAGCGGCGAATGCACGTCGTCGTAGGCCTTCGAGCGGATGATCTCGCCGAAGCCGACCATTTCGCGCTTCTCGTTCGGGATTTCCAGACCCATGACGGGCTTGCCCGGGATGACCTCGACCACGCGCACGGCCTGCGCGGCCAGCGCCCGCGCCAGGTCCTTGGCAAGGCTGCTGATCTGCGCGACCTTCACGCCTGGTGCCGGCTTCATCTCGAAGCGCGTGACGACCGGACCCGGGTGCACGGCCACGACCTCGACCTCGACGCCGAAGTCCTTGAGCTTGATCTCGACGAGGCGGGACATCGCCTCGAGCGCCTCGGGCGAGTGCGTGACGACGCGCTCCGGCGCCTCGTCCAGCAGGTTCAGCGGCGGAAGAGTCTGGCTGCCGCCTTCGAAAAGTCCCGTCTGCCGTTCCTTCTCGACGCGCTTGCTGGGCTCGATGACCGGCGGCGGCGGCGCGATGACGACCGGGGCCGCACGGGCGGCCTGTTTCTTTTTCTCGGCCTGGCGGGATTCCTCGCGCGCCTTCTTGCGCTCGAGGCCCTCGTCCACGGCCCGCTTGGCCGCCAGACGGGCACGGATGAGGTCCTTGCCGTTCCAGGCCCAGTACCCGAGCTTGTCGATCACCGTGAGCCAGGACACGTGGAAGGCCAGCGACAGACCGGACATCCAGATGGCGATCAGGAAGAGCGTCGCGCCGAGAACCTGGAATCCTGTTGCCAGCTGGACGCCCACCAGCTGGCCGACCACGCCGCCGGCTGTCTGGCGCAACATGCCCGGATCCCAGTGCAGGCTCGCCAGGCCGCAGCTGGACAGCAGCGTCAGGAGGAACCCCACGATCCGCGCGGCCGTGTTCACGCGGGTGCTGCCCGGCTGCGAATCCGTGGCGCGCCTGCGCGACACCAGCCAGGCCGCACCGCCCAGCATCAGCGGCAGCAGGAAGGCCGGCTTGCCGAACAGGAAGAACAGGATGTCCGCGACGAAGGCACCGACGGGCCCGATGGCATTGCCCACGGACTCGGAGGTGCCCGTGAAGGAGAAACCCGGGTCTTCGGGGTGGAAACTGGCCAGGGCGACCAGGACGGCGACGGCGAGGACCGCCAGCAGCAGCGCCGCGCTCTCGCGCAGGGCGCGCAGCACGAGCGCGGTGAACCTCGATCCGCCAGTGAGCGATGACGCTTGCGCCAAACCTCGGAATCTCTCTAAATAAATGCTGCGGAACGAATTGAAGGAAGTATACATGACGGGTTCCCGACACAGCCGGCTGATCATCCTGGGCTCCGGCCCGGCCGGCTACAGCGCCGCGGTCTACGCAGCGCGCGCCAACCGCTCTCCCCTGCTCATCACGGGCGTGGAACAGGGCGGCCAGCTGATGACGACGACGGAAGTGGACAACTGGCCGGCCGACGTGGATGGCGTGCAGGGACCGGAACTCATGGACCGCATGCGGCGCCATGCCGAACGCTTCCAGACGCAGATCGTCAACGACCACATCCACACCGTGGACCTGGGCAAGCGGCCCTTCACGCTCATCGGCGATTCGGGCACCTACACCTGCGATGCACTGATCATCGCGACCGGCGCCGCGGCCAGGTACCTGGGGCTCCCTTCCGAGGAAGCCATGAAGGGCAAGGGCGTGTCGGCCTGCGCGACCTGCGACGGCTTTTTCTTCCGTGGCCAGAAGGTCGCGGTGGTCGGCGGCGGCAACACGGCCGTCGAGGAGGCCCTTTACCTGTCGAAGATCGCCGGCCACGTCACGCTCGTGCACCGCCGCGACAAGCTGCGCAGCGAAAAGATCCTGCAGGACCACCTTTTCGAGCGCGAGCGCGAAGGCAAGGTCAGAATCCTCTGGAACCGGGAAGTGCAGGAAGTGCTGGGCGACGACAGCGGCGTCTCGGGCCTTCGCCTCGCATCCACGACCGGCGACGGCGCGACGCAGGACATCGAGGTCACGGGCGCCTTCATCGCCATCGGCCATTCGCCGAACACATCGATCTTCAACGGCCAACTGGCGATGAAGAACGGCTACCTCGTCGTGAAGAGCGGCACGGACGGCAATGCCACGGCCACCAGCATTCCCGGCGTGTTCGCGGCGGGAGACGTTGCCGACTCGGTCTATCGGCAGGCCATCACCTCGGCTGGCTCGGGCTGCATGGCGGCGCTTGATGCGGACCGCTACCTCGAGACGCTGGACGCCGGACACTGACGAACACCACCGACGTGGCTTACCGCGCCCGCTGGCTCGACGCGATCGATGCCGTCGATCCTGCGGCCTGGAACGGCCTCGGCGGGACCGACTGTCCATTCCTGCGCCACGAGTTCCTCGCGGCGCTGGAGCACAGTGGCTGCGTCGGCCGTCGCAGCGGCTGGCAGCCCATGCACCTCGTCATCGAGGACGAGTCGGGTGTCGCGGCGGCAGCGCCCGCCTATCTGCGTGCGGATTCCTGGGGTGAATTCGTCTTCGATTTCGCCTGGGCCCGCGCCTACGAGTCCGCCGGGCTCGATTACTACCCCAAGCTCGTGCTGGCCGTGCCTTTCTCGCCGGTCACCGGTCCGCGACTGCTCCTGCGACCCGGCGCCGACCCTGCCCTCAAGGAGGCGCTGGTGGCACAGGTCCAGGGGCTGGTCCATGAGCGACGCCTGTCCTCCGCGCATGCCCTGTTTCCCGATATCGACGACCAGTCCGTGTTTGCCGGCGCGCACTGGCTCGCCCGTCGCGACTGCCAGTTCCACTGGGAAAACCGGGGCTATGCGGACTACGAGGCCTACCTCGCGACGTTCACGGCCGAGAAACGCAAGAAGGCCCGGCGGGAACGACGTCGCGTCGAGGAGGCCGGGATCCGCTTCCTCACGCTGTCCGGCACCGACATCAGCGCCGACCAGCTTGAAGCCGCCCATGTGTTCCATGAACGGAACTTCCGGCGACATGGCCACAAGCCCTACCTGAATCGGGGGTTCTTCGCGGAGATCACCCGCACGATGGGGGATCGCCTGATGGTGAAGATGGCCCTGCAGGGCGAAACAGCCGTCGCCGCTTCGATCTTCTTCTGGTCGCAGGAAGCGCTCTACGGCCGCTACTGGGGATCCGCGGACGATTTCCACAGCCTGCATTTCGACTGCTGCTACCACCAGGGCATCGAGTTCTGCATCGAAAAGGGAATCCGCCGTTTCGAGCCCGGCACGCAGGGAGAACACAAGGTGAGCCGCGGTTTCGAACCGCGCTACACGGCGTCCGCCCACTACATCGCCGATCCCCGCTTCCGCCATGCCATCGCTGGCTTTGTCGCCCGGGAGACCGAGGCGGTCGGCCAGTACGCGGACGAGGTGGCCCGGCACACGCCATTCAGGAAAGGCACTGCTGAGCCGTGATCGATCTGCCCTGGATCGAGCCCGAGGACCCGCCGGATGCGTTTCCGCCGGTCGACCGGGCGCTGGAGGATCCGCCAGGCCTGCTGGCTGCCGGCGGCGACCTGTCGCCGGAGCGACTCGAGGCGGCGTACCGGCGGGGGATCTTCCCGTGGTTCTCGCGCGGCGATCCGATCCTGTGGTGGTCCCCTGATCCGCGCGAGATCCTGTTCCCGGATGCCCTGCACGTATCGCGTAGCCTCGCGAAGTCGATGCGCAGCGGGCGCTTCCAGGTGACGCGGGACATGGCCTTTGCCGACGTCGTGGCGGCCTGCGCCGCGCCGCGGGCCCGGTCCCCGGGAACCTGGATCCTGCCGGCGATGCGGACGGCGTACCTCGAACTGCACCGGCGTGGAACCGCGCACAGCGTCGAAGTCTGGCGTGACGGCAGGCTGGTCGGCGGACTGTACGGCGTGCGCGCCGGGGCCGTGTTCTGCGGTGAATCGATGTTCAGCCGGGCCAGTGATGCCTCGAAGGTGGCACTGGCCGTGCTGGCGGCCGACGCGGGCTCCGACGGCCTCCGTCTGATCGACTGCCAGCTGGAAAATCCGCACCTGCGCAGCCTGGGCAGCCAGGCGATGCCCCGCGCGGAATTCGTCCGTTACCTGCCGGATTCATTGCAATGACGGCCGGTTTTATGCACACTCCGCGGCTTTTCCGGCCCAAGTGGACACATGTCGAAAGACGACGCAATCCAGATGGAAGGCGAGGTTATCGAAACCCTGCCTAACACCACGTTCCGCGTGCAGCTCAAAAACGGCCACGTGGTGACCGCGCACATCTCCGGCAAGATGCGCAAGAACTACATCCGCATCCTCACGGGCGATGCCGTGACGGTCGAGATGACGCCTTACGACCTGTCGAAGGGCCGTATCGTCTACCGCGGCCGCTGAAGCGGCCGCCTCTCGCCCTGCCCTGATCAGCCGGCCACGAGCGCCGGCTGCGGAGTCGGCTGGCATTCGAGTGCCAGGGATTCTCCGTCCTCGGACACCCGCACCAGCACACTGCCGCCGCCGTCGAGCTTGCCGAAAAGCAACTCCTCCGCGAGCGGTCGCTTGATCTGCTCCTGGATCAGCCGAGCCATGGGGCGCGCACCCATCTTCGGGTCGTAGCCGCGCACGGCGAGCCAGGCCCGCGCCGCATCGTCCAGCGAGATCTGCACGCCCTTCGACTCGAGTTGGGCCTCGACCTCGACCAGCAGTTTGTCGACGACGCGTTCGATCGTGACGGTCGACAGCGGCGCGAACTGGATGATCGCATCCAGGCGATTGCGGAATTCCGGCGTAAAGAGGCGGCGGATCGCCTCCATGCCGTCGCTCGTGTTGTCGGACTGCGTGAACCCGATCGACGGACGGCTCATCTCCTGCGCCCCGGCGTTGGTGGTCAACACGATGATGACGTGACGGAAGTCGGTCTTGCGCCCGTTGTTGTCCGTCAGCGTGCCGTGGTCCATGACCTGCAGCAGCAGGTTGAAGACATCCGGGTGCGCCTTCTCGACTTCGTCGAGCAGCAGCACGCAGTGCGGATGCTTCACGACGGCCTCGGTCAGCAGGCCACCCTGGTCGAACCCGACGTACCCCGGCGGCGCGCCGATCAGCCGCGACACGGTGTGACGCTCCATGTATTCCGACATGTCGAAGCGGATGAATTCTACGCCCAGCGTCAGGGCGAGCTGGCGCGTGACTTCCGTCTTGCCGACGCCGGTCGGACCGGCGAACAGGAAACTGCCCACCGGTTTGCGCTGGTCGCCCAGTCCCGACCTCGAGAGTTTGATCGCGGCGGACAGGGCTTCGATGGCCTTGTCCTGGCCGAAGATGACGAGCTTGAGATTGCGTTCGAGGTTGCGCAGCACCTCCCGGTCGGACGTCGAGACGCTCTTGGCCGGAATGCGCGCGATGCGTGCGACGACGTCCTCGATCTGCGACACGTCGACGCTGGCGGGTCGCTGCGGCACGGGCTTCAGTCGCGCGCGGGCACCCGCTTCATCGACGACATCGATGGCCTTGTCCGGCATGTGGCGGTCATTGATATGGCGGGCGGCCAGTTCCGCCGCCGCGGCAAGCGCCTCGTCCTCGTAACGGATGCCGTGGTGCTCCTCGAACTTGGGTTTGAGTCCCTGCAGGATCTCGATCGTCTCCGGCACGGTCGGCTCCACCACGTCGATCTTCTGGAATCGCCGTGCGAGCGCATGGTCCTTTTCGAAGATGCCGCGGTATTCCTGGTAGGTCGTCGACCCGATGCAGCGCAGGTCCCCGCTGGAGAGCGCCGGCTTGATGAGGTTCGACGCATCCATCACGCCGCCCGACGCCGCACCCGCCCCGATGACCGTGTGGATCTCGTCGATGAACAGCACGGCGCCGGGCAGCTTCTTCAGCTCCGCCAGCACCGACTTCAGCCGCTTCTCGAAGTCGCCACGGTACTTGGTACCGGCGATCAGCGACCCGAGATCCAGCGAGAAGATCGTGCAGTCGGCAATGGCCTCCGGCACTTTCTTCTCGACGATGAGCCGCGCCAGCCCTTCCGCGATCGCCGTCTTGCCCACGCCGGCCTCGCCGACATACAGCGGATTGTTCTTG
>JBEEKA010000032.1:0-20908 GCA_041168985.1 Pseudomonadota bacterium | reverse complement strand
GCGGGCATCGAGCTTCAGCCCCGGCGGCGGGGCTGCGGGCAATGGCATGTCCCGGCCCCCTTCGCCCGACAGCCCGACTGAAGCCGCCGCGGCGGGCAGCAGGATTTCCGGGCGATCAACGAGCCGCGCAAGGACATCGGTCGGCGCGAGGAAGACCTCTCCCGGATCGAGCAGCGGGCTTTCGATGTCGTGCCGGTGGCTCTCATGGCGCGATGTGATGCCGGTCCACACACCATCGAGCGCAGTGGCCAGACCGCCATCGCTGACGACGACGACACTGCCCGGCAGGTAATCGAACAGGGTCGCCGTGTGTTCGAAGAACAGCGGCAGGTAGAACTCCATGCCCGGCGCCGCGCGGCCTTCGCTGATATTGCGATACAGGGCGCTGCGCGTGGGATCCCCCTCGAAACGAACGCGGAATCGGCGCCGGAAAGCCTTGACGGCGTCGTCGTCGAGCGGGACCTCGCGCGCGGGCAGGAGCTCGAAATGCTTGATCTTGTCCAGCGACCGCTGCGATTCCGGATCGAAGTGGCGGATGCTCTCGATCTCGTCGTCGAACAGGTCGATGCGCAGGGGCTGCGACGTGCCCATCGGGAATACATCGAACAGGGAGCCGCGCAGGGCGTACTCGCCGGGCTGCGATACCTGCGCGACGCCGTAGTAACCCGCCTGCGTCAACTGAGCCCGGACCGCCTCCAGCGAGAACTTCTGCCCCGTGCGCAGGCTGAAGCTTCGGCCCTTGACGTAATCGGTCGGCGGCAGGCGCTGAAGCAGCGTCTCGGCCGCGACGAGCAACAGGCCACGGCGTGCCTGCGGAAGCCTGGCTAGCGTCGAGAGTCGTCCCGACACGATGTCGGGGTGCGGCGAAAACCGGTCGTAGGGCAGCACCTCCCAGTCCGGGAAATGCAGCAGCGGCAGGTCTGGCGGCGCGAAGAAGCGCAGTTCGCGCTCCAGGTCATCCAGCGTGCGCGCGTCGGGCATTACCACGAGGTAGAGCCGGTCATCCCGCGACGCTGCTTCGGCGAGGGCCAGTGCACGGGCGCTGCCGGCGAGATTGCGCCACCGCAGTCGGGGCGTCGCGGCGTCGGGGCGGGGAGGGTTCAGCAGGGCGGGCATGGCGGGAGGACGGTTGCGGCCGGGCGTCGCAGCTTACCGGGCCGGGCTGGCGTGGCAAGCCGCCCGGGTGGGACGGCTGGTCCGCAGGATTGCGTCAGGGCGTTTCGTGGGCGACGGCGTGCACGACGAGGTGATTCTCGAAATACACGCTGAAGCCGTCGTAATCCCAGCGCGTGATCGGCGGTTTGCCAACGGCCGCATGACGCTGCCTGGGTTCGCCATGCCGCGATTCGACCGACTTCATGCTCATGCCGCGCGTCGGCAACTTGGCCTGGGTTTCCTTCACGGCGATCTTGTCGCCGATGACGATGGTCTCGGCCTGTGCGAGCGAGGCTGCAATGCCCAGCAGGCTGGCGGCAACAAGCAGGTGGGTCTTCATGCGGATGCTCCGGCTTCGTCGCAGGGAACTATAGCACCCGGGGGCGCCCCGCCACCCGGAGTCGTGCTTAAATCCCGCGTGATGTTCCACCCTCTGCCCTTGTTCGTCGGGCTGCGTTATGTGCGCGCCCGGTCGCACCGTTTCTTCGTCTCGTTCATCACCTGGGTCTCGCTCGCGGGCGTGGGTCTGGGCGTGGCGGCGCTGATCGTCATCCTGTCGGTGATGAATGGTTTCGAGGGCGAACTGCGTGACCGCCTGTTGTCGTTGTCGGCGCCGATCCATGTGGGACCTGCGGCGCCGGGTGAACAGCCGGATTACGCAGGTCTGTCCCCCCGGCTGCGCGCCTTGCCCGAGGTGAAATCGGTGACCGCCTATGCCGAGATGCAGGTGCTGGCCGTCCATGAGCCCGAAATGCTGCCGCTCACCCTGAGGGGCGTGGAGGGGGGCGCCGACGACGGTGCCGCACTGGGTGGCATCGCGCGGCTGCTGTCGGAAGGCGACGTGGCGCCGCTGGGCAAAGGGGAGGATGCCGTGCTGGTCGGCAGGCTGGTGGCGGACCGGCTGGGCCTGGGCGTGGGAGATCCCGTCACGGTGCTCGTGCCGCGCGTCGACGGGATGGGCGTGCCGGACGGCACGCTGCGGGAATTGCGCGTGGCCGGCATTTTCGAAGCCGGCATACAGGACCACGATGGTTCGCTGGCGGTGGCGAGCCTCGAAACGCTGGCGTCGATGGGCGGCAACCAGTCCGGCCAGCACGGGCTCAGGCTGCAGCTGAAGGATCCTTTGCAGGCCCCGTCTGTCGCCGCGCAGATCGCATCGTTGTCAGGTCCTGGATTCACGGTCCGGGACTGGACGCAGGAACATGCCAGTTACTTCCGGGCAATCCGCATCGAGAAGACGATGATGGCGCTGATACTGCTGCTCATCGTCGGCGTGGCCGCTTTCAACATCGTCGCCATGCTGGTGATGGTCGTCACCGACAAGCGGACGGATATCGCCATCCTTCGTACGTTCGGGGCCGGACCGGCGCGCGTCGCCGCGGTGTTCCTGACCCAGGGCCTGATGATCGGCTGGAGTGGCGTGCTCGCCGGCGTCGCGCTGGGCTGCACGTTCGCGCTGAACGTGGGGCGCATCGTGCGGGGGCTGGAGCAGACGCTCGGCATCCACATCATGGATCCGGACGTGTACTACATCACCGAGATTCCATCCGAACTGCGGACCGGTGACGTCGGCCTCGTCGCGTCGCTCGCGCTGCTGCTGACATTGGCGGCCACGGTCTATCCGGCCCTGCGTGCGGCGCGTACGCCGCCTGCCGAAGCGCTGCGCTACGAGTAGGCGCCCGATGCAGCTTCCCTATGAATGGCGCATCGGAACCCGCTATCTCGGGGCGGGACATCGTCGTGGCTTCCTGTCATTCATTTCCGTGGTCAGTGTTGTCGGACTGGCGACCGGCGTGGCGGTCCTGGTCGTCGTGCTGTCGGTGATGAATGGTTTCGAGCAGGAGCTGCGCTCCCGCATCCTGTCGGTGACATCCCATGCGCAGCTCACCGGCATCGACGGTCCCCTCGAGGACTGGCGCGCGGCGCGGGACAAGGCGCTGGGCATGCCCGGCGTCCAGGCTGCCGTGCCATATATCGAGGCGCAGGGAATGTTTGCGCACGGTCCTCGACTGACCGGCGCGCAGGTCCGCGGCGTTGATCCGGCCGAGGAGGTCAAGGCCATCAGTCTGGGGCGGCGCCTGGTGTCGGGCCGGATCGAGGACCTGCAGCCGGGAAGTTTCCGGATCGTGCTGGGGGATGCGCTCGCGCGCGAACTGGGCGCGAAGGTCGGGGATGCCATCGTGCTGATAGCGCCATCCGGGACCCCCACGCCGACAGGCATGGTGCCCCGGATGCGGCGATTCCAGGTCTCGGGGATCTTCCAGTCCGGCATGTACGAGTTCGATCGCGGCCTGGCCCTGGCCAACATCCGGGACACGGCCCGGCTTTACCGATACGGCGACGGGGTGACGGGCCTGCGACTGGCGCTCGAAGACCCGCTGAAGGCACCGCGTACGGTGCGCGACCTCGCGGTCGGACTTGGTGGCGGTTTTTATGTCAGTGACTGGACCCGGAACCATGCCAACTTCTTCCGATCCATCCAGATGACCAAGTCCATGCTCTTCGTGATCCTGTCGATGGTCGTTGCCGTCGCCGCGTTCAACATCGTGGCGACGCTCGTGATGGTCGTGAAGGAAAAGCAGGCGGACATCGCGATCCTTCGGACCCTGGGCGCCGGACCAGGCAACATCCTGGCGGCCTTTGCGGTGCAGGGGACCTTGATCGGGATAGGCGGCACCGGCATCGGGCTGCTGGCCGGTGCCCTGTTGTCCGTCAACCTGGAAGCCCTCGTGCATGGCCTTGAATACCTCACCGGAGCGCGTTTCCTGGATGCGAAGGTGTACTTCATGAGTGACCTGCCCGCGCGAGTGGTGTCGACGGACCTGCTGCAGATCGGTCTCGTGGCCTTCCTGCTTTGTATCCTGGCAACCCTGTATCCCGCCTGGCGCGCGTCGCGCACGGCACCTGCGGAGGCCCTGCGACATGACTGACCAGCCCGAGGCCGTGCTGCGAGCCGTGGGTATCGAACGCGGCTTCGTCGAAGGCGGCGGCCGACTTGCCGTCCTGAAGGGACTCGACTTCACCGTGACGGCCGGCGAGCGCATATCGATCGTCGGCGCGTCAGGTTCCGGCAAGACGACGCTGCTGCAGGTCCTCGGTGGTCTCGATCCGCCGGACTCGGGTCGGGTCGAGGTGAAGGGTGCGGACATCCATGCCCTGTCGGAGCGGGACCGGTGCGAGCTGCGCAACCGGTCACTGGGCTTCGTCTACCAGTTCCACCACCTGCTGCCGGAATTCTCCGCCCTCGAGAACGTCGCGATGCCCTTGCTCGTGCGCCGCGTCCCGGCTGCCGACGCCCGCGCCCAGGCCGAACGCCTGCTCGGCCGCGTGGGCCTTGCGGGCAGACTGTCCCACCGTCCGCACCAGCTTTCAGGCGGCGAGCGCCAGCGGGCGGCGGTCGCGCGCGCCCTGGTCACGGCACCGTCGCTGGTCCTTGCCGATGAACCCACGGGCAATCTCGACGGATCGAATGCGGCTCAGGTATTCGAACTGATGCTGGAATTGAACCGCGAGCATGGCACCAGCCTCGTGGTGGTCACGCATGACCGGCAGCTTGCCGCGCGCATGGATCGCGTGCTCGTCCTGCAGGACGGGAAACTCGTCGAAGAGCGTTGAATCAGCACCTGCGGCGGCGAAGCCGCCGACGTAGGGTTACCTGACGCCAGAGCATCTCGGAAAGCAGGTAGCCGCCGTAACCGAAGACCAGGCTGCAGATCAGGCATCCCAGCAGGAAAGGCCGCCACAGGGGGCCCAGCCCGTTCTGCACCCAGTCCCAGCTCAGCTGGAACTCGAATCCCGCGGTTTCCAGCTGGAGCGCGAATGCGCCGATGCGGTACGCCGCGTAGTACACCGGCACCATCGTCAGCGGGTTCACGAGGAACACGGCGGCGACGGTCACGGGCAGGTTGATCCGCCAGATCAGTGCGCAGAGCAGGCAAAGCGGCAGGTGGATCGGCAGCGGCACGAAACAGATCGCGAGTCCCGCGCCGAATCCGGCCGTTATCGCGCGCCTTCCGGTACTCCACAGGTGCATGTCGGCGAGGCGCGTCCCGAACATCCGGAAAAACCACTGCTTCTGCAGGGAGTCCGGATGCGGAACGATCTTCTTGATCAATCGGCGAGGCATGCGGCTGGTGACTCTATCAGGCCAAGGTCGCCACGGGCGAGCAGCAGGGATATCCGTGCTGTCGCTCTCGCTTTCATTCATCGCGGGCAACCTTGCCGTGCTGTGCTGTCCGGCAGAGTGGCCGGTTGCGGCGCCGTGGATGGGGCTGGCCGCGGCAGCATCACTGGCCTGTATCCGCCGAACGCGTCCCGCCGCCTTCGCCATGGCGGGCGCCTGCCTCGCCATGCTGGCGCTGGTATCGCATCGGGCCAGCCTTCAGCGGGAGGAGGAACGTGTCGTCGCCGAAGTGCGGGTTACCGGACTGCCGCAGCACACGGCCGACGGTCTGCGCGTGGAAGCCACATTGCGCGTGCCGCGGGAAGCAGGTAGAGGTCCACAGACCGTACGGCTATTCTGGCCGGGGAATGCAGGACGTCGCGTGATGCCGGGCGATCTCTGGCAGCTGCTGGTGCGGCTGCGTCCCCCGAGGGCGGCCTGCAATCCGGGTGCCGTCGATACGGAGCGCAACGCCCTGCGGGACCGGATCCAGGCCTTCGCATCGGTCATCGAGTCGCCGTTGAACCGGCGGACAGGGGCTGCATCGTCAACTCTGGCGGGACTGCGTGCACGCCTTTCAGGGTCGATATCACGGGAAGTCCGCGATCCGGCCGCCGCGGCCTTGCTTGCGGCGCTGGCCGTCGGCGCCACGCAGGATGTCACGCCGGATCAATGGCGGCTTTTCAATGCCGTGGGCATCACGCACCTCGTTGCCATTTCCGGTTCGCATGTGACGGCCTTCGCACTGGTCGCCATGGGGCTGTCACGCAGGACCTGCCGCGTGGCGGCCCGGCGCGGCCTGCGCTGGCGGCGGGAACGCGTGGTGGCCATCGCAGGCGTGGTGCTGGCATCCGGGTATGCGCTGCTGGCCGGTGCCGGCGTGCCCACCCAAAGAACGCTGATCATGCTGGCGGCGTTCCTGCTGATGCGCGAGTGCGGCCGGGTGACGTCATCCGGCACGCCGCTCGGCTTGGCCGCGATACTGGTCCTGCTGCTCGATCCTTTCGCGTCACTGAGCGCCGGCTTCTGGCTGTCGTTCCTGGCTGTGGGCGCGATTCTTGGCGTTGCCGGCAATCGTGTCCTCCGGGAAGGGGAGCTTCGCACCGCCATAGGCGTGCAGGGCGCGGTATTCGTCGCACTGTTGCCGGTGACTTTTGCGATCTTCGGTTCCGTTTCAGTAGCCGGATTGCTCGTCAATGCGGTCGCGATCCCGCTGTTCGGGCTGCTGCTGGTTCCCCTCTCGCTGGCGGCGATCGCCAGCTGGCTGTTCCTGCCGTCCTTCGCGGGGGATCCCGTGGCGCGCTGCTGCCTGCGCGTTGCTGCGTACCTGGCGGATCCGGCCATGACGACATTCAGCAGGCTGGCAGACCAGTCCTGGGCGCAGTGGTTCGCCTCGCCCCCGGGGTGGTGGTATGCATTTGCCGCCCTGGCCTGTCTGGCCGTGCTGCTTCCCTGGTCGCTCCGGTGTCGCGTGGCAGGCGCATGCGCCGTACTGCCTGTCATCGGATTCTTCGACGCGCCGGCAAAGGAATCACTGCGCGTGACGTTCTTCGAGTCGGGCGCGGGCGCGTCGGTGCTGCTCGAAGCGGAACGCATCCGCTGGCTGTATGGCCTCGGCGAGGGGTTTCGCAGCGAGGGCGGCCAGACGGACCGCGTTGTCCTGCCGGGGCTGAGGCATCGTGGCGTCGGAGTGTTGGACGCGCTGGTGCTGCCGCGACTGGACCGCGACGCCGGCGCAGGCGTCACGGCCCTGTTGGCGCGAATGTCCGTAAAGGGCCTGCATGCGCCGGCCGAGGCGAGCCGGCCGCCCGATTTCGATGTGTGCAGTGGACTGGCCCGTCAGGCGGGATCCTGGCTGTTCGAGATGCGTGAACTTCGAGGCAGCGGATGCGTGGTCCGCGTCTCGGGACCGGGCGGCAGTGTCTGGCTGGCGGACCGCGTGGACGGCGACGGGGAAAAACTGCTTACCACGCTGTGGCAAGGGAAGGCCACGGTGCTGGGCGTTCCCCGCCAGGGCGCTGCGACGGCATCCGGCGCCCGCCTGCTGGGTTCCATCCATCCCCGACTTGCAGTGGTGATGCCGCGAGCTGGCGGAACGGGCAGCGACTCCCTGGAACGGGTCCGCCGGAGGTATGAGTCGCAGGGGGCGCAGTGGCTGGATACGGCCTTGCTGGGTGCTGTCACGATCACGCTCCGGCCGGATGGAAATCTGGTCGTCGATTCCTGTCGTGACCATCGCGTGGGCGCGTGGTCCCGGTCGCGGCGGGACGGCAGCGCCGGGTAAAACCGCACGGCCTTGGGTATGATCGCCCGCCATGTGGGAACTCTTTCGGGCCGGCGGCCCTTTCATGTGGCCAATTCTCCTCTGCTCGATCCTCGCCGTGGCGATCGTGCTCGAGAGGGCGTGGACTCTGCGTGATTCCCGCGTCCTTCCGCCCGAACTGCTGGATCGGGTCTGGCAGATCGTCGAATCGAAGCAGGTGAACGAAAAGGTCCTCGTTGTCCTGGAGCAGAACTCCCCGATGGGGCGCCTGCTGGCCGTCGGGCTGCGGCATCACAACCGTCCCCGCTACGTGATGCGGGAACGCATGGAGGACGCCGGTCGACATGTCGTGCACGAGCTGGAACGGTTCCTGAACACGCTCGGTACGATAGCCGGCATCTCGCCGTTGCTCGGCCTGCTGGGAACGGTGACGGGAATCATCAAGTCCTTCAACGCGATTTCCGCGGGGGGCATGGGTGACCCGCGACTGCTGTCCACCGGCATCTCCGAAGCACTCGTCTGCACGGCCGCCGGCCTGTGCGTCGCCATACCGGCACTGATCGGCTATCGATTGCTGCGCGGCCGGGTGGACCGGCTTGTCGTGCAGATGGAAAAGGATGCCACGCGGTTTGCCGATGCCCTGGACGTGAAGTCCTCGACGCGGAAGGACGCGTGAAACTCCGAACGCGCCGTGCCGAGGATCCGGAGATCAACCTGATCTCGCTGATCGACATCCTGCTGGTCCTGGTCATGTTCTTCATGTTGTCCGCGACCTTCGTCGAAGAGGGCCGGCTGCGCGTCGTGCTGCCCCAGGCGCGCGTGACCCCCGAGCCGCAGCGGGGAGCGGAAAACATCGTGGTGGCGGTGACGCAGGGTGGCAGCTATCGCGTGAACGATCGCGACCTCGTGAATTCGGGCCGGGACACGCTGCGCGCGGCGGTGCTGAAGATCGCGGGCGAGCGCCGCGACGTACGGATCACGCTGCGCGCCGACGGTCGCGCCACGCACCAGTCCGTCGTCACGGCACTGGACGTGCTGGGTCGGCTGGGTTTCGGCGAGCTCGATATCGCGACGGTCGCCGGCGACGCCGCGGGCGGCCAGCGGTGACCGACTCCCCTTTGCTGGACCGCGCACCGGCTTCGGCCACCCAGACCTATCGTCGCCTGCTGGGTTATGCACGGCCCCATCTCGGACTGTTCGGGCTCGGCGTGCTCGGCATGCTGCTCTATGCGGCAACGGACGCGGGACTGACCTGGTTCATCAAGTACTTCCTCCAGTACGCCTTCGTGAATCCGGATCCTCGCGTGACCTGGCTCGTGCCACTGGGCGCGCTCGTGGTGTTCATTGCGCGTGGCCTGGGGGATTACGTCGCGACATATTTCCCGGGGCGGGTGGGGCGCGAGGTGATCAAGGCAATCCGCGCCGACCTCTTCGCGCAGTACCTGCGCCTGCCGGGCAGCTATTACGACGCGGTGTCCGCGGGACCCATGCTGTCGCGCCTGACCTACAACGTCGAGCAGGTGGCCGAGGCGACGACGAATTCGATCACGGTGCTGATCCGTGATTCGCTTACCGTCATCCTGCTTCTTGGCAGCATGGTGGTGATGTCCTGGCGCATGACCCTGCTGTCGCTGGTCGTCGCTCCGCTGATCGCCTGGATCATGGGTGGCATAAACCGCCGTTTCCGGCGGTACAGCGCCCGGATCCAGAATTCGATGGGCGACGTGACGCGCGTTTCCAAGGAAGCGATCGAAGGGCATCGCCTGATCAAGGTCTTCACGGCGCAGGCGCACCAGCGGGACCTGTTCGACCGCGTCAACGACGAGAACTGCCGCAGCAATGTGCGGCTCATCAACGCCAAGGCCGCCAGCAGCCCGGTCGTGCAGCTGGTCGCGGCGTTCGGGCTTGCATCGGTCCTGGCGGTGGCAATGTCCCTGGTCGTGGATCACCGCATGCAGGTCGATGAGTTCCTCGCATTCCTGAGCGCGATGCTTCTGGTGATGGCTCCGCTGCGCAGGCTGGTCAACATCAGCGGTCCGCTGCAGCAGGGTATTGCCGCCGGAGCAGGTATTTTCGAAGTCCTCGATGCGAAACCGGAGGATGTGGGCGGCAAGCGCCCACTGGACCATGCGCGGGGCGAACTGCGTTTCGAGGATGCGGTGTTCCGCTACCGGGATGACCAGTCCCCGGTACTGCGTGGGGTGACGCTGGATGTAGCCGCCGGTACCACCGTGGCCATCGTGGGCCGGTCGGGCAGCGGCAAGTCGACCCTGGTCGGACTCGTGCCGCGTTTCCACGACCTGACTTCCGGGCGGCTCACGCTGGACGGGCATGACCTGCGCGAATATCCACTGCAGGAACTGCGCCGGCAGATCAGCTACGTCGGCCAGGATGTCATGCTGTTCAACGACAGCATCCGCAACAACATCACTTTCGGGATGGGCGATGTGTCCGAGGAACGCATCGAGGCCGCGGCCAGGGCTGCACACGTCCTGGAGTTCGCCCGCGACCTGCCACAGGGCCTGGATGCGGTGGTGGGCGACAGGGGGTCGCTGCTGTCGGGCGGCCAGCGTCAGCGGGTCGCGATCGCGCGGGCCCTGTTGAAGGACGCGCCGATACTGATCCTGGACGAGGCGACCTCTGCACTGGACACCGAGTCGGAGCGCCACATCCAGTCCGCGCTGGCGGAACTGGTGCGTGGGCGCACGACGCTGGTCATCGCGCACCGACTGTCGACGGTCGAACAGGCGGACTGCATCGTCGTCATGGACGACGGGCGGCTCGTTGAATCGGGTACGCACGCTGAACTGCTTGCGCGGGGCGGGTTGTACGCACAGTTGCACCGGCTGCAGTTCGATGCCTGAGCCCCGGGGCGTCGCCGGCTGGCTGGAGCGGGTCTGGTATGGCGGACAGGGCGGCATGGGCTTGCGTCCCTTCAGCCTGCTGTATCGCGTGGTCCTCGGCCTGCGCAGCCGGTGCTACCGCCTAGGTGTATTCCGCAGCGAGCGGATCGATGTCCCCGTCATCGTCGTCGGCAACCTGACGGTCGGGGGCACCGGCAAGACCCCTTTGACCGCCTGGCTGGTGGCGCAGCTGCTGGATCTGGGAAGGAAGCCGGGTGTGGCCACGCGAGGGCATGGCCGCAAGGGCCAGGGCGTACTTCGGGTCCGCGCATCGCATTCGGCGGCGGAGGTGGGCGATGAGCCTCTGTTGCTGGCCAGGCGAACGGGCGTGCCTGTCTGCGTGGCGGCGCGGCGCGCGGATGCCGGGCGGGCCCTGCAGGCCGAGGGCTGCGACATCATCGTCTGCGACGACGGCCTGCAGCACCTGGCACTGGGCCGGGATCTCGAGATCGCCGTCATCGATGGCAGGCGCGGGCTGGGCAACGGCCGCCTCTTGCCGTCCGGCCCGCTCCGCGAACCGGAATCCCGACTGGGAGCGGTGGATTTCATCGTGCTGAACGGCGCCGACGAGGCCAGCGCCCGCCGCTGGCCCGAGGCCTTGCGCATGCAACTCTCGGGCAGCCTGGCGCAGCCTCTGGATCCTGCCGGCGCGGCGCGGCCACTTTCATCCTTTGCAGGCCAGCGAGTCCATGCCGTGTCGGGCATCGGCAATCCGCAGCGTTTCTTCGGCTCGCTGCGCGACCAGGGGATCGACGTTGTGGAACATCCCTTTCCGGACCATCATGCATTCGTGGCCGGCGACTTGGCGTTCGGCGACGCCGCGCCCGTCATCATGACGGAGAAGGATGCAGTAAAATGCGAGGCCTTCGCCGACACTCGATGCTGGTATGTCCCGGTCGAGGCCGGTTTCCCTGCTGCGGATGCCGCACGGCTGCTGGCAGGTCTTGAATCCCTGTGTCGACGGGGGGAGCGTAACCGGTGATCGATTCGCGACTGCTCGATATCCTGGCCTGTCCCGCCTGCAAGGGGCCCGTACTGCTGGATCGCGCGGCGCATGTGCTGGTCTGCCGCTTCGATCGGCTGGCCTACCCCATTCGCGACGGAATTCCCGTCATGCTTGAAAACGAGGCCCGCGTGCTCAACGCGGATGATCCGCTGCTGCGGGATCGCTGACATGGTCGATTTCCGCATCGTCATTCCGGCGCGTTACGCCTCGTCGCGCCTGCCGGGGAAGGCGTTGCTGCCCCTCGCGGGGCGACCGATGCTGCAATGGGTCCATGAAAGGGCGCGGCGCAGCGGCGCACGCGAGGTGGTCGTCGCGACGGACGACGCCCGCATCGCAGAGGTGGCGCGCGGTTTCGGCGCGGACGTTGCATTGACGGCAGCCACGCATGAATCCGGCACCGACCGCATCGCTGAAGTCGCGGCAAACCGAGGCTGGGCGGGCACCGACATCGTCGTGAACCTGCAGGGCGACGAGCCCCTGATGCCCACGGGCCTCCTGGAGCAGGTGGCCAGCCTGCTCGCGGACCATCCTTCGTCGGGCATGTCGACGCTGTGTGGCCCGCTGGCAGGCCTGGAAGCGTTCCTCGATCCCAACGTCGTGAAGGTCGTGGCGTCCGGGTCCGGAAGGGCTCTGTATTTCAGCCGGGCTCCGATTCCCTGGAACCGCGATGCCGCACCACGGGGGCTGTCGAGCCAGTCGGCATTCGAGGGCGCGCGGCGTCACATCGGGCTTTACGGCTATCGGGTTTCGGCCTTGCAGCGGCTTGCGCAACTCCCGCCGTCATCGCTCGAGAAGCTCGAAAAACTGGAACAGCTCCGTGCGCTGGAAAACGGCATCGAGATCCGCATCGCACCCGCACTGGAGCCTCCTGGACCCGACGTGAACACCGCGGCCGATCTGGCGCGCGCCGAAGCGGCACTGGTGGCGGAGGCCCAGCCATGATGCCTGCGCTCTCCCAGGTGCCCGTCAACGATGTCGCCCATGCGATCCAGCTGTCCCTGGCGCCGGTATTCCTGCTGAATGGCATCGGCGTTCTGCTGGGCATGCTCACGTCCAGACTTGCCCGCGTCGTGGATCGCGCCCGCGGGCTCGAACAGCGCCACCTGCAGGCGACGGGAGAGGAGGCCGGCGACATCGTCGAGGAACTGGGCGCGGCACGCCGGCGGGCGAGGCTCATGAACTTCGCGATCACGTTGTCGACGGCCGCCGCGCTGCTGGTGTCACTCGTCGTGGCCCTGCTGTTCACGTCCGCATTCGTGCCGGTGTCGCTCGCGACACCCGTCAGCCTGCTGTTCATCCTCGCAATGGCCTCGCTGGTCATCGCGCTCCTCGCCTTCCTCGTGGAAATCCGCGTTGCGACCGCGAGCCTGCGAATCGGGCCGCGCCGGCCCAGACCACCCAAGAAATAGAAAGTCAGGGAGACCCGTGCAATGAAGACTCGTGCAGCGATCGCCACAGGGGCCGGCAAACCGCTGGAAATCCATGAGGTGGAACTGGGCGGGCCCCGGGACGGCGAGGTCCTGGTCGAGATCATGGCCACGGGCGTCTGCCACACGGATTACTACACGCTGTCCGGCAAGGATTCGGAAGGCGTGTTCCCGTCGATCCTGGGACATGAAGGCGCGGGTATCGTGCGCGAGGTGGGCGCGGGCGTGACCAGCGTGAAGCCGGGCGACCACGTGATCCCGCTGTATACGCCCGAGTGCCGCCAGTGCAAGACCTGCCTGTCGCGCAAGTCGAACCTCTGCACCGCGATCCGGGCGACACAGGGCAAGGGGCTGATGCCGGACGGGACGAGCCGTTTCGCGCTCGGCAGCGACACCGTGTACCACTACATGGGCTGTTCGACGTTTTCGAATTTCACGGTACTTCCCGAGATCGCCGTGGCGAAAATCCGGGAAGACGCCCCGTTCGACAAGATCTGCTACATCGGCTGCGGCGTGACCACGGGCATCGGCGCCGTGATCTATACCGCGAAGGTCGAGCCCGGGACGAACGTCGTGGTCTTCGGCCTCGGGGGCATCGGCCTCAACGTGATCCAGGGGGCGAAGATGGTCGGTGCGAACAAGATCATCGGCGTCGACGTCAATCCGGCGAAACGCGCGATGGCTGAAAAGTTCGGCATGACGCACTTCGTCAATCCGAAGGAAGTCGGCGACGACAAGGTCGTGCAGGCGATCGTCGACCTTACGGACGGTGGTGCGGACTACTCGTTCGATGCGACGGGCAATACGAAGGTCATGCGCCAGGCGCTTGAAAGCTGCCACCGTGGCTGGGGCCAGTCGATCATCATCGGCGTCGCCGAGGCGGGGCAGGAGATCGCGACGCGGCCGTTCCAGCTCGTCACGGGCCGCGTGTGGAAGGGAACGGCATTCGGTGGCGCACGGGGCCGCACCGATGTGCCGAAGATCGTGGACTGGTACATGGAAGGCAAGATCCGGATCGACGAGCTCATCACGCACGTGATGCCGCTTGAGAAGATCAACGATGCTTTCGACCTCATGCACGAGGGTTCTTCGATCCGCTCGGTCGTGGTGTTCTGACCATGAAGCGCGCGGGTCGCAGCGCCACCGAGACCTCCGCGCGCAGGCCGGCCCGCGCGACGGCGGAGGCGGGCGGCGATGGCCTGCCGATGCTGCAGTCCCTGCTCGGGTTCAACGTGCGTCGCGCGCATGTTTCGATGGCACGGGATTTCCAGCGTCACGTGGGTCAGGGCAAGGTCCGGCCGGTGGTGTTCAGCATCCTGCTGATCGCCGAAGGGCAGCCGGGCATCGCGCAGGTCGAACTGGCCCACAAGCTGGCGCTCGACAAGGCAAGCCTCGTCGCCCTGATCGATCGGCTCGAAGACACGGGACTTGTCGAACGGCGCCGTTCCACGCAGGACCGGCGCCGCCAGGGCCTGTTCCTGACGCCCCAGGGGATACTCCGCCTCCAGGCCTTGAAGGATGAAGTCAGTCGTCATGAGCGCCGTTTCATGGAGCGCTTTACGCCCATCGAGCTGGCCCTGCTGGTCAGCCTGTTGCAGCGCCTGCACGACTGACACATGGCCTTCAGGATCCAGATCGAGCCCGTCTGGCGGTTCACGCAGGATCGCGACGCACGGTCCATGCGCGTGATGCTCGATTTCCTCAACGAGATCCGCGCCACCGGGAAGATCACGGAGGCCGCCGGTGCGGCGGACGTGTCCTATCGCCACGCCTGGAACCTCATCGAGAAGTGGTCGGCTTTCTTCGGGACGCCGCTGGTCGAGCGCCGTCGCGGACGAGGCACGTCGCTCACGCCATTCGGAGAGCGGCTGGTCTGGGCCGGCCAGCGCCTTCAGGCCCGTCTCGGGCCGCAGCTGCAGAACCTGGCCCAGGAACTGGAATCGGAGATCAACGCCCTGCTGCCCGAGGCGGGGGACACCGTTCGCATCCATGCGAGCCATGGTTTTGCGGTGTCCGCATTGCGCGACCTGCTGGCCCGCGAGCCGGGGCTGCACATCGACTTCCGCTTCGTCGGCAACGCCAGTTCTCCGGCCTCCCTCGCACAGGGCGGCTGTGACCTGGCGGGCATGCACCTGCCGCGCGGTGCGCTGCGTGAGTGGGGCATGGCGCCATGGCGCGATGTCCTGTCGCCTGTCGAACATTGCGTTATCCGGTTCGTGACGCGCGAGATGGGGCTGATCGTGCGCCAGGGCAATCGCCTGGGAATCCACTCGCTGGCGGACCTGACCCGGCCGGGACTGCGTTTCGTGAACCGCGATCCGGAATCGGGCACCCGCATGCTGCTGGATGAGCTCCTGTCCCGGGCGAGCGTCGATCCGGCGCGGATCGAAGGCTATTCCCAGGTCGAGTTCACGCATGCGGCGGTAGCCGCCTACGTGGCCAGCGACATGGCCGATGTCAGCTTCGGGGTCGAGGCCGCCGCCCGGCAGTTCGACCTCGACTTCATCCGCCTCGTGACCGAGGACTACATCTTCGTCTGCCATCGGCGGAGTGTGGGCAGCCCGGCCATCCAGCGCGTGCTTTCAGTGATGCAGAGTCCGCAGTTTTCGGCCGCGATCGGGGGCCTGCCCGGGTACTCGGCCACGGAACCGGGAACGGTGAGGTCGATTGCGGAGATCGTCGGGGCCGACTGAGGCCTGATATGAAGTCCCGGTCATATTTCCCGGGACCGTCCCTAGGAACAGAATCTACGGCTGGACAGCCACTTGGGCGCGTCCAGAGCGTTCGCACACCCTTCCAGGATTCTTCCCAAAATGTCCGAAATTGACGCAAAGCAGGCGGAGGCCGTCGACGGCATCATCGCCCGACACGCCGGCCTGTCCGGTCCGCTGCTGCCGATCCTCCATGCCGTGCAGGAGGAGTTCGGGTATGTCCCCGCGGACGCCGTGCCCCGGATCGCCGAAGCCTTGCACCTGTCGCGTGCCGAAGTGCATGGGGTGATCAGCTTCTACCACGTGTTCCGTCGGCATGCGCCCGGCAAGCACGTCGTGCAGGTCTGTCGTGCCGAGGCCTGCCAGGCCATGAACTGCGAGCTCACCGAAGCGCACGCCAGGCAGAAACTGTCGACCGACTACCACGGCACCAGCCCGGATGGACAGTTCACGCTGGAGGCGGTGTACTGCCTTGGCAACTGCGCTGCGGCGCCGTCGGTCATGGTGGACGACAAGCTTTACGGTCGCGTGACGCCGGAGCGTCTCGACCGGATCCTCGCCGACTGGAGCAAGCGTTGATGGCTACGCGTCTGTTCATTTCCCGTGATTCGGCAGCCGAGGCGCTAGGTGTCGATGAAACGGTTGCCGCCCTTGAAGCCGCCGGAAAGGCCGCGGGTGTTGTCCTCGAGATCACGCGTGTCGGCTCCCGAGGCATGGTCTGGCTCGAGCCGCTCGTCGAAGTGGAGCACGAGGGCCAGCGCATCGCCTACGGACCGGTGAACGCCGAGGACGTGCCGGGCCTGGTCGAGGCCGGTCTGTTCGACGCGAAGCCCCATGCCCTCAGGCAGGGTCGTGTCGAGGACATCCCGTACTTCGCGAAGCAGGAGCGTCTGACTTTCTCGCGCGTGGGCGTGATCGATCCGGTCAGCGTGGCGCAGTACGCGTCGCATGGGGGCTACGAAGGCCTCGGTCGCGCGCTGGCGATGGCCGGTGCCGACATCGTGAAGGAAGTGACCGATTCGGGTCTTCGGGGTCGCGGTGGCGCGGCATTCCCGACTGGCATCAAGTGGAAGACGGTGCACGACCAGGTCGCGGACCAGAAGTACGTCGTCTGCAACGCGGACGAGGGTGACTCGGGTACCTTCTCCGACCGGATGATCATGGAAGGCGATCCACTGTGCCTCATCGAGGGCATGACGATCGCCGGCGTCGCCGTTGGCGCCACGCAGGGCTACATCTACCTGCGCTGCGAGTATCCGCATGCCGCCAGGGCCCTGCGCGAGGCGATTGCCAACGCGCGCGCCGCGGGCTACCTCGGCCGGGACATCCGCGGCAGTGGCAAGACCTTCGAACTCGAAGTGCGCATCGGCGCCGGTGCCTATGTCTGCGGAGAGGAGACCTCGCTTCTCGAGAGCCTCGAGGGCAAGCGTGCCGAAGTCCGCTTCCGTCCGCCGCTGCCGGCCATCCAGGGTCTCTTCGGCAAGCCGACGGTGATCAACAACGTGATCTCGCTCGCCTCGCTGCCCGTGATCCTCCAGAAGGGGGCCGCGTACTACAGGGATTACGGCATGGGCCGCTCGCGCGGCACGCTGCCGTTCCAGCTCGCAGGCAACCTCAAGCGCAGTGGCCTGGTCGAAAAGGCCTTTGGCGTGACCCTGCGCGAACTGCTGTACGACTTCGGCGGCGGATCGGCGAGCGGTCGTCCGATCCGCGCCGTGCAGGTCGGCGGTCCGCTGGGTGCTTACGTGCCGGAAAAGGATTTCGACACGCCGATGGACTATGAAGCCTTCACGGCTATCGGTGCCCTCGTGGGTCACGGCGGGATCGTCGCGTTCGACGATACCGCCGACATGTCGAAGCTGGCGCGCTACGCGATGGAATTCTGCGCGGTGGAGTCCTGCGGCAAGTGCACGCCCTGCCGCATCGGCTCCACGCGCGGTGTCGAGGTGATCGACAGGATCAGGGCGGGCCAGGATGCGGAGGCCAATGTCGAACTGCTGAAGGACCTGTGCAACACCATGTTGAACGGCTCCCTCTGTGGACTCGGTGGCATGACCCCGTTCCCGGTCACCAGCGCCCTGAAGCACTTCCCGGCCGATTTCGCTCCGAAGCGCCAGTAAACGGCGAGGAGAGGACACATGCATTCACTCGACCTGCACGATCACGGAACCCCGGCCGCCAATGGCGCCCCGGTCACCCTCAACATCGATGGCGCCGAGGTCACCGTTCCGGCGGGCACTTCGGTCATGCGCGCGGCCGCGGCGGCCGGCGGCGCGATCCCGAAACTCTGCGCGACCGATTCGCTGAAGGCCTTCGGCTCCTGCCGTCTCTGCCTCGTCGAGATCGAGGGCCAGCGCGGCTTCCCGGCCTCCTGCACCACGCTCGTCGCGCCGGGCATGAAGGTTAGGACGGAAAGCGACAAGCTCGAGCAGCTGCGCAAGGGTGTGGTCGAGCTGTACCTGTCGGACCATCCGGAAGACTGCAGGGAGTGTGCAGCCGGCGAGCGCTGCGAACTGCACCAGGTGGCGGCGGACCTGGGCGTGACCGACGTGCGCTACGGCCGGGGCGGAAAGAGCCACCAGAGGAGCGAGATCGACGACAGCAATCCGTATTTCAGCTTCGACCCGTCGGCCTGCATCGTCTGCTCGCGCTGCGTGCGCGCCTGCGGCGAAGTGCAGGGGACGTTCGCGCTGACGATCGACGGCCGCGGTTTCGCGTCGAAGGTCGTGGCCAGCCAGGACGAAGGGTTCATCGATTCCGAGTGCGTGTCCTGCGGCGCCTGCGTCGAGTCGTGCCCGACGGGTGCGCTGACGGAAAAATCGTTGATGCGCATCGGGCAGCCAGACAAGGTCGTCAAGACGACCTGTGCCTACTGTGGCGTCGGCTGCAGCTTCGATGCCGAGGTCAAGGGCGACAAGGTCGCCCGCATGGTGCCGAGCCGGGATGGCGGTGCGAACCGCGGGCACGCCTGCGTGAAGGGTCGCTTCGCCTATACCTATACGACGCATGCGGACCGCATCACCTCGCCGATGATCCGCAGGAAGATCACGGATCCCTGGCAGAACGTGAGCTGGGACGAGGCGTTCCAGTACGCCGCGTCGGAGTTCAGGCGCATCCAGAAGTCCTATGGCCGCAATGCCGTCGGCGGCATCACGTCGTCGAGGTGCACGAACGAGGAAGCCTACCTCGTGCAGAAGCTGGTCCGCGCGGCGCTTGGCGTGAACAACGTCGATACCTGCGCGCGCGTCTGCCATTCCCCCACGGGTTATGGCCTGGGCCAGACACTCGGCACGTCCGCCGGCACGCAGAACTTCGATTCGGTGCAGTTCTCCGACGTGATCGTCGTCATTGGCGCGAATCCGACCGAAGGCCATCCGGTGTTCGGTTCGCGCATGAAGCGTCGCCTGCGCGAGGGCGCAAAGCTGATCGTCGTCGACCCGCGGTCGATCGAACTGGTCAGCAGCCCGCACATCCGGGCGGATTACCACCTGCAGCTGAAGCCGGGCACGAACGTCGCGCTGATCAATTCCCTGGCGCACGTGGTCGCCACGGAAAATCTCGTCGACGAAGCTTACGTCGCCGAACGCTGCGAGAAGGCCGCCTTCGAGAAGTGGCGGGCATTCGTTTCCGAGGCGCGCAACTCGCCGGAAGCCATGGAAGCCGTCACCGGCGTCCCGGCGGCGATGGTGCGCGGCGCGGCCCGCCTCTATGCAAAGGGGGGCAACGGGGCGATCTACTACGGCCTGGGTGTCACGGAGCACAGCCAGGGCAGCACGATGGTGCTGGGCATCGCGAACCTGGCGATGGCCACCGGCAACATCGGTCGCGAAGGGGTCGGCGTGAACCCGCTGCGTGGCCAGAACAATGTCCAGGGATCCTGCGACATGGGTTCGTTCCCGCACGAGCTGTCCGGGTACCGCCATATCTCGGACACCGTGACGCGGCAACTTTTCGAGGAAGCCTGGAACGCGTCGATCGATCCGGAGCCGGGCCTTCGCATCCCGAACATGTTCGAGGCGGCGCTGGACGGCAGCTTCAAGGCGCTCTACGTGCAGGGCGAGGATCCGGCGCAGTCCGATCCGAACACGCAGCACGTGACGGCGGCGCTCGAGGCGATGGAATGCGTGATCGTGCAGGACCTGTTCCTGAACGAGACGGCGAAGTACGCCCATGTGTTTTTCCCGGGTGCTTCCTTCATCGAGAAGGACGGGACGTTCACGAACGCGGAACGTCGCATTTCCCGCATCCGCAAGATCACGGAGCCGCTGGGCGGGCTTTCGGACTGGGAGGCTACGGTCGGCTTCGCGAAGGCGCTGGGCTACGACATGCCGTATTCGCACCCGTCGGAGATCATGGACGAAATCGCCCGGCTGACCCCGACCTTCAAGAACGTCAGCTACGCGAAGCTGGACGAGATGGGCAGCATCCAGTGGCCGTGCAACGATGCGGCGCCGGAAGGTACGCCGACCATGCACATCGACAAGTTCGTCCGTGGCATGGGTCGTTTCTTCGTCACGGAATACGTGCCGACGGAAGAGCGTTCGAGCGCGCGCTTCCCGCTGCTGTTGACGACCGGCCGCATCCTGAGCCAGTACAACGTGGGCGCGCAGACCCGGCGCACGGAGAACGCGGCGTGGTACGACGAAGACCGCATCGAGGTCCATCCGCACGATGCCGAGAACCGCGGCATCCGGACGGGTGACTGGGTGGGTATCGCCAGCCGGGCCGGTGAGACGGTGCTGCGGGCGATCGTCACCGACCGCGTGCAGCCGGGCGTCGTGTACACGACCTTCCACTTCCCGGAGTCGGGCGCCAACGTCATCACCACCGAGAATTCGGACTGGGCGACGAACTGTCCCGAGTACAAGGTCACGGCGGTGCAGCTCACCAAGGTGGGCCAGCCCTCGGCCTGGCAAAAGCGCTTCAAGGAAGAAAACGCGCAGCAGTTGCGGCTGCTGCGTGACGCGGGCGGGGCGCGCACGGCGCAGTGATCTCCGTGGGCGACACGCCCATCGTGCAGCTGCCCGTCCGCCGTTGGCGCGATGGGCACTGGGAGTCGGCGTGGGACAGCGTGGCGGAAGAGACGCCGGTATCGCTGTCCTTCAATTCGATTCCGCACGTCGTGATGCTGGCGACGCCGAGGGACCTTGCGGACCTCGGTGTCGGCTTCACGGTGAGCGAGGCCCTTGTGGCCCGGGTGGACGAAGTCCGCGATGTGGTGGTGTCGACGACGGCAGAGGGCCATGAGGTCAGGGTGTCGGTGACGCAGGAGCGCCTGTCC
>JBEEKA010000031.1:0-12987 GCA_041168985.1 Pseudomonadota bacterium | reverse complement strand
CGGGACAGCTCCAGCCGGACCACGGCGCCGTCATCGGCGAGGCCGCTGCGGTCCACGCGGCTGGCGCCGACGTCGAGGCTGGCCTTGGTTCGGGATCCGCCGAGTGTGTATCGGGCAAACGCTTCCTGGCGGGCGTAGGACTGGAACAGCGAGCCGCTGTCCTGCGGGTCCACGCGCTCGTGGCTGATGTTCACGCCCAGCTGGCTGACGGGCGACAGGTCGTGCTGGTACCCGGCCTGCATGCTGAGTCGGTCGGTGTCGTAGAGGCTGGTTTCGTAGCTCACCTTGCCGTAACGCGCGCTGGCCAGCAGCCGGTCGGCGCTGCCGAGATGGATCCGGGCGTTAGGGCCGGTGCTGAAGTAGTTCACGTTCTCGCGGTTCAACGGCGTGACGACGGCGAAGGGGTCGCGGCGGGTCTGGCCGAAGACGTCGTCCAGGGACCAGCTGAGCCGGTCTTCGACCAGGTCCAGCTTGAACGCGGCGCCGGCATTGCCGACGAGTTCCGACGAGAAGCTGTTCTTGTCGTAGTTCAGGAACGCGAGGTCGCCACGCACGTCGGCATCGAAGCGGCGGGTCTGGTTCTGCACCGAAAACTGCAACCCGACCTGCTCGATGGTTTCGCTGCGCTTGTCGGTGGCCGTGCGCAGGATGTTGTCCGACGTCCCCACGCCGATGTCCGTGGACAGTTGCACGTCGGCCGCGACAGCGCTGGCAGGCACCGCGATGGCCGGGACGAGCAGGGCGGCCGCGACGGCGGCGGCGATGCGACGGTCAGTTCGCGGGGCGGTCTTCATGGGCATCTCCGTAGTGTCCGTAATAGGCGCGGCTGCCGTAGCCGTAGCCATAGCCGTACAGGCCTTCGCTGAAACTCGCGCGACCCTGGTTCAGCACGAGCCCGACCGAGCGGCCTTCCCCGATATGGCCGATGGCATCGAGCACGGCCTGGCGTGGCGTGCGCCCGGAGCGCACGACGAGCGCGACCTGGCCGGCGACCGTGGCCAGTGCGCGGGATTCGCTGGACACGAGCAGGGGGGAGGAATCCATCAGCACGATGCGATGGGGATGGCGCGCCAGGAGCCGCTTTGCGAGCGACTTCATCTGAGCGCTTGCGACCAGTTCGGTGGCGTTGTTGCGCGGCTTGCCAGCCGGCAGGACCGACAGGCCCTTCACGTCGGTGGGCAGCACCAGCGATTCGATGTCCAGGGTGGGATCGGCCAGGGCGTCGAGCAGCCCCAGTTCCTGGTCCACGCCGAAGATGCGGCTGATATGGGGCTTGGCCACGTCCGCGTCCACGAGGACGACGGTGGTGTCCCGTTCGCGCGACACGCTGAGTGCAAGGTTGATGCTGGTGAAGGTCTTGCCGTCGCCCGGCAGCGCGCTGGCCATCATGATGACGCGCGGATCGGGATCCGCGTCGGCGCCCGCCGCATGGGCGGCCGCGATGAGCGGCCGCTTGATATGGCGGTATTCATCGGCGAAGCGGCGGTCCTGCTGGGTTTCCGGCAGGTAGCCGGCGGCGCGCAGGGCATCGCGGTCGACAAGGATGCGCGGGCTGGCCGGCAGTTCCGCTGTCGCGAGCGCCGCGATGGGTTCCGGCGGCGTCTCGGCAAGGTCGACGGCAGGCGCCGCAGCGCGGGGCGGGGCATCGCCGGCGTTGCGCAGTTTGTTCAGGGCTTTTTCAACGACGCTCATGGATCACCCGATGCCCAGGAGGCTCAAGGGGAGGGACAGGCGCAGGTGCGCCATGTTGAGGACGAGCACGATGACGAACGCGCCGAACAGGCCGGCGAGCATCATCAGGAACTGCCGCAGCTCGGCGATGGCTTCGCGCTGCTGGACGGCGGGGAAAGCCGTGCTGACCACGCCCAGGACGGGCAGGTCCGTCAGGGACTGCAGGCTGGCGGAGGACCCGACCACCGGGGCCAGCATGTGCAGCAGCCAGGCGAGCCCGCCGCCAAGCGCCAGTGCCCCGACCAGGGCACCCAGCAGCAGCACGAAGCGCATCGGCGAAACCGGCGCATAAGGTGCCAGCGGCGGCTGCACGATCTCGAAGCGGACGGAGCCGGCGTTGTCGGCCTGTTCGCCGAGGCGTGCCTTTTCATAGTTCGCCAGCATCGCGGTGTACTGGGCCTTGTTGACCTCGTAATCGCGGTTGAGCTGGGCGTACTGCGCTTCGACCTGCGGCGCCACGTCGAGCCGGTTCTTGAGTTCGGCGGCCTTGGACCGGTGCTGGCCGAGCTGCCCGCGCAGCGAGGCGATCTCGACATCGGCCTGGTTCAGCTGCAGCTGGATGCTCTGGTAGACCGGATTGCTGCTGACGCCGCTGGACGCGACGGCGCTGGCGTCGCCCCGGCGCAGGTTTTCGATTTCCACCTCGCGGCGGCTTTTAAGCTCCGCCAGCGTGGCGCGGGCGGACATCACGTCGGGGTGCTTGTCGGTGTAACGCAGCAGCAGGTCGTCGAGGCGGGCCTGCGCTTCGTTGATGCGGGACTGCGTGTCGCTGCCGGGCTGGCCTGCCCGGGCGGAGGGCGACGGGGAAGCGGTGGCGGTGACGACGCTGTCGCCGCGCAGCTGCCGCGCGATCTCCGCACGGCGCGCGATGGCAACGCTCAGGTCGTTTTCGGCCTTGCGGGCGGCATCGATTTCCATCTGCAGCTGGCCGAAATAGCCCCCCTGCTCGGATGGCATCAGTCCGACGTTGGTCTTCTTGAAGGCGGCAAGCTTGTCTTCGGCGGTACGCAGCCGCTCTTCGTAATCCTTGAGCTGGGTCTCGAGGAACTTCTGTGCGTTCTCGGCGCCTTCGCGTTTGCCGCCAAGGGTTTCCTTGATGAAGGCGTTGAGGACCGTGTCCACGACCTTGAGGCTGCGCGCGCGGTTGTCGTCCTGGTAGCTGAAGCTGTAGACGCTGCCGGCAGCGTCGCGTTCGTTCTCACGGCCACTGGCCGATTTCACGTCGAGCACGAAGCGCTTGCCGAATTCCGTGAGGACGGTCGCCATCTTGCGCGGGTCGCGGTCCGACACGGACAGCACGCCCGAATCCCGCGCGATGCGTTCGAGCTGGTCACCCGCGAAGAGCGACTGGCGCACGTAGTTCAGCTGGGTGTTGACGTCCTGCTCCATCGTCAGGCCCTGCAGCACCGGCTTCAGCGCGGTGCGGGTGTCGACGAAGATGGCGGCCCTGGCTTCGTAGCGATCCGGCAGGGCGAAGACGATGAGCCAGCCGACGACGGCCACCACGGCCGCCACGGCGAGCGCCGGCCAGCGGAAACGCCAGGCGCTGCGGACTTCGTCGAAGAGATATTCCAGGAATTCTTTCATGGGATCAGAACCGGGACTCGGGAACGAGGAGGACGTCGCCTGCTTTCAGCTCGAGGTTCTGTGACAGGTCACCGTCTTCGAGCAGGCGCGTGAGCTTGAGCGGCAATTCCCTTGCCTTGCCGTTTTCGGTGCGCAGCAGCTTGGCACGGTTGCCGGCCGCGAACTGGCCGAGGCCGCCCGAGGCGAGCACCGCATCCAGCACGGTCATGCCCTGCCGGAAGGGCAGGGCCTGGGGCTTCTGGACCTGCCCCATGACCTTGACCTGGCTGAAGGCGCTGGCCGGCTGCGTCACGATGACATTCACCTGCGGCGATTTCACGTATTCAGCGAGGACCTTTTCGATGTCGCGCGCCAGCGCGCTGGGATTCTTGCCGACCGCGACCATGTCCTCGACGAGCGGCGTGGACACCTTGCCGTCCGGCCGCACCGGCACCGTGACGGTGAGCTCCGGATTGCGCCAGACGAAGACCTGGATCGTGTCGCCGGGTCCGATCACGTAGTCCGCCGCGACGGCCGATGCAGCGGGCGCAATGTCCTCGGCGTGGACGGGCGCGTGCATCAGGCTGGCGAAGACCAGCAGGATGCCGGTCAGGAGTCGGGTCTTCATGGTCGTCCTCATGGGGCGGACAGGGTCTCGGCGAGCTTCCGGGCCTCGGCGCGCCAGGGCGTCGGTGTCGGGTCCCTCAGGGCCTCGACGATCTGCAGCGTCGCCTCGGCCCGGTTGCCCGTGGCAGCGAGCGCGGCGGCGTAGTGGTAACGCACTTCGGCATTGCCCGGCATGGTATCCGACGCCGCCTTCAGCAGGGGCAGGGCCTTGGTGGCTTCCCTGCCCTGCACCAGCATCCACCCGTAGGTGTCGGCGACGGCGGCCTGCCTGGGCGCCAGTTCGAAGGCCTTGCGGGCCGTGGCGAGCGCGCGCGGGTCACCCTTGTCGCGATACAGGACGGCGAGGTTGTTCAGGGCGATGTAATTGCGGGGTGCATCGGTCGCGGCGCGTTCGTACTCGGCGATGGCTTCGGCCCGCTGGCCCAGGGACTCGTTCAGCATGGCGAGCCGCGTCCGGACCTCGATGTCCCCGGGGTGCTTCGCGAGCCAGCGCTGCAGCGGCTCGGCCGGCTGGGCGAGTTGGCCCCGCAGCCGCAGCTGCGAAAGACCGATGGCCAGCTGCGCCACCGGCTTCGCGGCCCAGAGTTTTTCAGTGGTCGCCGCCGCCTGGGCCCACTGGCCCCTGGCAACCTGCGCGTCGACGAGCGAGGACAGGACCTGCGGATCCTTGCTGCCGGACGCGGCCAGCGCCTCGGCCTTGGCCAGCGCGGCCGTGGCATCACCGGCCGCCAGCAGCAGGCGCACCTGTGCGACAGCCAGCGGCAGCGAGTCCGGGGTCTGTTTGAGGGCGGCTTCGATGAGCGGCAGGGCCAGATAGCCATGGTTCAGGGCGCCCAGCGCATTCGCCAGCGCGAGGGCCCGTCCGGGCGAGCCGGGCTGTTCCTTGTCCGCTGCCTTGATGGCAGCCTCGATGACCTTGAAGCGCGGTTCGTCGGGGCTGGCGCCCTTGAGGGCGCCGAATTCATGCAGGGCCAGTTCGTAACTGCCCTTCAGCAGCAGCGCGGCAACGAGGGTGGCCCGACCCGCGGTGTAGCTGCCGGACTTCTGCATCAAGGTCTGCAGCGCGGAAACCGGTTCGACCACCTCGCCCCGGGCCAGCTGGATGCGCAGGTCGGCGAGCTGGGTGAACGGTGCCTGGGGCGCCGTCTTCACGAGGTCGGCCTGCGCCTTCGAAGCGGCACCGACATCGCGGCGTGACAGCGACGATTCGACGAGGGTGCCCAGCAGGGTGGCGCGTTCAGGCAATGACAGCAGGCCCGGCGCGCAGGCTGCGGCCTTGTCGAGCGCGGCGCGCGACTCGTCGGCCTTGCCTTCCGCCGAGAGCAGCGACGCCTTCATCAGCCAGCCTTTGGCAGAATCCGGCCGCGCGGCGATCGCCAGGTCGGCCTGTTCCATCGCCAGCCGGGGTCTGCCGAGGAACAGCTGGCATTCGCCAGCCAGCACATGCAGTTCATCGTCCTTCGTCGATTCCGCGAGCAGCTTCGTATACAGCGCAAGGGCCTCGGGCACGCGGCGCAGGGCCTGCAGGGACATGGCGCGGAAACGGTCCTTCGCAGCGCCGTCGAGTCCGGAGGTGCCGCCGTCGATGGCGGCGAGCAGATCCTTTGCCTTGCCGTGCCCCAGCGCGATGCGTGCCCGGATTTCCGCGACGTCGGCTGCCGGCAGGTTCAGGTCCTTCGCGGCGTCGAGCTGCTTAGCCGCCGAATCCAGGTCGCCGTATTGCAACAGCGCGCGCACCATCAACAGCTGGGCCTTGCCGTTCGACTTGTCCTTGGCGAGCACGTTGCGGGTTTCCACCAGGACCGCACCGTAGTCGCCGGCACGCAGTGCCTTCTCGGCATTCCGCAACTGCGCCTCGGGACTTGTGCCGCAGGCCGAGAGAATGAACGCGGCGCAGGCCGTGGCGAGGATCAGCCGGGGCGAGGCTCGGGACGACATCATGCTTTACGTCCTTGTGGCGTAAGGATCGGAAGGAATCCCTTCAGTAGGGTGGCAGCGGCCGCGCAATCCGGCCGGCAGACCGCACGGAACACGCGCATCTGCGTGGGCGGAGACCGCAGGGAAAGCAGCGACAGCTGCGCATAGCGCAACTGCGCACGGAAGGCGCTGGTGTAGGCGCGGCCATCGACGAGGTAATCCACACCCACGAGGTAGATGCCCGTGGCATCGCGCCCGACTTCCAGCCGCAGGGGCAGTCCGGCGGTATCGAATGCCGGAACAGCGACTGGATACAAGCTGCCCAGCAGGTTGTTGGCGTAGGCGCTGAATTCCCTGTTCTGTTCCTGATGACCATAGGCCACGGTCGCCAGGTCCACCGCATCGGTACCGCGGCTGTAGCGCGCAACGCGCGTGGCATCGCCGCCGGTGAGGATCGGATGCCAGTCAGACTCGCCCTGCTGCCAGCCGCTGTCCCCAGCGGGGCTGTCCTGCAGAAGCCCTGCGGGACGAACGGCAAGGACGTGCCAGAGGGAAACGAACGCCAGCACCGCGATCATGGCGGACTGCTTGCGCCACGTGACGGCAGGTTTCACGGCGCCGTCGACCGGGGCGTCAGGATCCTGCGGGAACTTCCGTTCCAGCCAGAAGAACAGCGCCATCGAGACGGCGAACAGCACCCAGCCGTAGCCATAGTGCGAAACGCGCACCAGATAGCTCTGCATGTGCGTCACGTGGCCGGCGAGGATGATCGTGAAGACACGAACCCAGTTGGTGAGCACGGCCAGCACGGCGGCCAGCAGCAGCAATTTCAGGCGCGTCGCCCAGCGATCGCGGCGCAGCTCGCCCAGCAGCGCAGCGATGGCGAGCGCGACCATGAAGAAGTGCAGGCCGCTGCAGCCACCTTCGATATGGAACACGCCGTCCGGGATCTGAACGGCATTGCCTTCGAAGAAGGTCGGGATGCCGACAAGGCGCAGCAGGACGCGGTTCGCGTAGATCGTGCCCCACTGCAGGAAATCGTTCGCCACAGTCCAGACCGGCATGGCGAAGTACAGGTACGCGAAGGCGAAGGAAGCCTGCCGCGCGCGCGCGAAACCCTGCGAGGCCCACACGGCAAGCGCCAGCAGCACGGGCAGCAGCAGCATCTCGCCCAGCTGGATGCCGGCCTGCACCGTGACCAGCCAGGCGGCACCGGCCCCGAAGAGCGCCAGCAGCGCGGACTTCGAGGCCTGGGCGGGCAATGAGACATGGACCTTGCGGCCCTGCCACAGCAGCCAGAGGCTGACGAGCGCCACGAGATGGCCGTGCGTATAGGTCGTCTGGTCGGTGTCGAACCACAGGACATGGAGCGCCTGAACCGTATGCAATGCGGCTATCAGCACAGCCATGACGGGAACGAGGATCACCCGGCAACCTCGGGCTTCAGGCCCAGTTTCTCGATGAGGTCATACAGCGTGGGCCGCGTGATGCCCAGCAGCTCTGCGCTCTGCGAAACATTCCCCTGCGTGATGGCCAGCGCCTGCTCGACGGCCTGCCTCTCGGCCGCGGCACGCACGGCCTTGAGGTTCAGCAGGACGAATCGCCCGGTGGCATGACCCAGGCCCAGGTCCTCGGCCGAGACCTGGGGCCCGCTGGCCATGATGACCGCGGAGCGCAGCTTGTTTTCGAGTTCGCGCACATTGCCCGGCCAGTCGTGGCGCTGGATCGCGACGAGCGCGTCCTCGCTGAAGGATCTTGGCGTCCTGGGGTCTGCGGCGGAGGCCCGGGCCAGGAACGTCTGGGCCAGCAGGACGGCATCGCCCGGTCGCTGGCGCAGCGGCGGCAGTGTCAGCGTGATTTCGCCGATGCGGTAGAACAGATCCTGGCGGAAACGCTGCTGCGTGATGAGTTGCGGGAGGTCCTGGTGCGTGGCGCAGATGATGCGCACGTCGACGGGGATTTCCTGCCGGCCACCCACCCGTTCGATGACGCGCTCCTGCAGGAAACGCAGCAGCTTGGCCTGCAGCGGGACCGACATGTCGCCGATCTCGTCGAGGAACAGCGTGCCGCCGTCAGCCATCTCCACCTTGCCCAGCGTCTGTTTCACGGCGCCGGTGAAGGCGCCCTTCTCGTAGCCGAACAGCTCGCTTTCGAGCAGGTTCTCCGGAATGGCGGCGCAGTTGATGGCCACGAATCGCCTGTCCCGACGGTCGCTGCGTGCATGCAGCGCACGCGCGATGAGTTCCTTGCCCGTGCCGCTTTCCCCGAGCACGAGGACCGAAGCGTTCGTCGGTGCGACCTTCTCGACCATGCGGCAGACGCGCTGCATGGCCGGGTCCGTGGCGATGATGCCGTCCATCGGTGTCGCAGCCCGCGCATCGCGCAGGCGGTCGTTCTCCGCCTCGAGCCGGAACATGTTGAAGGCGCGTGCGACGAGAAGCTTCAGCACTTCGGTGTCGACGGGCTTGGAATAGAAATCGTAGGCACCGAGTCCCACGGCACGCACTGCATTTTCCCGGTCCGCGCGGCCCGTGACGACAATGACCTTGGTGCGGGGTGCGAGCTTCAGGATCTCCTGCAGCGTGGCGAAACCTTCGCTGACACCCTCTGCGTCCGGCGGCAGGCCAAGGTCCTGCAGCACGACCTGCGGTTCATGGCGACGCAGCTGCGCGATGGCCTCCGTCCGGTTCGCGGCCTGCAGGACCTCCAGGTCGTCGAAGCACCACTTGAGCTGCTTCTGCAGCCCCGGGTCATCTTCGACGATCAGGATTCTGGATTTTGCTTCTGGCACAACGGCAACCTGATCAAGAACGTCGTTCCCTGGCCCGGACGGGTCTCCACGGTGATACCGCCCCCGAGACGCTGCACGTAGTCGCGCGCCTGATAGGCCCCGATACCCATGCCCTTCGACCCCTTGGTACTGTCGAAGGGACGGAACAGCCGGTCGCGCACGAAATCCGGGTCCATGCCCGGCCCTTCATCCGTAATCGCGATTCGCGCCTGCGCCCCTTCCAGCGCCAGCGATAGTGTAATCGCCGGACCCCGCGGACCGACGGCTTCCTGCGCATTGCGGATGACATGATCCAATACCGCCCCCAGCCGTTCGGCATCGGCTTCGATCGAGGCTTCTTCGGGGCCCGGCGCCACGCAGACCTCGGGCTGTCTGGCGCAGCCTCGGTCGGCGGCCTCCCCCAGCAGCCTTGCAAGATTTACAGGACGCACATCGCTGCGCGCCTCGCGAGCCTGGAGCTGTTCGATGAGACCGGTCATCCGCTGGGCGGTGTTGGCGATCGTGTCGATGGCGTCGTCGACGAACTCGGGGTTGTGGCGGTGGCGCGCGGCATTGTTCACGAGCAGCTGCAGCTGGGCGACCGAGTTCTTCAGATCGTGCATCACGAAGGCGGCGAAGCGGTTGAAGGCATCGAACTGCCGGCTTTCGGTCAGCTTCCGGTCGGCAGCCTGTTGCGCCAGCAGCGTGGCGACATGACGACCCACGGTCTTCAGGAGATCGCGGTCCTCGAAGGTCATTTGGAAGGGTTCGGGCGGCGAACTCAGCAGCAGGAAGCCTTCCAGCCCCGTGGGCCCGAGCAGGGGCACGACGAGGCGCCAGCCGATGTCCCGCTTCAGCAGCCACTCGGGCAGCATCACGTTCTGGTACCGGTCCGGCCAGACGCGGAATTCCGTGAGGTCGATGACCCACTCGCGCTCGGCAAGAAACCGGGCGAACTCCGAGTCCGCGTTCACGTCCGGCGGGTAATCGAGCGCAGCACCCGATTCGACCCAGCGTGACGTGGCCCGGAAGCCCGAGCCGGTGTCCGTTCGTTCGAACAGCATGCCGGCCGGGCTGCCCAGGATCTGCGCGATCGCGTGGATGTTCCGGGCCGTGTCACTCTGGTCGTCCTGTTCGGAGACCGTGCGGATGAAGCGCAGCCATTCGACGCGATAGTCGTACTTGTTGCGGTAGAAATGCTTGGCGATGAAGACGCGCAGGCGACGCCAGGTCGCATTCGACAGCAGCAGCGTCGCCAGGACGACTCCAGCGCCGGCCATGAACAGGAGCCGCAGGGATTCGCCCCAGGTTCCGCCGTAGTCGCGGACGTAGTAGCCGCCGAGGGCCATGACGACGAGGTACACGCCGACTGCGAGGAAGGCCGTCGTATAGAACACGACCTGCCGCGAGATGAAGACGCCGGGTTGCTCGGTCTGCAGGCGCCTGAGCCCCAGCACCACCAGGGGCTGGAGCAGTGCATCGACCAGTCCGCGGACCGCCCTGGCCTGGTCATCGACGCTGGTCAGCAGCGCCGTCTGGGAATACAGGAAGAGATCGAAGGCAAACTGGCTGCCCAGACCGATGGTCAGGAGTTTCACCGCACGGGCGCTGGCGGGCGAGGCATTGCGCAGGATCTGCTCCAGCAGGACCAGCCCGCCGAAGGACAGGACGAGCCCGCCGAGTCCGAGCCAGCGGGTCAGCAGGGTGTCGGGATCCGGCAGAAGCGGCAGGACCCAGGCCAGCAGGAAGAGGCCGCCGGCGCCGGCGATGAGGGTCCTGCGCAGCGCGACAGCCACCGGCAGCACCTGCAGCGAAAACAGCGCGAGGAACCAGGCGCCGTAGCGCAGTGCGACCAGCGAGAGGTTAAGCCCTCTCGGCAGGGAGACGCCCGCAAAGGACACCGCCAGCGCAGTGGCCCACAGGGCACTGGCCAGAAAGGCGGCGCGCACGGCCCGGGGCGTGCCCCGTGGCAACCCCAGGAACGCGCCGCAGAAGGCCAGGGCGGCTATGCCATGGCTGATGACCGGCAGGTTCATAGGTTGCATTATGACCACTGCCCTTGATGCACCGCCCGGAACAGCGTCACGTTAGGTCCGGGAGACAGTGAAGGAACGCACAGTGCTGAAATTTCCTGCATGGCTGGCCGTGGCGGCCCTCGCCTGCCTCGTGCTGGTACCCGTGCCCGGCATTCCCTTCCTGTGGGTGCACCGACTGTTCGGCGACGTGCTGGAGAACAGCGCGCATCCGGTGATCTTTGCGCTGCTGGCGTGGTTCGCATATCGCGCGACCGGCAGGCCGGTGCTCGTGTTCCTGCTTGCAGCGGTGCTGGGCGGCGGAACGGAGATCCTGCAGCATTTCATCGGCCGGGATGCGTCCTGGTTCGACTTCGGCAACGACCTGCTGGGGGCGGGTTTCTCGCTGTCGCTGGCCCAGTGGTGGACCCGGCGGTGGCGGCTTGCGTGGCTGGGTCTCGGCGGGTTGTGTGCGCTGTTGGCCGCATTGCCGATGGGCGTGACGTTGGTTGCTTATGCCAGCCAGGCGGAGCGCTTTCCCCTGCTGTGGGACCAGGACAGTGTGCTGGACCGCCTTTTCGCTTCGGAAACCGGTCCGCCCTACCCCGGCTTCTCGCTGGATGAGCCGATCCATGACTGGCGCGGATTCCGCGCCCTGCAGGTGGATCTGGTCAGCGGAGCGGATGAGTCCCTCGACGTGGCGATGCGCGTGCACGACGGGCACCACAACCAGGAGTACTCGGACCGTTACAACGAGACGTTCAGGCTGAAGCCCCGGTCGTGGCAGCGGATCGAGGTGCCATTGCGGCGGATCGAACTGGCGCCGCGGGGGCGGAAGATGGACCTTTCAGCCGTGCGGGCGGTGATGCTGTTCCGCCAGTCAGACGATCCGGCCCGCAGCTTCCAGGTGCAGGCCGTACGGCTCGTGCGCTGATCAGCGCTTGCCGATCTCGACGTAATCGCGCGTCGGGGCGCCGGTGTAGAGCTGGCGCGGACGGCTGATGCGCATCGACGGGTCGGCGATCATTTCCTGCCAGTGCGCGACCCAGCCCACGGTGCGGGCGATCGCGAACATGACGGTGAACATCGAACGCGGGATGCCGAGCGCGCTGTAGATGACGCCGGAGTAGAAGTCGACGTTCGGGTACAGCTTGCGCTGCACGAAGTAGTCGTCCTTCAGCGCGATCTCTTCGAGCTTCAGCGCCAGTTCGAACAGCGGGTTGTTCCGGTGGCCGAGGCGCTCGAGCACCTTGTGGCAGGCGGCGCGGATGATCTTTGCGCGCGGGTCGAAATTCTTGTAGACGCGGTGACCGAAGCCCATGAGGCGGAAGTGGCTGGTCTTGTCCTTCGCCATGGCGAGGTATTTGGGCACGTTGTCGACGGTGCCGATCTCCTCGAGCATCGCGAGCACGGCTTCGTTCGCGCCACCGTGGGCCGGGCCCCAGAGCGCCGCGACGCCGGCGGAAATCGCGGCGTAGGGGTTCGTGCCGGTGCTGCCGGCCAGGCGCACGGTGGACGTCGAGGCGTTCTGCTCGTGGTCCGCATGCAGGATGAACAGCAGGTCCAGCGCTTCGGCGCAGACCGGATCGACGTAGTAGTCCTCGCAGGGCACGGCGAAGAACATGTTGAGCATGTTCGCCGTGTAGCTGAGGTCGTTGCGCGGATAGATGAAGGGCTGACCGAGCGAATGCTTGTGCGCGGCGGCGGCGATCGTCGGGATCTTCGCGATGATGCGGTGGGCGAAGATCTCGCGGTGGCGCGGATTATGGATGTCCGTGCTGTCGTGGTAGAAGGCCGCCATCGAGGCCACCACCGCGGACACCATCGCCATCGGGTGGGCGTTATGGTGGAACCCGTTGAAGAACCGCAGCAGCGATTCGTTGAGCATCGTGTGGCGGCGGATGGAACCCGAGAAGGCTTCGAGTTCGGGCTGCTTCGGCAGTTCGCCGTTCAGCAGGAGGTAGGCAACTTCCATGAAGCTGCTGCGGCCGGCCAGCTGTTCGATGGGGTAGCCCCGGTGCAACAGCACGCCGGCATCGCCGTCGATGTAGGTGATCTTGCTCTCGGTCGAGGCGGTGACGCCGAAGCCCGGATCGAACGTGAAGACCCCGTGGTCCTTGGTCAGCGTGGCGACATCCAGCACGTCGGGCCCCATGGAGCCGGAGCGGACGGGGACCGGGGACTTCTTGCCGGAGCTGAGGTCAGTCAGCTCGAACTTCTTGTCTGACATTCGCCACAAACCTTGTCTGGTTCGGTGCCGCACGGTGCAGCACATCCGGCCGGGAGCCTACACGGTCCGGCAACCAAATCAAGGTAATGAATCGCAAACCGGCCACCCTGCGGGGTGGCCGGGGGGAACCCGTG
>JBEEKA010000030.1:0-2893 GCA_041168985.1 Pseudomonadota bacterium | reverse complement strand
CTCGCCCAGCAGCTCCTCATGCTGGCGGTGCTGCTGCTGACCTCGAAGGGTGCCGCGGGCGTGACGGGCAGCGGCTTCATCGTGCTCGCCGGAACGCTGGCGGCGGTGCAGGGTCCGCCGGTGGCGGCGCTGGCCCTGATCCTCGGCATCGATCGCTTCATGTCCGAGGCGCGTGCGCTGACGAACCTCGTCGGCAACACGGTCGCGACGCTGGTCGTCGCCAAATGGACGGGTGCGCTGGACGCGTCGCCCGCCCATCCGGTGTTCGGCGGCTATCGGGCCGCGTCGAGCTCGCCGACCAGCGACGTCGCGCCGTAAACCGTCGACAGCGCGGCCTTCATGATCGCCGGGTGCACGGCGATCGCCCGGTTCAGCGCCGTGTCGAACCAGTAGGAACCGGAGATCGAGTGGATGTTCCCATCGAACATCAGCCCCACCACCTCGCCCTTCGCGTTGATCAGCGGACTGCCGGAGTTCCCGCCGACGATGTCATTCGTCGTCGACAGGTTGAACGGCGTCTTCGGATCGAGCTGGCTGCGCGCGGCGAGCCAGCGGTCCGGGACGCGGAAGGGCTCGGCCCCGGTCGCGCGCTCGTACAGGCGATCCAGTCGCGTGAACGGCGTGATCTTCTGGCCGTTTTCCACCCAGCCCTGCACCACGCCGAAGTTCAGCCGCAGGGTGAACGTCGCGTCCGGCGCCTGGTCCGTGCCATACGCCTTGAAACGCGCCGCCGCGATCCGCGTCGATGCCACCTCGGTCGGTGATTCGACTTCGTCCTCGTACTGCCGGCGGAGCCTGCGGGCCTCGGGATCCACGAGCAGGGCGATGCGGATCATCGGGTCCTTCGATGCCGCGATCGCCGCGGCACCGCCTTCGTACAGTGCGCGGCGGACGGCCGGATCGCCCAGCTTCGATCCGTCCACCAGTTCGGCGGCCAGCTGTTCCGGAGAGGACTCCCTCAGCAGGTTGGCGACGAGCGGGTGGTCCGGGCCGAGGAATTCACGCATCCGCATGAGGCCCAGGGAGAGCGTGATCTTCTCGCGCTCCGGGTAGACCGGGACGTTGGCGAAGAGGCGCTGCTGCAGCAGGGGGAGGGTGGCGTCGGTGTACTCGCGCAGCCGGTCCGCGTTCGGCTTCCTGCGCTCGGCAGCGGCGCGAACGAGGCGGCGTGCCTGGGAGAACAGGCTGCTGTTGAATCCGGCGCCCGACTCGATGAACGTGTAGGGTAGCGCGAGTTCGTGGCTGCGCTTCTCGGCCTTCGCGATGCGGGCCCAGGGGTCGTCATCGCCCTCGAGGCCCGACAGCTTGCGCAGCGCGGCCTCGTCGGCCGATTTCTGCGCCATCAGTGCCGGGTCGACCAGCGCATCGAGCTCCTTGCGACGAACCTTGATGCTGTTCTCGAGCGAAGACAGCGGGTCGGCCACGATTCGCGCCGCTTCCCCGCCGGCCTGTGCGTACTGGATGTATCGGCCGCGCAGTTCCGCGGCGCGCAGCAGCCAGAAGGGAATCGACTGCCGCTGGCCTTCCAGCTGCGCGACGGTGAGCAGGCGCTCCGTCGAACCTGGATGGCCCGATACGAACACGGGCTCGTTTTCAGCCGGGCCCTGCCAGTTCACCTTCAGGTGCTGCGGCGTCTTCGCGGGTTTGCCGTCCTCGTAGGCGCGCAGCACCGACATGTCGAGGCACCAGCGCGGGAACTGGAAGTTGTCCGGGTCCCCGCCGAAGGCCGCGATGTCTTCCTCCGGCGCGAAGACCAGCCGCACGTCGCTGTAGCGCTTGTACTTGTAGAGGTGGTACTGGCCGCCTTCGTACAGCCGTACGGATTCGCAGCGACGCGGATCCTTCTTGCCCGCGGCCTGCTCGCAGGCCTGTTCGAGCTGGGTCAGCGCCTTCTTGCGCTGCTGTCCGGCGGCTTCGGCTGCGAGGCCCTTCGTCGCCGCGGCTACCTTGGCGGTGATGTCTTCCATCTCCATCAGGACGTCCGCGTACTGCGTCGGGCACCGGACTTCCTCCTCGCGCGTGCGCGCGGTGTAGCCGTCCTTGAGCCGGTCCTGCTGCGGCGACGACAGCTCGGCCAGGCACTGCACGGAACAGTGGTGGTTCGTGAGGATCAGCCCCTCGGGCGACACGAAGGACGCAGTGCAGTTCGACAGCCGCACCGTGGAAAGCCTCGCGTGTTCGAGCCAGGCGGGCGTGAGATCAACCCCATGGCGTTGCTTCAGCAGCGCGAACGGGAAATTGTCGAAGGTCCACATGCCTTCGTCGGCCGTGGCGCTGCCCGTGCCGAGGAAGGGCAGCAGGGCGGCCAGGGCAAGGACTGCAAGCCGTCGGGCAACAGGACGTCCGGGTTTCATCTGCTGGGTCTCCGTTTCGAAATCAGGCGAACAATACGAGCGGCATCCGCTCCGGGCTGGTCAATATGCGGTGGTCAGGCGTTCCGAAGCCGCCAAGGCCGGACACCGTGCGCAGCCCCAGGGATTCGAGTGCCTCCGCGGCCGTGTCGAGATCCGGCTGGCGGAACAGCAGCAGCGGGTCGTCGTGCACGCCCGGGCGGTGGAAGGCCAGGGAGAAGCCCGGCAGTGAAACGCGCAGCTGCTTCCAGGGTGCCGTTTCCACCGCGGCGGGGATGCCCAGCCGGCTCCAGAAGCCGATGCCGTCGTCGAAATCCTCGAGCGGCAGGCTCAGGGCCTCGAAGTGGCCGAGCAGCGTCAGCGGCGGAACCGCGTGCGGCGGCGGAAAGCTCCGGGTCTCCATGAAACGCAGCACCAGGCCGGAAGGGTCGCGCAGTTCCAGTTCGTTGAACTCGTCATCGCCGAGGCGCGAGGTGCCGGGCTTAAGGCCCGCGGCCTCCAGTTCCCGCGCCAGTTCCGCGACGTCGGTCCGCGCGAAGGCA
>JBEEKA010000029.1:0-5286 GCA_041168985.1 Pseudomonadota bacterium | reverse complement strand
CAAGGCGTCTTGCAGTTCCCGGCCGCTCACGACTTCGCGCGCGAAGCGATGCAGCGGCACCTTGGCGAACAGCAAGGCCGACACGACGACACCCAGGCTGGCGGCCAGCAAGGCATCACGCTGTGCGAGGCCAGAGAGCACGACGGTCACCAGCAAGGCGACTTCACCGGTAACGCCGGTATCGCGGGTCGCGGTGCGCAGGTACGAGGCAATGCCCAGCGCACCGACAAGCAGCAGCACGGCGAGGAACGCGAGCATGCCAAAGGCGGTTGCGACGGCGGCGACGATGGCCACCAGCGCGTGCGTCCGGATCCCGGCGATCGTGGCGCCATCCGTATCGTGCAGCCGCTCGCGGACGACGCCGATCATGAGACCGAGGCCGACCGCCGTGGCGATGCCGCGCGGATCGAGCGTCAGGGAAGTGAAGTCCATGGGAGGCACTCTAGCGCATGCTCCCCCCGCACCGTACTTCGCATAATGTATATTATGTCCACTTTGAACGGGGCACGCATCCCTGTTACGTTCAATCAGCATTCAGGCTGATTCATACCCCTGCCAAGGAAGTCCCATGCCGCATGGACGATTCCGGCTCGCACTGTTCATTCTCACGCTGCTTCCCGTAGTGGCCACTGCAGCGCCCGGCAAACCTGATGGCACCTGGCGCCTTTTCAAGGACAGTGACGGCAAAGTGCCGAGGTCGGGTTCCACGATCGAACTGACGCTGGCCAACGGGAAACTGTCCATCAAGGCCGTGCAACCTGGCGAAACCGTCACCGACACCGGGAGCTACACGGTGAACGGCTCGAGCATCACGGTCGAGTTCAGGACCATGGAGCAGGGCAAGCGTACGGGCCCATGGTCCGTGTCGGCCGACACGCTGGTGCTGCCCTTCCCGATGCTGACCGGCGGGCAGGGCAGTTCGACGTGGATGACGCAGGCCGCGCTCGAGTCCTTCCTGTCGAAGGTGCCGTCCAAGCCCTCGACCCCCGAGACGATGCCCGCCCTCCTCGCCCGCGTGCAGAAAGTCGCCGAAGCCTTCGGCAACACGGCACAGCGACAGGCCATCGACCAGCGGGCGAAGGCCAGTTCCGCGCAGTACAAGGGCGGCGAGGCACAGGCGCTGTTTTCGATCGGCACGGTGCACTTCATCAATGGCTATTACCGCGAAGCCTGGTATGCCTTCGCGCGCGCGTCGGTCCTGCAGCCGACCAATGCCGTGTACCTCACGAACCTGGCGACATCGCTGCAGGAGATCGGTTCGCAGTCCGATGCGCGAGCGATCCTCGAGTGGGTCACGAAAAACTATCCGAACCTCGATCCGCCCTTCGGAAGCCTCGGCACGGTCTGCCTGCAGCTGAAGGACCTCGCCTGCGCCAAGTCCGCGCTGGCCCGCGGGAAACAGTTGTCGCCCGGCAGCGGACTCTACGATTTCGGACTGGCGAAGATCGCCGAACAGGAAGGCCGCACCGCGGAGGCCCAGTCGCTGTTCAAGTCGGCCTTCGACAAGGGCTATGGCGCTTCGGCAGGGGGCCGCTGACATGAAGGCACAGCAGATCATTGCCGGACTGGTGTCGCTCGCCCTGCTCTCGCGGACACTCGCCGCTGCAACGCCGACGATCCCGTCGGCGTGGGTCGGCCGGTACCAGGCGAAGGGCGTGAAGGCCACGTCGGGCATGGATGGCGACCGCGTCACAACCATCGGCAAGGGCCAGGGTCAGACGAGTTTATTCGTGCAGACGCAGGCCTGCGCGACGGACTTCACGATGGAAGTGGACGCCTACGGCAACATCGAAGGCCACGGCCGGATCATGTATGTCTACCAGGGCGCGGCTGCGAACCTGCTGACGATGGCGCTGCCGGGCGCCGTGGCGAACGTCCCCGGTGGTCCCGCCATGACGCTGAAGGACGGCAAGCAGTTCCGCGACTGGTCCTTCAATGGCACGGTTTCCCCCGACGGCAGCGTCGAGATCAACGGTGTGCCGAACGAGTACATGGATTACCTGAACGTCAACCGGTGGGAGAAACACCGCCCCTGGTCCGCCCTGCCCCCGACCGACAAGGGCCACATGCGGGGCCCCTTCCGCGTGACGCTCACCATGCAGGGCAAGGTGCCGACCATCTCCGTCGACCAGTTCCTGCAGCTCGACGACGCCCTGATCAAACGCGTGCACTACACCGCGCACATCTACCGCACGGACGACACCGAAAAGCCGGCCTGCACCTTCGAGGCGCCGCCGCCGCAGAAGTGCCCTGCCACGGAGTACCTGCAGACGAACTGGAAGGTCGGCAAGGAGGGCGTGTACACGGTGCAGAGCACGCGCGACATGAAGACCGGCAAGTCGACGCAGGAAACCAAGGTCGGACGACAGCCGAAGCCACCCAGCTGGGAAGGCAACATGAACATGCTGATCGGCTCGGCGCAGTTCAACCCGACGGACGGCTCGTACCAGATGTCGATGGGCATCGGCCTGGACAGCGGCGAACTGTTGCCGGGACCGCTGAAGGTGTCGGAGAAGGTGGAGCTGATCTACGACAGCGCCTGCGGCTTCGGCATCAAGGGCACGGCGACCGCCGGCTCCGGGCTGGCCGAAGCCGGCGTCGAGGGCGCGATCTTCCTGACGAAGGGGCCCTGATCAGTTCGCCGGGACCAGGACTTCGAACTCGATGTCGAAGTGCTGGTTGGCCTGATGCGGGAAGCAGGTCGTCCGCGACTTCAGGTTGCGCGTCGTAAAGGCCTTCTTGATGACCTCGTCGCGATACTGCTCCATCAGTTCGCAATCCCCGCTCTGCATGCTGTGCAGGGCGGTGTTGGCGAACTTCACCTTGCGCCAGACGGCGCCGGCCGGCGCCTCGCCCTTCGGGTCACCGGCGACCGTGCTGAAAGTCAGCCGCGCGCCGGCCATGCGATCGGGCCCCATGGGCTCCGTGCACCCGGCGGAGCGCACCTTCGCGTCCTTGCCCGCGCCGGACTTCGCCAGCAGGACCTTCAGCTGATCGACCAGTCCATCGCAGGAATAGATGGACGTGAAGCCCATGTAGTGGAACTGGATGTCGTGCTGTTTCCATTCGAGCGCATCAGCCGACCGGGCCGTGCCGCTCGCGACCAGCGCCGCAGCAGCCAGCATCATCGTGAAACGTGACATGTGACCTCCCGCCTCTCGGCGCCATACACCCTCGGACATCCCCCTTAACGCGGCCGGCGGTGGCCGGTTGACGACGTCCGGCAGGGCGTGTCAGGCGATGAGCCAGGTGAAATGACCCTGCGACTCATGGAACTGCTCGTGCCGGACATGGCGTCGCGACTCCGCCGCCAGTCCCCGGACGATCAGGTAGTCCGCCCAGCGCGTATAGCCGAAAAGGCGGGTTTCGGGATGCGCCAGGACCTGGCCGATGTCGGACCGCCACATCCGGACCGGGTCGTCGTCGAGCTCGATGACGCGCGCACCGTTCTGCCGCAGGCGCTCTGCGACGGCAGCAGGCATCGGGAGCCGGGGGTCGACGAGGACGATCGTGGCGCCCTCCACGGCCGCAACGGCATCAAGCCCGGTGGCCGAAGCAGCCAGGGCGCTGCCGGTCACGCCCGCTGCGCCGGCGGCACCGCCGAGTCCGGCCAGGAACTGCCGACGGTTGGCGCTGTGCATTTCGCTCATCACGACCCCTCTGGATTCGTTGCGTTCGCAACCAATGCTAGTATCCCATGCAGAATAACCAAATCCTCCGGGGTAACACAGCACCATGAAGATCCTGCACGTCGTTGCCGCAGCGCTGAGCCTGAGCCTTTCACTTCCGGCACTGGCCGCCTCGTCGTCGAACGAGAACTGGCTTCCCGACGCCCGCCGCAACGCCGCCCTGCCGGCAACGACGCGCGCCGAGCTCTACAAAGTCCTGGACAGCTACGTTGCTGCGCTGAAGGCCAAGGATCCGACCCGCGTGAAGTGGGCGGCCCATGTCCTCAACACGGAAAACAACGTGGCGCTCATGGTGGGCGACGGGCTCTGGGCGACGATCTCGTCGTTGGGTCCCTACGACCTGCGTTTCGCGGATCCGCTGACCGGACAGGTCGCGCTGTTCACCACGGTGGGCGAAACGGACGAGACCTCCGCGATGACGGTGCGCCTGAAAGTCGAGGGCGGCGCGGTCTCGGAAGTCGAAACGCTCGTCGTCCGCCAGTCCGACTCCGGCATCAAGTTCGAGGGCCAGGCCTTCGAGCACAAGCCGGCGATGAACGAGATCCTGCCGCCGGCGGCCCGCCTGCCGCGCGCACGGATGATCTCTCTCGCCGATGGCTACTTCGACACGCTGCAGCTGAACGACGGGCAGCTGTTCACGAAGTTCCACAAGGACTGCAAGCGCGTCGAGAACGGCGTGCAGACGACGAACAATCCGAACTTCGCGGTCGTGCCTGTCTCGCGCCTCGGCTGCGAGGAGCAGTTCAAGGCCGGCAACTACCGTTACGACACGCGCCTGCGCGCACGCCGCTTCCCGCTCGTCGACGAGGAGCGCGGCGTGGTGCTGGCCGCAGGCTTCATCGACCACGCCGGCGCGATCGCCAGCTACAAGCTGACGGATGGCACGGTCGTGAAGTCGCCGGTCCGCCGCCCGCACAGCTTCTACCTGTTCGAGGCCTTCAAGCTGAAGGACAACTCGATCGAACAGATCGAAGCCAACTTCATCACCGTGCCGTACAACATGCCGGCACCCTGGGACGACTGGAACCGCTGAGCGCCGCGCGCGGACGCGGTTACGGCGGCAGCAGCGCGGCGAGCGTCGCGCAGCGGCCGTTGCGATAGTCGTTGATCACCCGGACCTGGTCCCCGAACTCGACGACCTCCGGCCGCGCCGGGTCGTAGGCCGGCCATGAAAAGTTGCCCTGGCTGCCCGCGTCGACCAGGGGTGCGAGCGTGGGCGAGGCAGCCAGCGTGGCGAAGCCGGACTGCAGGGCGGATCTCAGGTCCATCGCCGGCTGGTCGACCGGAATGCCGCGTTCCTCGAGCGTGTCCATCAGGTACGGGAACTCCCCGCCATGCGTGGCATAGCCGTCCGCACGGGTCGATCGCGTGCCGAGATACAAATGCGACGCGCCCCGGCTGCCGGCCGCACGCGCGAGGGCTTCGGCGGGACAGCCGAACACCAGCTCCGTCAGCAGCAGGTAGGCGGCATCCGTCGGCGTCGGGAACTGTGAAGGCGGATAGAGCGCATGGAGCGCGTCGACCGCGGACGCGCCGTAGTTCGTGGCCAAGAAGTTCCGGTAGGCCGCGTCGTCCATGCCCGGCAGCGAAAGCAGGT
>JBEEKA010000028.1:0-4586 GCA_041168985.1 Pseudomonadota bacterium | reverse complement strand
GTTCGGCGATGGCGGCGGACACGGCGGAATCAGGCGGCGCCGCCAGCGCACGCCAGGCCACCGGCAGGACGTCTTCGCAGGCCAGCTCCTGATGGAGGATAACCGTGTCACCCATGTCGCCCATCGCGCCTCCACCCCAGCGGGCTCTGGCGACGTCAGCCGAAATGCTGCATCTGGTCCAGGGCCAGTTCCGATTCTATGACCGCGGCGGTCAATGCGGCCAAGGACGGGATCGAGGTTTCCTCGGTCACGCTCTCGCCGAGTTCGCGCAGCATCCGCTGGCGTTCTTCACGCAGCCGATGCAGCCCCGTTACGCTACGCCCTTCGGCCAGCGACCGCACGATCTGTCCGCTGAGGGCGATCACGCCCTGCGCCAGCAGCCGCTGCGAGGGATTCGCCAGCAGCTGCAGAGGTGGCCGCCCCCTGCCGGCCATCCCGCCGTCGGTGGACCCTCGGATCACGGAGCCGTCCGGACCGACCGGCTCGTCGGCGCGATGGACGCCCAGGCACCGCGGATCTCGCGCAGCAGGCGGGAGGCTTCGTCGAGCCGTTCAGCATTGTTCTGCAGGCTGGCGCTCATCAGCAGCCGGGCCACGTAGTCGTACAGGTCGCCGAGGTTCGCCGCGAGCGATCCGCCCGCCTCGGTGTTCAGGCTGGCCTGCAGCTCGTCGAGGATTTCGACGGCCTTGTGCAGCAGACGGCCCTTTTCGGCGTGCGCGCCGTGGGTCATGGCGCCACGTGCCGTTGCGATCCGCTCCAGGGCGCCGTCCAGCAGCAGGATGATCAGCTGGTGGGGATCGGCGGCGGCAACACCACCATGCGCCGCAACGGACTGGTACGCGGCCATGCGGGGGCTTTGGGAGAATGCGGCCATCGTGGAAGCTCCATGAGGTACATGAAGCTTAACGGCAAAATGGGCGGGGACTTGAGGAACGCAGCGCGCAAACTCGCGCGCTTTACTTATTGTTGTTGACGTTCAGGTTTGCGAGCTGCTGGGACAGGTAGTCCGAAGTGCCCTGCATCTTGGTCAGCAGGCTGTCCAGCGTGCTGAACTGCTTCTTGTAGCGGACCTGGACGGCGGCCATGCGCACATCGAGCGCGGCGGTCTGTGCGGTCAGGCTCTTGCGCTGGGCCGCGATGCTGCTGTCCCGTGCGGCAATCTGCCCCGTGCTGGCCAGCTGCGCCGTGAGGTAATCATACAGCTTGGTGGCAATGCCCTCCGCCCCCCCGAAGACACCGCTCACCATCGAAGGACCCGCGGCCATGGCCGCCTGGAACTTGGTCGCGTTCAGGGACAAGGTGCCGTCCAGCTGGGTGGTGATACCCAGGCTGGCCAGGGAGGTGTACGCCGCGTTGGCCCCGGTGACGGGCGCTGCAATCAACCGCCGCAGCTGCGATTCAATGCCCTGCAACATGGCGTCGCCGAGCATCGGGCCGCCATTCTGCGTCGCCGGGTCATAGGACCGCAGCGTCGAAATCTGCTTGGCCACCGAATTGAAGGCCGTGACGAAACTGTTGACCCGGTTCTGCACGGTGCCGGTGTCGTTCGCCACCGTCAGCGTCGTGGTCGTGCCCGGTTCCTCCTTGAGGAGGGTCAGCGTCACGCCGTCGATAGCCTTGTCGAAGGTGTTCGTCGTGCTGGTGGCAGCGAAGCCCGAGACGAGGATCTGGGCATCCTGCGCCGCCTGGGTCGTGGTCAGCGCGGTCGTCGGCGATCCCAGCGGATCGGTCAGCGCCGACAGGCCGCCATTTCCGCCGCTCGAGCTGACCGTGACGGCATTGGCAACGCCGATCTTGGAACCCGTGAGCACGAGCTTGCTGCCGCCCGTTCCCGTGATCAGCGTCGCCTGGACACCCGGGTTGCCGGTGGCCTTGTTGATGGCATCCCGGATGCCGGCCAGCGTGTTGTTGCTGGAATCGATGGTGACATCGACGGAGGCGCTGCCCATCGTCAGCGTCAGCGTGCCGGTGCCCACGACCGTCGTTGCACCGCCGGCAAACGTGCCGGAGGTCAGCTTGGCCGCCTTTGCGAGCTTCACGACCTCGATATCGTACGTGCCGACGCTGGCGGAGCTGCTCGCCGAGGCGGAAAAATACTTCGTGTCCGACACCGACGCGGAACGGGCCAGATAGTTGCCCGCATCCTTCAGCCCGGACAGCGCGGACTGGAACCCTGACAGCGAACCCTTGAGCTGGCTCAGCGCCGTGAACTGGGTCGTGAGCTTCGCGTCGACGCGGGTCAGGCGGGCCTGCATGGGCGCACGTTCGGCCGCCACCAGCTGGGTCACCAGCGAGTTGACGTCGAGATTGCTCGTGCCGACCGTGGCCATGCGCTTCCGCTACCGTCAGGCCTGCTGGTCCACCAGGGAACCCAGCGTGGCGTCGAGGTTCTTCATGATCCGCAGCGCTTCCTCCGACGGGATCTGCCGGATGACATCGCCCGCCGAATCGCGGACCGTCACGACCTGCGCCTTCGTGTCCGCATCCACGCTGAACTCGAGGTCGCGCTGCGAAGTCTGGAGGAACTCCTGCAACTGCTTCGCGATCGCCTCCAGGCGCGGCGGCGCCGGGCTCGACGGCGCGCTGCGCTTGGCCGCGTCAGTGCCTGCCTGCGACGTCGCCGCAACGGGCTTGACCGCCGACACCGTGATGGACGATGCGGCGGCCTGGCCTGCGGACTCGGTCGTGGCCTGCAGGCCGGGCGTGATGACCACGACCGGCTTGGTGCCTTGAATGTCCATGTACCCTCAGCTTTCCGTCACTCCGGGGTTGTCGTCAACCCCGGAGCCGGAGATCAGGTTCCCTTTACTTGAGCAGCGAGAGCACGCTCTGCGGTGCCGCATTCGCCTGCGCCAGGATCGCCGTGCCTGCCTGCTGCAGGATCTGCGCCTTGGTCAGGTTCGCCGTCTCGACCGCGTAGTCCGCGTCCTGGATGCGACCGCGGGACGACGACAGGTTTTCCGTCGTGGCCTGCAGGTTCGTGATCGTGGACTCGAAGCGGCTCTGGATGGCGCCGAGGGTGCTGCGCAGCGAACTGACCGACGTCAGGGCAGCGTCGATGCGCTGGATCGTCGAGTTCGCGGCCGAGACCGTCAGGACGTTCTGCGACGACAGCGTCGTGGTGTCCTTGGCGACCGTGAAGGTCGCGGCGGCGAAGCCCATGTCGTCACCGTCACCGGTCACGATGATGTTCTCCGAGGCCGACAGCGTCAGCGTGCCGCCGTTGATCGCAGTCGCGGTGCTGCCGTTTGCCACGGTGTCCAGGGAGCCGGCGCGGTACGTCACGCCATTGGCCGTCGTCAGCGTACCGGTGCTGAGACCGCCGCTCACGCCCGTACCCGCCGTCTGGTTGACGCGGATGTCGCGGCCGTCGGCAGCCGTCAGCAGCAGCGAACCGCCGCTCAGCGCCGCAGTCACGCCCGTGGTGGAGGTCTGCGTGTTGATGGCGTCCGTGATCTGCTGCGTCGTCAGCACCGCACCCGTCGTCGAGTCGAAGCTGGCGAAGACGTCCTGGCCGTTGATCTGCAGGCTGTACAGGGCCGTGGCCACTGCCGTGCCGGAGGTACCGGTGGTCGTGGTCGCCGCGATGTTCAGCTGGATCGTGTTGGTCGCCGTGACCGTGAGGCCCGGGACGCTGGCCGCGTTGATCGCCGCCGCCTTCGCATAGGCGCTGCCGACCGTCTGGCCCGCCGCCGTACCGGCCACCGAGGCGCCGATCGTCACGGCCGAGGACGAACCGACCTGGATCGTGCCGCTGCCGGACAGCGCCGTCGTGTTGACTTCGGTGCTCGAGGTCGTCGTGGCGATCTGGCCGATCTGCGTGGCCTTCACGCCCGTCGTCAGGCCGATCGAGATCGTCTCGCCGACGTTGGCGCCGACCTGGAACTGGGCGGTACCGAAGGAACCGTCGAGGACCTTCTGGCCGTTGAAGGACGTCTGCGTCGCGATGCGGTCGATTTCCGCCAGGCGCTGCTGGACTTCCTGGTCGAGGGCCGCGCGGTCGCTGGCCGAGTTCGTGGCATTGGCCGACTGGACGGCCAGTTCACGGATGCGCTGCAGGTTGCTGGTCACCTCGGCGAGGGCGCCTTCGGTGGTCTGCGCCAGCGAGATGCCGTCGTTCGCGTTGCGCGCGGCCTGCGTGAGGCCGCGGATCTGCGTGGTGAAACGCTCCGAGATCGCCATGCCGGCCGCGTCATCCTTGGCGCTGTTGATGCGCAGGCCCGAGGACAGGCGCTGCAGCGAGGTGGCCAGCGCACTGGCGGATGCCGACAGATTGCGCTGTGCGTTCAGCGACATCACGTTGGTGTTGATGACAAGTGCCATTTCAATGCTCCTGTAAGGCTCTGTGTGGTTGCGACTGATCCGGCAGTTTCGGGCCGGCGGTGCCCTGGTCGGTTACCGCGGCCAGTGCGCTCTACAGGGGGGTTAACGGCATGGCCCCGCGCGACTTGAAGGGGCAATGCAGTGATCCTTGGTGAAAACGCGACCCAGGTCACAACGGCGCGATCACGCCGCCGCCGGACCCCCGCTAGCGCAGGTAGTCGAACAGGGACATCTGCCCGATGCGGGTATAGGCGGCCTGCGCG
>JBEEKA010000027.1:0-3879 GCA_041168985.1 Pseudomonadota bacterium | reverse complement strand
TGAGCGTCAACGAGGCGTCGGTTGCATCGGTTGCCCTGACCATCCCCAGCAACAAGCTGACGCTGACGGTCAATCAGCGCAGCGTGCCGGGACTCACCAAGCAACTGAGTAAGACCTGGAGCGTCACGGAGGCGGCGACGCTCGAGGTCTACACGGCGACGAATCTCAACGGCGCCGTTGCGATGGTGTCGCAGGATGCGACCGTAGACATCGATTACCGGGCGCCGCATGGCTTGGCGGTGCAGCAGTCGGCCGTTGCCGATCTCAGTTTCACGGTGATCCTCGGCACGGAACACACCACCATCCAGAAGGCCCTGGCGATCACGCCGCGGGCGAGCGTGACGAGCCTCGGGATGGGGTCGCAGGTCATCAAGGAAGCGACGCAGGCGAGCCGTGCCAGCCTGGATTTCGCGCTGATTCCGGTCGATCTGCCGACGACGTACTTTCCGCCGGACCTCATCGCGCTGCAGCCGAGCGTGGCGAGCATGACGCTGCACACGACGATCATCCCGCACCCGCCGCCTGGGAACGTGCAGCCGACGGGGGGCTGGCTCGAGGCAATTCCCCGTCCCATCCCGCCGAGGGAGCCGACGGCGGCAGAGATCAGGAAAGCGGCGCGCGATGCCGAGCAGGTTGCTCGCCGCAAGGCCAAGGCCGAAGCCGAGGCTGAGCAGCAACGCAAGATGCAGGCAGCGGAAGCGCAGGTCAGGGAGGCGGCGGGAATGCTCGCCAAGTTCGACCTCCTCGACGCGGCGATCCGTCCGCAATACGAAGCACAGATCAAGCACCTGCAGGATCAGCTCGCCTTCGCGCAGCAGGAGATCATGGCGCTGCGAGCGCAACTGCAGCAGGTTTTGCACTAGACCGAACCGGACGGCCCTCCGGGTGGGCGCCTTTGGGCGCCCTTTTCGTTTGCGAGGAAGCAAATGCCTGAAATCGATCTTAACCTCTTGCCCACGGGGCCAGCCCCGGAACAACCCGCGCAGCAACCCGATGCGTCAGCACCACCCGCGGACGACGCAAGCACGACCCCGGCCGAATCCAAGCCGACGGAACCATCTCCCGATGCGGAAGCACGCAAGGCATTGAAGGGGGTCCAGAAGCGGATTGATGAGTTGACCAAGGCCCGCTATCAGGCCGAGGAGCAGGGCAGACAGCAGGCGGAATACTGGCGAGAGCAGGCGTTACGGGCCGCGCAGGAACTGGAAGCGCAGAAACGCGCGACCGCGGCGCCTCGATTCGAGCAGTTCGCCGGCAACATGGACGAGTACACGGCCGCCGTCGCACGGCATGAGGCAGAGAAGATTGCTGCCGAGACTGCCGCACGCGAACGGCAATTCTACGCAACCGAGCAGCAACGAGCGTTCCAGGCCCAGCAACAGCAGGCGGCCGAAGCGAACTATCAACGGCTGGTAGAAAGCAAGATCCAGGAAGCGGTGAAGAAATATACCGACTTCGTGGATGTCGTGACCGCGCCGGAATTGCCGCCGATCCGCAACACGCCAGCGTTCTCCGCGATTCTGGACAGCGAGAAGGGGGCCGAGATCATGTACTTCCTCGGCAAGAATCCCGCTCGCGCGCACCAGATCGTCAGTTTGTCCCCCGTCGGTCAGGTCCGAGAGATCGGCCGGATCGAAGCCTCGCTCGCAGCGGGTACTGCGGTTTCCTCCGCTCCACCGCCGCCGGAAGCAGTCGGCGGAACCAAGGGGGGCGGTCCCAAAGACCCGGCGAAGATGTCCTACTCGGAGTTCGTCGAGTGGCGTCGTCGTTCCGAAGCAAGACGGAGATGAGTAAATGAGCAATACCGTTGTCACCATCGACATGCTGGCCAAAGAGGCATTGCGGCTGGCTCACGAGAAGGCTACGTTCATCGGGACGGTCAACCGTTCCTATGACGACAGCTTCGCTCGCACGGGCGCGAAGATCGGCAGTACGCTGCGCGTTCGTGATCCCAACCAGTACGTCCGGCGGCAAGGTTCGCGCATCATGGACGTGCAGGACCAGGCCGAAACCACGCAAACGGTGACGGTCGCCACGCAGGACGGTGTGGACATGCGCTTCAACAGCGCGGAACTCGCCCTGTCCATCGACGAGTTGTCCGACCGCTACATCAAGCCCGCGATGAGCGTGCTGATGTCGGGCATCGACGGCGATTGCATCACCACCGCGACGAAGGAGACGTACAACACCGCGGGCACCGCCGGCACCGTCGTCGGCGCGGTCACGTCCGGCTTCTCGGACACGAGCGCGCTGGGCTACGCGAGGGCGAAGCTGAACCAATGCCTCGCGCCGAAGGACGGCAGTCGCGTCCTGCAGATGGACTCCCTCACGATGGCCTCGGTCAGCAACGGCATCAAGGGGCTGTTCCATCCGTCGAGCCAGATCGAAACCGCGTTTCGCGAGGGCTACATCGCGCACACCGCGATGGCGGACCTCTACGAGAACGAGCGGACGTGGACCGTGGCGAACGGCGACGACGTGGCGGGCGAGATCGACGAATCGGCAGCGACGAACTTCGTCGAAGGCGCGACCACGCTGCACATCGATGGGCTCGGCACCGGCTCGCTCACCAAGGGGCAGGTGTTCACGATCGAAGGCATCTACCAGTGCCATCCCGAAACGAAGCAGGCGTATTCGCACCTGCAGCAGTTCGTGGTGGCGGCGGATGTGACGATCGGCAGCAACGAGGCGGATGTGACGTTCACCCCGGCCATCTACACGACTGGCGCGAAGCAGAACGTCTGCACCTCGACCGGCGCCAAGCTGACCTGGACGTACACCGGACAGGACGGCAAGGACGTGACGTTTTGGGGTTCGACCAGCACCAGCTATCGGCAGAACCTCATGTACCACAAGGAGGCGTATGCCTTCGTCACGGCCGATCTGCCGATCATGGACGACGCCGCGAAGTGCGTGCGGCAGACCCAGGACGGCATCGCGCTGCGGGTGTGGCAGGCGTCCTACATCCGCAATGACGAGCTGCTCATGCGGATCGACATCCTCTACGGCTTCAAGACTCTCCGGCCGGCGTGGGGTTGCCGCGTCTCGAACTAGCATCTCCTCCTGTCATTGCGGGAACGAGGGGCAACCTGACTCCTGCCCCTCGACTTTTTCAAAGGAACAGAAATGGCAACGTATGAGCAGGTGACTTACAACTCGGACGACGGCGCCCAGATCGGCAAGTCGGCCACGGAGAAGGTGGGCTTCTACGGCGCGACTCCGGTTGCGCAGCGGGCCGCCGCGATCCAGGCCAACTCGGTCGTGTCGGTGTCGTCGAACATCACGATTGCGGCCAGCCTCACGGCCTGGATCGTGGAAGTGACGGCGACGCTCAACGCCCTCGGGCTGTGGAAAGGATCGGCCTGATCCATGCCTGACGAGGGCATGAAGGGACAGCCTCGGGAAACCGGGGCTGTTTCCCTGACGACGCACAGCAAGGTGGTGTTCTGCCTGCCGGTCTGGCGGAAGCCCGATCCGGCGACGGTGGACTCGCTGGCGGCCTCGCTCCCGTTGCTCGAGGAAGCGGGCTATGAGCATGGGCTCGCGCAGATCGTCGATATGCCCTACATCTCCGCGGCGCGGGCGACGACCCTGCGCGCAGCGATGGATGCGAAGGCCGACATCGTGGTATTCATCGACTACGACCTGTCGTGGCGGCCGCGCGACCTGCTGAGGTTGATCGAAGCGCGCGGGGACGTGGTGGCGGGGACGTACCGGGCGAAGATCGAGCCGGAAACCTACATGGGCACCATCGAGACGAACGCCGACAATACGCCGAAGGTGCGCGACGATGGGTGCATCTATGCGAAGCTCATCCCGGCCGGATTCCTGAAGCTGACGAATGCGGCGGTGGATTCGTTCATGACGGCCTATCCCGAA
>JBEEKA010000026.1:0-5767 GCA_041168985.1 Pseudomonadota bacterium | reverse complement strand
GCTGTTCGACCAGGTCGAAGACCTGCTTGGCCTGCCGCGACACACCGTGAAGATGGGCGTGATGGACGAGGAGCGTCGCACCAGCGCGAACCTTGCGGCCTGCATCCAGGCGGCCGCGGGGCGCATCGTGTTCATCAACACGGGCTTCCTTGACCGCACGGGCGACGAGATCCACACCTGCATGGAAGCCGGTCCGGTATTGCCGAAGGATGCGGTCAAGCTCGAGCCCTGGATCAAGGATTACGAGAAGCGCAACGTGCAGATCGGCCTCGCGACCGGCTTCTCCGGCACCGCCCAGATCGGCAAGGGCATGTGGGCCATCCCCGACCAGATGGCGCAGATGATCCGCACGAAGATCGCGCATCCGCAGGCGGGCGCGAACACCGCCTGGGTGCCCTCGCCCACGGCAGCCGCACTCCATGCCCTGCACTACCATCGCGTGGATGTCTTCGCCGTGCAGGCGGGACTCGCAGGCGCCGACACGCCGGGCACGGACCGGCTGCTGACCGCCCCCCTGGCAACGGATCTGCCGGCACCGGCTGACGTGCAGCGCGAACTCGACAACAACATCCAGGGCATCCTGGGCTACGTGGTTCGCTGGATCGACCAGGGCGTCGGCTGCTCCAAGGTGCCCGACATCCATGATGTCGGACTCATGGAAGACCGCGCCACGCTGCGCATTTCAAGCCAGCACGTGGCGAACTGGCTCTACCACGGCGTCTGCAGCCGCACGCAGGTCGAGGACACGCTGGCCCGCATGGCCGCGATCGTCGACCGGCAGAATGCGGGGGATGCCGCCTATACGCCCATGGCCGCGGACCTGGCCGGCAGCATTGCCTTCCAGGCGGCGCGTGACCTGGTTTTCCTCGGCCGTGAACAGCCCAACGGCTACACCGAACACATCCTCCATCGCCGGCGGCGCGAGCACAAAGCCCGATTCGGCGCCTGACGCCACCCAAGGAAGCTGCATTCATGATCACACTGAAGACCCTGTCTCTGGCCGATGCCAAGCAGATTGCCGCGGCTGCTTCCGCCAAGGCGCAGTCCGAAGGCTGGAACGTCGTCATCGCCATCCTCGACGTGGGTGGCAATCTGATCTACCTGGAACGTGCGGACGGTACGCAGCTGGGCTCTGTGGTAGTGGCCCAGGAAAAGGGCCGCACGGCGCTGATGTTCAAGCGGCCGACGAAGGCCTTCGAGGACGCGATCCTCGGTGGCAAGGTGCACATGCTGTCGCTGCCCGGCGCCACGAAGGTCGACGGTGGGATCCCGCTCTTGAAGGACGGCGCCATCGTCGGCGCGATCGGTGTTTCCGGCGTGCTGTCCAGCCAGGATGCGCAGGTGGCAGCGGCCGGCCAGGACGCGCTCGACAAGCTCTGATCCCGTTTCAGGCCGGACGAAGCAACGGGCCGCGGAGGAGACCTCAGCGGCCCGTGCAGCGCCGAAACAGCGGTCGAACGGCAATCAGGCGGGACGTCCGCCCCTGCGCTGCCGATGCACGGCACTGTCTTCCGGCAGGGTTCCGCTCCGGCGGCCAGCCTTCAGGTTCGTCTTGACCTTCATGTCATTTCTCCGGTTTTCACGGGCACACCCCTTGTGCGCCCTCGGAGACAGAACGATCCGGCAAGGCGTTTATTCCACGCCCCGAGGATCAGCGCGGAACGACCGTTCCGGCCGGCGTTGCACCCTGGGGCGTGATCAGGCCGAAATGCCAGGCCAGCATCAGGGCTCCGAAGAGCAGCACGGAGAGTCCCACGCGCAGCGTGAGCGACCGCACCATCTTCTTCGGGTCGCCATGACCCGAGGACATCGCGAACAGCGCCTGACCGAGGCTGCCGACGATCGCGACCAGCACGACGATGACGATGAGCTGGGTCATGGCGCGGGGCCCCCGGAACCCTTGTGCCCGTGGGTCGCTTCGCTGCGGACCGCCCTCACGATCGCGAGGATGCCGATGCCGAAGAGCGCGACCATGATGGCCATGAGGACGACCAGGCCGCCGGCCAGGTGATAGCCCTCCGTCAGGCCGATCGCCAGGCCCAGCGGCGTCGTGACCAGGAGGATGGGTTTGGCGATGCGCATGGCCGGCAGTGTATCAATGGTCCCGGTGGCCGGGCTTCCCTTCCTCGTGGCTGGGCGCCCAGACCAGGTGCGCGTCGAGGCGCAGCCGGGCCAGTGACTCATGCGCCGCATAGGACGCGGCGCCCGACTCCAGCTTCGCATCGAGTTGCTGGCGACGGGCCGCGATGAGTTCGGCCACTCCGATCTCCCCCGCTTCGTAAGCCCTGCCAAGGGCGTCCGCAGCCGCTGTCGCCTTGGCGGCGGCGCTGGACAGCCGCTCCCACTGGCCGATCATCGAACGGGCGTTCAGCACGTCGAGCCGCGCCGTCGATTCGACCGACCGCCGGACCTGCGCCGATTCCGCGCTGGCGATGGTGGCCTGGCTCCGCGCAATGGCGGCATCCGCGCTGCGTGCGGCGACCCCCAGCGGGATGGAGATGCGCAGGCCGATGTTGCTGCGGTTCTGGTCGATGTTGTCGCTGTAGTGCAGGCCGATCAGGGGGTCGGGGAGCCGATCGCGCCGCGCGCGCGTCGCAGCAAGTTCGGCCTCGTCGGCAAGGCCCTGCGCGAGCTCGATTTCGTGGTTCTCCGCGACGATGCGGCCGATCCACTCTTCGTCGCTGCCCTGCGGCGCAACCGGTGCCGGGTGATGCGCCGGAGTAACCAGGTCCAGCTCCGGGTAATCGCGCAGCAGGGCAAGACGCGCCTCTTCCGCCCGGCGGCGCGCCTCGGACTGCGATGCAAGCAGTCGGTCCTGCTCGACCTCGACGCGCTGCAGGTCGATGCGTGCCGCATCGCCCCGAGCCACGCGCCTGGCGACCGCGTCGACTTCGCGTGATCCGAAATCCACCTGCGCCGCCAGCAAGGCGGCGGCGTCTTCCGCCCGCAGCCAGGCAAACCATTCCGCAAGCAGGCCGCGCGCCGACTCGTGCCACGCATCGGCGTACGCGTTATCGCCGATGTCCCGCGCGACGTCGCCCAGGCGGCGATCAATGATGCCTTTGCCGGGGAACCGGAAGCGGCGCTGCAGCTCGTATTGCTGCTCGGAGTATTTCGCACCCGACGCGTCCTTGCGATCCTGCGTCATCGCAGCCGCATCCCATTCGTACGGTCCCGCACGGAACTTGCGACGGCGCGCAGCACCCTGCAGGAGCTGCTCCGTGCCGGACTGCACGCCCACCGAATGCAGCAGGGCCTGGCGTGCGACGCCATCCGGCGGCAGCAGCGGCGGATAGTCCGGTTCGGCCGCCCCGACGGATGTCGCAATGGCGACAGGCAACCACAGCCATCCCGGAGCCCGCCTCATGCGAACCTCCCGAAACCCGTGACGGGCACGGTCCACCAGGCCATTTCGCGGCTTTGCAGTCGGGCTTTCAATGCATCGAGCAGCGGCTCTACGTTCCGACTCTGCATCAGTACCTGTGCCAGGCGGCGACGGGCCCGACCGCGAACCTGCTCCATCGCGGTACCCAGGTGTGCGCCGGCACCGAAGCCTTCGGCGGGCAGGATGGAGAATCCCGGCACGAGTGCGGGTTCGGAACGCAGCAGGTCGATCACGTCTTCCTCGAGTTCGACGGGAAAGGCGAGGCAGAGCTGGCAGTCATAGGGTGAATCCATGTCAGGCCCTCATGCCGAAGCGGCGGAACAGGCTCGGCAGAAGTATCAGCGTCAGCGCCGTGGAGCTCAGCAGCCCGCCGATGACCACGATGGCCAGCGGTCGCTGGATCTCGGATCCGGGGCCGGTCGCGAAAAGCAGCGGCACGAGCCCGAAGGCCGTGATGCTGGCGGTCATGAGCACCGGACGAAGCCGGCGCAGCGAGCCCTGCCGGACCACCTCTTGTGCATCGAGCCCCCGTGCACGCAGCTGGTTGAAGTAGGTGATCAGCACGAGGCCGTTGAGTACCGCGATTCCCATCAGGGCGATGAAGCCGACTGAAGCGGGCACTGACAGGTACTCGCGCGTGATGGCAAGCGAGAACACGCCGCCGACCAGCGCGAACGGGATGTTCGCAAAGACCAGCGTGGCCTGCCGTGCCGAACCGAACGTGGCGAACAGCAGCAGGAAGATCAGCGCGAGGGCGATCGGCACGACGACGGCAAGCCGTGCCGCAGTCCGCTGCTGGTTCTCGAAACTGCCGCCCCAGGTCATGCGGTACCCAGTCTGGAGCGGTACTTCCGCTGCGACTTTCGCCCTGGCCTCTTCGACGAAACCGACGAGGTCCCTGCCGCGGACATTCGACCGGATCACCGCCATGCGCGAGGAGTTCTCGCGCTCCACGCGCACCGGTCCTTCCGTCGGCACGAGCTGCGCCAGTTCGGACAGGGGCATGGCGACGCCGTTGCCGAGCGGGAAACGGACCTGCGTGAAGGTTTCAGGGGTGTCATTGAGCGATTCGCCCCCGCGGAGCAACAGCGGAAGGCGGCGGCCCTGCTCGATGACGACGCCGACCTGTCGGCCTTCGACGAGCGCGCGCAGGTCGTCCTGCACCGCAGCCACGGACAGTCCGGCGCGGCCGGTGGCGACACGATCGAGCTGGATCTGCAGGTACTGCACGCCCTCGTTGAGGCCGGCCGTGACGTCCTCGCTGCCGGAAATCGATTCCAGGACACCCACGATGCGACGGGCCATCCCGTTGAGCGTGTCCAGGTCCGGGCCATAGACCTTGATCGCGAGATCGCCGCGGGTGCCGGAGATGAGTTCCGAAACGCGCATCTCGATCGGCTGCGTGAAACTCACGTTCACGCCGGCGAAGCGGTCCGTGACCTTGCGGATCTCGTCGATGACCCAGTTCTTGTCCTTGACGCGCCACTCGTCGCGCGGTTTCAGCTTCACGAAGCCGTCGGTTTCGTTCGTGCCCATAGGATCGAGTCCGAGTTCGTCGGATCCCACGCGCGCGATGAAGGTCTGGACCTCGGGCACCTCCGCCATCACCGCGCGCTGGATATCGAGGTCCGTTCGCGCCGAACGGGCGAGCCCGATCGACGGCAGCTTCTCGTGCTGGATCACGATGTCGCCCTCGTCCATCGTCGGCATGAAGGACTTGCCGACGAAGTTGAACAGCACCACCGCGGCCAGCATGCCGCCGATAGCGACACCGTAGACCCCTTTGTCGCGGGCCAGCGTCCAGTCCAGCAGTGTCCCGTACCGCGATTCGAGCCAGGCCACGAAGCGTGGCGTGCCGGCATGGTGGTCGGACAGCAGCCACGATGTCGCCACCGGGATCACGGTGAGCGAAAGCAGCAGCGACGACAGCAGCGCGAAGACGATGGTGAGCGCCACCGGCGCGAACAGCTTGCCTTCCAGCCCCTGCAGGGTCAGCAGCGGCAGGAATACGATCACGATGACCGCGATGCCGGATGTCACCGGGACCGCGACCTCGGCTGCTGCACGGTAGATGCGGTGCAGGCGTGGCAGTACGACGCCGGTGTGGCCCTCGGCCTGATGGGCTTCGACGTTTTCGACCACGACGACGGCGGCGTCCACGAGCATGCCGATGGCGATGGCAAGACCGCCGAGCGACATCAGGTTCGCGGACAGGCCATACAGGCGCATCATCAGGAAGGTCGCAAGCGAGGCCAGCGGCAGGATCAGCACGACAGCGACCGCCGCGCGCAGGTTGCCGAGGAAGAGGAACAACAGCACGACCACCAGCACGCTCGCCTCCGCGAGCGCATTCACGACGGTCGATATCGAGCGTTCGACGAG
>JBEEKA010000025.1:0-9937 GCA_041168985.1 Pseudomonadota bacterium | reverse complement strand
CTGAAAGCCCGCGAGGATGTCATCTGCCGCGCCTTCCGCGGCAAGTCGGCCTTTGCGTTCCGCACCAGCATCATGACGGCGGCACAGACGACGGCTCCACTGCTGTACCTGGCCTATCCGGCTGTCGTGGAGCGCGCCACGATCCGCAGTTCCGTCCGCAGCCGCGTCGAACTGCCCACCCGCATGTCGGTAGACGAGTCGCAGCACACCTGCGTGATCCGCGACCTGGGCGCCCATGGCGCGCTGGTCGAGACCCGCAGGGCCCTGAAACCAGGCGATGTCATCAAGGACATCGACGTGGCGTTCGAGGTGGAAGGGGTGCCGGTCGAAATGAAGGTCAGTGCCGAGGTGCGCAGCGCTGAACCGGGCGCCGACGGACAGCGCGGCAAGTACGGACTGGAGTTCCGCGACCTGCAGCGCACGGACAAACTCGCGATCGTCGGTTTCGTATCGAACGAGATCCTGAAGGACGAGGACAAGGCAACCTGAGCCCCGGGCTCAGTCCAGTCCCGGCCAGACCTCGCGGAAGAAACGTCGATCGCCCGCAAAGGTGGGTTCCATCCCCAGGAATCCCTCCGCATCTACCCAGCGGATGCCGGCCACTTCCCCCGGCGCCGGCGAGATCGCCGCACCCTCTTCGTCCACGACCCACCAGTGCAGTCGGAACCCGCCGTCATCCGTCAGGCATTCCCAGGCCTTGCGAATCGGCCTGACCTCGAGCCCCAGTTCTTCGCGCATCTCGCGCACGACGGCCTGCGGCTGCGACTCGCCGGGCTCGATGCGACCGCTAGGCGGGCTCCAGTAACTGGGCAGCATGGAATCCGGCCCGCGCTGGATGACGAGCATGCGCCCCTGACGGCGGATGATGGTGACGACGGCTTCGGGGAGCGGACTCATGCGACCGGATCGTGCCACAGTAAACCCATGACCACCGATCGCCGCGAACACTGGGAAAACTTCTATCGCAGCAAGGCCCCTGATGCCGTCAGCTGGCACGCGCCGCAACTCGCCACGTCGCTCGCTCTGCTGCGGCAGGTCGGCCTTCACACCGGATCACGTGTGATCGACGTGGGCGCCGGTGCCTCGACGCTGGTGCGTGACGTGCCGCCGCCAACCGGCGCCTTCGACCTGTGGCACGACCGCGCCGTGCTGCACTTCCTGATCGAACCCGCGGACGCCGCCGCGTACTCGCAGGACAGCAGCACGAGACGCACACGACACCCTGGGGCTCGTCGCAGGCCTTTGCCTTCGCCATTCTGAAGAAGCGCTGATTCCAAAGAAACCGCCTCGATTTCCGAGACAGCGCCGCGTCACCATCTCCTGACCGGAAGGCTTGGAGGACGCCGTGAACGAGATTTCCATCAAGGCCACGGGATACGTGGAAGTGATCGCCACGCAATGCGGCGACTTCGTGACGTTATCGGGAAGCGGGATTCGGCTTTCAACGCGCGAAGAGATCGAACAGGACATCGATGACCTGGTTCGGACGAAAAGCCACGAATACCTCGAGGAACTGGCCCTGCAGATGGCGGAAGATATCCGCGAGGAATTCTCGGTTGTCTACGCAGGAGTCGATGAAGAAGGCCGAGCCTGGGAACTCGACACATCGACTTGGAAGGTCTTGCGGGAACTGCACCGGCCGGACCGCTGATGGTGTAGGCGTACGCATAACTTGCGACCACCTTCCAACAAAATCAATCGCTTACCGATGAACCGATCACCATAAGTCGCGACCATTCGCACGCGTAAGCTGCGACTTTCCGCATGAAAAGTGCGCATAAGGTGCGATTTTCCCAGGGCGTGCCGCTTCTCCAGCGGGGAATAGTTCGTAACTTGCTGATTTATAAACTCTTTAACGACGATCGGACTGCTTGGTTCAGATTGCTGCAATGCGGTTTTCAGGCGGCGTTACCGGTCGTCTAACTTGGCCGGAGCCGGGCATTATTTGATCGTTTTGGGCGAGTAGCCCATAAAAGGGAAAATGCCGATTGGGTCGCTAACGGCAAGCGGCTTGTGCTTTCCGTTGCTCAAAGCAACCGCGCTGCCAGCCTTTTCCCCGCTGGCACTTCGCTTAACGTCATGCGTTGGCCGAAAATAAAGGTCGGCAACGAGTTACAGGAGCACATCGGGCGGTTCTAGGCCTACGCGCTTGCAGCGTCCTCCTCTGCCACGCACGCCCAATCCGGCACGATGAACTCAAATGCCGGAAACATCCGTACTGCCTTTCACTGTTGCACGTCTGTATTTCACCATCGGGTGGGCCATTTCTGAGCGACTTCTGCACCGCGACGCTCTCGCGAGTAACATCCGGCCGGTGACAAGCAAGACACGGGAACGACGCGGCCCCGGACGCCCAGGCAAAGTGACCATCAAAGAGGTCGCCGAAGCCGCGGGCGTTTCGATGATGACGGTCTCGAACGTCATCCATAACAGGCCGAACGTGGGCGAAGCGTCTCGCCGGCGGGTGCTCTCCAAGATCAAATCACTTGGCTATGTGCCAAACCGGGCCGCGCAGGAACTCGCCGGCGTAGCGCACGGTCGATTTGGTCTGCTGTATTCGAGCGCGCGAAACCAGTTCGCGGGCTCCCTGTTCGCCGGTTCACTCGCGGCCGCTGTGCGTCTGCGGGCCGATATTTCGATCCAGCTGGCGGAACCGGGCGACCCCGCCGCCTTCCGCCGGAGCCTGAAGCGGATGGTCGACTCCGGAATCGAGGGACTGCTGCTGCCCTCCCCGATTGCCGAGTTCGCGGCCGAGACCTACGCGGGCAAGCACTTACCAGTACCCGCCGTTGCGATCGCCACGGGCCACCCTCTGGCGGGCATGTCCTCGGTTCGCAGCGACGAACGCCAGGCGGCGTTCGAGATTGTCTCGATGCTGCTGGAACTGGGGCACACGAAGATCGCCTACCTATCCGGTCCAGATTCCCAGTCAGGGTGCATCGCGCGCCGCGAAGGGTATTTCGCCGCGCTGAAGGCGCGGGGACTTTCGCCGCGGCCTGAACTCCAGGCGCGCAGCATTTTCCGGTTCCAGGAGGGACTGCAGGCGGCCGATGCGCTTCTGCAGCGAGAGCCGCGGATCACGGCCGTTTTCGCCGCCAACGACACCCTTGCGGCCAGCGTCATCGCCGCTGCGCATCGCCGCGGTATTGCGGTTCCCGAGTCACTGTCCGTCGTCGGTTACGACGATTCCCCGATAGCCGAGCAGGTCTGGCCCGCGCTGACCACCGTTCGGCAGGATGCCGTCGCCATGACGGACCGCGCGGTCGAGGTACTCAATCAGGCGGTCAAGGACTGGCGCGCCGACCGGAGCGCGCGACGGGAAGAGGACGTGCTACTGCCCTACGAGATCGTGCTGCGCGCCTCCATCGCGCGGGTCCGGCGCTAGCCAGGACACCGGCCCCGCGTACGGCGCGTCTTACAGGTTCTGCGCCGCGGTCCCTGCGACCTTCACCTTCACGTTGCGTGTGACGGCCTGGGCCACGAGGGCGCGCACCACGTCGGGCAACTTGTCCTCGTCGACATAGGCGATGGTGATGTGGTTCGACTCGTGGCCCGCCATCAATTGGTCGCGACCGACCCCGTCGAGCACCACGTTGACCATGGGCCACTCATAGCAGGTGGCACGACGGCGGCGCTCGAACTCGGCCTCGGGCAGTTCCACGGCGCGGCCGGTGCCCACGTGCAGGATGACGCCCGTACCTTCGTAGTGGGCCCGCGCCCACAGGATGCGCCCCGCCTTCCCCTGCCCGGTGATGGTGGATCCGCCCCTGGGGAAGTACATCGGCGGCTGGCGGTAGCCCGTGGCGCCGGCGATTCCTCCCTTGAGGTGGCTGAACGGCACCGCTCCCGAGATCTCGAAGTCCCAGATGAACTGGCCTTCGAACTCACTGCCCCAACGGATGTCGTGCAGCGTGGTCTCGGATGGCAGTCCCAGGGCATCGAGCAAGCGGAACATCATCAGCTGCGGGATGGCCGTGCCCATGTCGACCTCGTTGACGCACGGTATCGGCTTGCCCTCGCGGATGATGCGTCCGTCCTCGGCGGGAACCGGGAACCGTTCTGCATTGCCGATCGCGCCCTCGGCGAAGTCGGACGCCGCGCAGCAGCGGGCCAGACCCTGCTGGTACTGCACGCCCACGCAACTGAGCCCGAAGCGGTCGGCGTAGCGCGCCAAGGCGATCAGCATGGCGCACTGCTCCTTGACCTGCTCGCGTGTCAGTTCCTGGGTCGGATCCGTGCCGAAGCGGAACTTCATTCCGCGCGCCTCGTACCAGGCGAGGCACTGCTCTCGCAGCTCGTCCGGTACTTTGGCCATCTCGACCAGCAGGTCGGACTGCGACAACCCCTCGAGCGGCATGCCGATGTCGCACAGGGCCTTCTGTGGGAACACGCCATTCATCATGCCCATGCAGAAGGTGTCGAACAGTCCCATGATCTCCTTGTTACGCAAGGACCATTCGCCCACCGCTGCGCCGAGTTTTCCCGCCTCGGTGCGCATCACCGGATGTGCGGCGGACACGTCGGTGAGGTAGCCCAGGTCGTGCCGGATCGTACCGGTCTCGAGCCATGACTTCAGGCCATCAAGGAAGAAGGCGTCGTCGAAGTTCTCTGACCACAGGCGCGAATAGCTCCTGCCCAGCGACGTGAGCGTGCCGGCCATGCACAGCATCCCGACCAGTCCCGGCCATGTGCCATCGAAGTTCGCCAACAGCAGCACCGGGCCACGATGCGTGACCAGCGACGGGGCGATGTGGTGGGAGTACTGCCACGCGGTCAGCAGCACGATGACCGGGGCCTCCGGATCGATCGAGGCGAAGATGTCGGATCCCTCGCGCTGTCCGGCGATGAAGCCATGCTTTCGCTCCGACTTGACCGGATGCGCGCGCCGTGCGGTCTTGCCAAGGCTGGCCAGCGCCTGGTTCAGCAATGCCTCGTATTTTGCTTCGACCGGCCAGCAGACCACGTTCGCGCTTTCGCGCAGGTCGGCGTTGGTGACGAACAGCACTTCGTCGCGCGCGGGGGAGACCTGGGCCGGCGCCGCGGGGAGTCGGAGGTTGAGCATGGCGGGCTTCCTGTTTTCAGTGGAACGAGGACATCGCCGCGCGCGCCGCGCGCTGCGAGTCGTAAAGGTCGAGAAACACCTGGTACTTGGCGTCGTGGTAGGCACGCTGCGCGGGGTCGGCGGCCACGCAGCCGCCCGGCCTGACCATGGCGGTCGCGGCCGAAGCGATATCGCGGAACTCACCGGACGCCGCCGCTGCCAGCACGCCTGCGCCGAGCGTGACCGCGTCGTCATCCTCGGCGAGCTGGATATCCAGCCCGAGGGCATCGGCATGCACCCTCAGCATCAGCGGGTTCTTGGTTCCGCCGCCGCACATCACGACGCGTCGGATCCCGTGGCCGGCAGCGTTCATTGTTTCGATCACGTGGCGCGTCCCGTAGGCGATCGCCTCGATCGTGGCCAAATACAGCCGCGCGAGCGCGTCGGGGCCCTCCTCGAGGCTCAGGCCGACAAGGCTGCCGCGCGCCTCGGCGTCGGCCCGCGGAGAACGGTTGCCATGATGGTCCGGCAATACATGCAGGTGGGCCGAAGGCCAGGGCTCGCGTGCCTGCAGTGCGGCCACGTGTCGGTTCAGGACGTCATACGCCGTGGTGCCGTCGCGCGCGGCCTCGGCTTCGATGGCTGCGTAACCCGAGTGCTGGCGCAGCGTCCAGTCGAGCAACGCACCGGTCGCGCTCTGTCCGCCTTCGCTGAGCCAGAGTCCCGGCAGCATGGCGCCGTAGTACGGGCCCCAGACGCCTGGAACCATGACGGCCCGCTCGCTCGCCACCATGTGGCAGCTGGAGGTGCCGGTGATGAGCGCCAGCGCGCCGGCGGGCGCCGCGCCCACCAGCGCCACGCCACCGGCGTGCGCATCGATGATTCCCGTGGCCACGCGCACACCGGGCGGGAGGCCGAGTTCCGAAGCCGCTGAGGACGACAACCCTCCCGCCACGGAGCCCACGGGCAACACGCGGGCGGGCACTATGCCCGGCAGTTCAGACAGGTCTACCGCAGCCAGCAGTGAGTCGGAGAAACGTTGTTCGTGCGCCAGCCAGTTCCATTTGCAACCGAGCGCGCAGACGCTCGCGACATCGGACCCCGTAAGCCGCCATACGACGTAGTCCGCCAGGTCGAAGTAGCGCTCCACCTGCGCATGACGTTCCGGCAGGTGGCGTTTGATCCAGAGGATCTTGGGCAGCTCCATCTCGATGGACACCGCACCGCCCACGTAGGCCAGTGCGGGATCCCGCGTCGCATTGAGGATCTCGGCCTCCGTCCCGGCGCGGTGGTCCATCCACATGATGATGTCGCGGGCCGCGTCGCCGTCCTCGGCGACGGAGACCGACGTTCCTCCCTCACCCACCGCCACCAGCGAGCAGGTGGCGTCAACGCCGATCGCCACGACGGTTTCCGGCGCGACGCCCGCGTCGGCGAGCGCGGCGCGCATCGCCGAGCAGATGGCGCTCCAGATATCCGCCGATGACTGCTCGACAAACAGGTCGCGCGGCCGGAATTGCTGGATCGGCCGGACGCAAAACGCCAGCCGATGGCCCGTCGCGTCGTACAGGCCGACGCGCACGCTGGCGGAACCGATGTCGATCCCAGCGAACACCTTGGATGACATGACGGCGGCCGGCCCGGGCTACTTGTCGGCCAAGACGTAGCGGAAAATGATGGACTTCTGCTGCGTGACCTCGCGCATCACCTCGGACATCGATTCGCGGCTGTTGCCGCTGGCCTTGTTGCCGCCACCGAAAGGCAGTTCGGCGGCGCGAAAGCCGCCCGAGGCGTTGATGGCAACATGGCCAGTGCGCATCCGGTGCGCCATGCGAAGCGCCTGCTTGTAGTCGCGGCTGATGATGCCGCCGCCCAGGCCATAGCGGCTGTTGTTGTGAATCGCCACGGCCTCGTCGACCGTGTCGAAACCGATGATCGGCCAGACCGGGCCGAAGACTTCCATGTCGCGGGCGATGTCGGCACCCGGATTGACGTCGCTGATGACAGTCGGTTCAAAGAACGCGTAGCTGTTGCGCCGGCTGCCGCCGAACACCAGCTTGCCGCCCTGCGAGACCGTGTGCCGCACCTGACGGTCGATTTCGTTGGCGGCCGACTGCGCGATGATCGGACCCATCGTGGTGGCCGGGTCGAGTGGATCGCCCAACACCAGCTTCGAGAGGCGCTCGTCGATCAGCCGCTCGATGAATCGCTGCTTGATCGAATTGTGCACGATGAAACGCTTGGATGCGGTGCAGGCCTGGCCGGAATTGCGCGACTTGTCGCCGGCCTCCGAGACTGCCAGGTCCAGATCGGCGTCCTCGCAGATCACCAGCGCGTCATTGCCACCGAGCTCGAAGTAGTAAGGCGTCAGATTCTCGGCTGCCATTCGGGCGATGGCCACGCCGGTCTCGGTGCTGCCGGTGAAATTGATCGCGTCGATGCGAGGATCAGCCACAAGCGCGTTGCCCACGCGAGCACCGGCGCCGGTCAGGCACTGGATCACCTCAGCGGGCACGCCGGCCTCGATCAGGATCTCGTGGCACTTGATAACTGCCAGCGGGTCGTAGGACGGGGCCTTGACCACCAACGCATTGCCCGCAGCCAGCGCAGCACCGACCTTGAAGGCCCACAGCGCGACCGGGAAGTTGAACGGCACGACGCAGGCGATCACGCCGCGCGGGCCGGGGATCGTCATCTGCAGGTCGTCGTCGTAACCGGACTCGATGCCGATCGGCATGGTCGTGCCGTAATGGTGCGTGGCGACCTCGCAGCTGGCTTCCAGCACGTGCGCGACAGAGTCGAACTCCCACACCGCCTCGGCCTCGTAGGGCTTGCCTGTTTCGGTGGACAGCAGGTGCCCGAGTTCCCGGCGGCGCTCGCGGAAAATGCCGGCCGCCTTGCGCAGCTTCGCGGTGCGCAGACGGGTCGGCAGCGCGGCCCAGGCCTTCTGCGCTTCGACGGCGACGGACACGGCCCGATGCACGTCTTCCAGCGTAGCCTCCGGGACGGTGTCGATCTGCAGGCCGTTGGCCGGGTTGATGACGGGGCGCGTCTTGCCATCCGATGCGTCGGCCGGGCCGGCGCCAAGAATCATCTTCATGTCGCTTACTCCTGATGCTGGAGGATGAAGTCCATGTTGAGCTGCAGGCCATGGCCCGGCGCCTCGATCACGTCGAGGTGGCCGTCGGTCGGCACCTGCGCGTTCAGGTACACGCTGTGCGTGATGTTCTCGAACAACCGCAGGCGCTCGAGAAACGGCACATTGCTGATCGCACTGCCCAGCGGAATGTGGATGTGTTCCATCGCGTGCGGCGCGAACTTGACGTTCCAGGCCTCGGCCAAAGCGGCGCACTTGAGCATCTCGGTGTAGCCACCCGCCCGCGCACCGTCGACCTGGACGATATCGGCCGCCTCAGCCAGCAGCAGATCCCGTACGCCGTACTTCGTGTATTCGTGCTCACCCGTCGCGAGCGGAATGTCGGTGCCGCGCTTGTAGCGGGCCAGACCGGGGATGTCATCGGCGAACACCGGCTCTTCAAGCAGCATCGGGTTGTACTCGCGCACCCGGTTGATGAACTGGAGGGCCGTGCCGGCGTCCCAGGCATTGTTGGCATCCAGCATCATGCCGATGTCGGGACCGAGCGCCTCGCGCACCTTGCGCACGCGCACCACGTCGCGGTTCGGGTTGGCGCCACCCTCCACGCCCACCTTGAACTTCACCATGCGGTAGCCCTGTCGGACCATGTCCTTCATCTCGTCGACCAACTGGTCGTCGTCGTAGGTGGTCCATCCGCCGCTGGCATACACCGGTATGCGCTTGCGGCCGCCGCCCATCAGGCGGTAGAGCGGCATGTCGAGCGCCTTGCCCTTGATGTCCCAGAGAGCGAAATCGATCGCGCTCAGGGCACAGAACATCAGACCCTTCCGGCCCACGCCACGGAATATGGCGAAGAATTCGCGCCAGATGACGTCCGTGTCGAAGGGATCCCGTCCGATGAGCCGCGGCTTCATGTCATGCAGGATCAAGGCCTTGATGGCCTGGCCGCCCACCTCGTGGTAGGTCACACCGACGCCCTCGTGCCCCTGGTCGGTCTGCACGCGCACCACCAGCATGCCCACCGTTTCGACCTTGCGCGTGGAATCGGCGAGGCCCTGGGGCACCGGCGCGGAGACGAGATGGACTTCGACGTTCTTGATCCTGGGCGTAATCATGCCAGCCTCCCGGCCGAACCAAAGATTTCGATGTGTTCGCGAACCACGCCGGCCATCCTCTTCATGCCCGCGTTTCCAAGGGTCATCAGCGCGAGATCCTTGACCGGCTCGGTGTCGCACAGTTCTTTCACGGCGGACACGAAGGCGTATCGCAGGGCCGTACCCACGTTGACCTTGGCGACGCCCATGGAGATGGCGCGGCGGATCTGCTCGGGCGGAATACCGGTACCACCGTGCAGGACAAGGGGGATGTACACGCGGCGGACGATTTCCTCGACCAGGTCGAAACGCAGTTCCGGCGTCTCGGTATAGAAACCATGGGCATTGCCGATGGCCACCGCCAGGCAATCGATGCCGGTCGCGGCCAGCTTCTCGGCCGAGTCCGGGTCGGACAGGTGGGCGTTCTCGATGTGTTCGCCGAATTCCGTGGTCATGCCGATGGTGCCGATCTCGGCCTCGACCGTCACGCCCACGTGATGGGCGAGCTCCACGACGCGACGCGTATTGGCGATGTTCTGCTCGAGCGGCAGATGGGAGCCGTCGTACATGACGCTGCTGAACCCGCCGCGGATCGCGCGCATCGCGGACTGCTCACTGTCGCCGTGGTCCAGATGGATGGCGGCGTCGAGGTCCAGCTCGGCCCCAAGCCCGACCGCGGTGGCTACCGCAGCCTGCGCCGACCCG
>JBEEKA010000024.1:0-4653 GCA_041168985.1 Pseudomonadota bacterium | reverse complement strand
TGAAGGGCCTGGCGCTGAAGAAGTACGAAGGCACCGTGCAGGTGACCGGCGAGAACATCGGCGACTTCCTGGGCGTTCGGCGCTACAGCTTCGGCCAGGCCGAGAAGCAGGATCAGGTTGGCCAGGTCAACGGCCTGGCGTGGACCGAGGTCGGCGGTGACCTGCTGACCATCGAGGCCACCGTGATGCCGGGCAAGGGCGGGATCATCCGCACCGGTTCGCTCGGCGACGTGATGAAGGAGTCGGTCGAGGCTGCCCGCACAGTGGTGCGCAGCCGTTCGCGGCGACTGGGCATCACGGACGAGCTGTTCGAGAAGCGTGACATCCACATCCACGTGCCCGATGGCGCGACGCCGAAGGACGGCCCGAGTGCCGGCGCGGCGATGACGACGGCCTTCGTGTCGGCGCTGACCGGCATCCCGGTGCGGGCGGACGTTGCGATGACCGGCGAAATCACGCTGCGGGGTGAAGTCACCGAGATCGGCGGCCTGAAGGAGAAGCTGCTCGCGGCCCACCGCGGCGGCATCAAGACAGTGCTGATCCCGGAGGAGAACGCGAAGGACCTCGCGGAGATCCCGGACAACGTGAAGAGCCAGCTCGAGATCGTGCCGGTCAAGTGGATCGACAAGGTCCTTGAGATCGCACTGGTGAGGGCGCCTGTGGCCCTGCCCGAGGAGGAAGCCAAGGTCGAGGAGGCCAAGCCCGCTGCCGATGCTGCTGCACCGGTCGTGGCGGACGCCACCAAGCACTGAGGCAAAAAAATCGGCGGAGGGGCTTGCAGCATCCGTCGATTTCCTTCTATACTTTCAGTCTCGATGCAAAGCAGCAAACGCGTATATCGCCAAGCCGCTTCGCTGAAAGAAATGCGGGAATAGCTCAGTTGGTAGAGCGCAACCTTGCCAAGGTTGAGGTCGCGAGTTCGAGTCTCGTTTCCCGCTCCAGAATTTGGAATTCGACGGATAGCCTTCTCAAGAGGAAAGCGCTCCGGTCAGGATTCCCAGGTCGAGCCTGCGGCGCGGTAGCAAAGCGGTTATGCAGCGGATTGCAAATCCGTCCAGGGTGGTTCGACTCCACTCCGCGCCTCCAGTATCTGGTGGTCAGGGGCTCGGCAGCAGTGGCAGTATTTTTGCGGGAATAGCTCAGTTGGTAGAGCGCAACCTTGCCAAGGTTGAGGTCGCGAGTTCGAGTCTCGTTTCCCGCTCCAGTCTTGATCGTGAGAGGCCGTCATTTCGACGGCCTTTCGCGTTTCTGGAACTGATTTCCGGATACTCCGAACATCAGGACCACCGCCCGGGTGGTGAAACCGGTAGACACAGCGGACTTAAAATCCGCCGCCTTTTACAGGGCGTACGGGTTCGAGTCCCGTCCCGGGCACCAGTGCAGCGTCCACGTCGATCGTGGACCAGCGCGGCGGCAGGGTTTGCGCGACACGCGAGATACCGAGCCAACGTTCGCAAGCCCGGCCCAGAACGGCGGGATCGCCACTGCTCCACAGCGTCAGCCCTTCCTTGCCGACCTGGGTGTTTCCTGCCGGCGCCTTCGGCAGCAGGTCGAGGGTGCGGCGGGCGATGGCGGCCGAGGTGTCGATCAGCGCCACGTTCGGATCGAATTGCCGGGCGATCAGTTCGGCGACCAGCGGGTAGTGGGTGCAGCCCAGCACGACGGTGTCCACGCCGGCCGCCCGCAAGGGACGACAGCAGCGCTCCACGCAGCCCCGCACCTCGTCGCTGTCCAGGGCGTGGCCTTCGATGGCGGCCGCCAGTCCGATGCCGGCCTGCAGGGTCAGCTCGACCTGGTCGGCATGGGCCTGCGCCAGCAGCCTGAATCGTTCGCTGTTGAGCGTGCCTTCCGTGGCCAGCACGCCAATGCGGCCATTGCGGGTGCGCAGGGTGGCGGGCTTGATGCCGGGTTCCACGCCGACGATGGGCAACACCGGATGCGCCGCTCTCAAGGCCTTGACCGCGGCTGCCGTGGCCGTGTTGCAGGCCACCACCAGCAGGTCCATGCCCTGTTCGACCAGGAAATCGGCGATGCGCAGCGAACGCGCCACGATGAATTCCACCGACTTGTCGCCATAGGGTGCATGACCCGAATCGGCGACGTAGACGAGGTGCGCGTCGTCCCTGAGTTGATGCAGGCAACGCAGCACCGACAGGCCGCCCAGGCCGGAGTCGAACACGCCGATGCGTGGCACCGGGATGGTCGAGGGACGTGCGAGGGCAGGGTGATTCATCGTGGGTTCGAAGGGCGAGGCAGTCTAGCAACGGCTCCTGCAACCGCCACCTTGCAGCACGCTTGGGTTTATTCCTAAAATAGAACGATCGTTCGATTCTGTTTCATGGGTGCGACAAGCCCCTGCAGCGGCCCCATAGAATGCCGGCCGTGATTCACCACAGGCCATTGGAGAGAGACCGATGAAAGCACTCGTCCCCGTCAAGCGGGTGGTCGACTACAACGTCAAGGTGCGCGTCAAGAGCGACGGCACGGGCATGGACATCGCCAACGTCAAGATGAGCATGAACCCGTTCGACGAGATCGCGATCGAGGAAGCCGTCCGACTGAAGGAAAAGGGCGTCGTGACCGAGGTCATCGCCGTCTCCTGCGGTGTCACCCAATGCCAGGAGACGCTGCGCACCGCCATGGCGATCGGTGCGGATCGCGCCATCCATGTCGAGACCGATGCCGAGCTGCAGCCGCTGGCCGTGGCCAAGCTGCTGAAGGCGCTGGTCGACAAGGAACAGCCCGGCCTGATCATCCTGGGCAAGCAGGCGATCGACGACGACTGCAACCAGACCGGCCAGATGCTGGCCGCGCTGACGAACCTCCCGCAGGCCACCTTCGCCTCCAAGGTCGAGGTGGCCGACGGCCGTGCCCAGGTGACGCGCGAGATCGACGGCGGCCTGGAGACGCTGAGCCTGTCGCTGCCGGCCGTCATCACGACCGACCTGCGCCTGAACGAGCCGCGTTACGTGACGCTGCCCAACATCATGAAGGCCAAGAAGAAGCCGCTGGACAAGGTCAGCCCGGCCGATCTGGGCGTGGACGTCACGCCGCGCCTGAAGACGCTGAAGGTCGCCGAGCCGGCCGGTCGCAAGGCGGGCATCAAGGTGGCCGATGTCGCGGCCCTGGTCGACAAGCTGAAGAACGAAGCGAAGGTGATCTGAGATGGCTGTCCTCGTCATTGCCGAACACGACAACAACACCCTGAAGGCGGCGACGCTGAACGTCGTCACCGCGGCCTCGAAGCTCGGTGAGGTCCACGTCCTCGTGGCCGGCCACAACGCGGCCGCGGTGGCTCAGCAGGCGAGCCAGGTGGCCGGTGTGGCCAAGGTGATCCACGCCGATGGCGCCAGCCTCGCGCATGGTCTGGCCGAGGCGCTGGCGCCGCAGGTCGTCGCCCTGGCCGGTGCCTACGGCCACATCCTCTTCCCGGCCACGGCCGGCGGCAAGAACACCGCCCCGCGCGTGGCCGCGCTGCTGGACGTCGCGCAGATCAGCGACATCACCGCCGTGGTCAGCGCCGACACCTTCGAGCGCCCGATCTACGCCGGCAACGCGATCGCGACGGTGCAGAGCGCCGATGCGGTCAAGGTGATCACCGTGCGCGGCACCGCCTTCGATGCGGCCGCAACGACCGGTGGCAGCGCCGCCGTCGAGTCGGTGGCCGCCGTGGCCGAATCGGCCAGCAGCCGCTACGTCGGCAGCGAGATCGCGAAGAACGACCGCCCCGAGCTGACCGCCGCCAAGATCATCGTCAGCGGTGGCCGGGCACTGGGCAGCAGCGACAAGTTCAATGAAGTGCTGACGCCGCTGGCCGACAAGCTCGGCGCGGCGCTTGGTGCGAGCCGCGCCGCCGTCGATGCCGGCTACGCGCCCAACGACTGGCAGGTCGGCCAGACCGGCAAGATCGTCGCGCCGCAGCTCTACATCGCCGCCGGCATCTCGGGCGCGATCCAGCATCTGGCGGGCATGAAGGACTCCAAGGTGATCGTCGCGATCAACAAGGATCCGGAAGCGCCGATCTTCAGCGTGGCCGACTACGGCCTGGAGGCCGACCTGTTCGCGGCGGTGCCGGAACTGGTCAAGTCGCTCTGAACGGCCTCCAGGGACTCGGCGGACCTCGTTCGCTGACCTGAACCGGGGCGCCCAGCGGCAACGTTGTGGCGCCCCTGTCATGTCCGGCCGGTGTCAGCCAAGTCGGCGAGCCTCGTCGGTCCGTTCCCTTTCGCATTTCCTGTCACCCACACCCACAAGCTCCGGAGACCGTTTCATGACCTACCGCGCCCCCGTCAAGGACTTCATGTTCGGACTGAAGGAACTCGCCGGCCTCGAGCAGCTGACGGCGATACCCGCGTTCGAGGAGGCCGGCCTGGAGACGGCAGCGGCCGTGCTGGAGGAATGCGCGCGGCTCAACGAGAACGTCGTCGCGCCGCTGAACTGGGAAGGTGACAAGAACCCCTCGTCCTGGAAGGACGGCCAGGTCACGACCACGCCGGGCTTCAAGGACGCCTTCCGCCAGTTTGCCGAAGGCGGCTGGCAAGGCCTGCAGCACCCGCCCGAGTTCGGCGGCCAGGGCCTGCCCAAGGCCATCGGCGCGGCCTGCATCGAGATGCTCAACAGCGCCAACCTGAGCTTCGCGCTGTGCCCGCTGCT
>JBEEKA010000023.1:0-7601 GCA_041168985.1 Pseudomonadota bacterium | reverse complement strand
CCCTGATCAACCAGCGTGAGGTCCATCGCGACACGCTCGGATTCGCCGAGGCCCTGAGGTCCGCGCTCCGCGAAGACCCGGACGTCATCCTCGTGGGCGAAATGCGCGACCTGGAAACGATCCGCCTCGCACTCACGGCGGCCGAAACGGGTCATCTGGTCTTCGGCACGCTGCATACCAGTTCGGCCGCCAAGACCATCGACCGCATCGTCGACGTGTTCCCGGCCGCCGAAAAGGAAATGGTTCGCTCGATGCTCTCCGAGTCGCTGCGGGCGGTCATCTCCCAGACCCTGCTCAAGCGGATCGGTGGTGGCCGGGTCGCCGCCCACGAAATCATGATCGGCACGCCGGCGATCCGGAACCTGATCCGGGAAGGCAAGGTCGCCCAGATGTATTCGTCCATCCAGACCGGCCAGGCGCAGGGCATGCAGACACTCGATCAGTGCCTCACCGAGCTGGTGTCCAAGGGACTCGTGTCGAAGGAAGAGGCCCGCTACAAGGCCCAGAACAAGGACGCGGTCTGAGGCCGGACAGGGGAGAACATGGAACGCGAACAAGCCATCAAACTGATGCAGGATCTCCTGCGTCGCGTCGTCGACCTCAAGGCCTCGGACCTCTTCATTACCGCCGGATTTCCGCCCGCCCTGAAGGTGGATGGGGAGATCCGGCCGCAGTCGGACCGGCGGCTGACGGGGGATGAGTCCGCTGTGCTGGTGCGGTCGATCATGAACGACCGGCAGTCGAAGGAATTCGACGCGACCAAAGAGTGCAATTTCGCCATCGCGCCCGTCGGAATCGGTCGCTTCCGCGCCAGCGCCTTCGTCCAGCAGGGGTACCCCGGCGCGGTTCTGCGTCTTATCAACGCCAAGATCCCGACCGTCGAGGAACTCGACCTGCCGCCGATCCTGAAGGACGTGGTGATGGCCAAGCGCGGCCTCGTCATCATCGTGGGCGGTACCGGGTCCGGCAAGTCCACGACGCTCGCTGCGATGGTCGGCGTGCGCAACGAGAACTCCCGGGGCCATATCGTCACGATCGAGGACCCGGTCGAGTACATCCATCCACACAAGAACTGCGTCGTCACCCACCGCGAGGTCGGTGTCGACACCGACAGCTGGGCGAACGCGCTGAAGAACACGCTGCGCCAGGCGCCGGACGTGATCCTCATCGGCGAAATCCGCGACCGCGAGACGATGGAATACGGCATCCAGTTCGCCGAAACGGGCCATCTCGTGCTGGCGACTTTGCATGCCAACAGTTCCAACCAGGCACTGGACCGCATCATCAATTTCTTCCCGGAGGATCGCCGCGAGCAGCTCCTGATGGACCTGTCGCTGAACCTGCGGGCGCTGATTTCCCAGCGACTCGTGCCGCGGCAGGGTGTCCAGGGACGCATCGCCGCCACCGAGATCATGCTGAATTCGCCGCTGATCGCCGACCTCATCTTCAAGGGCGAGGTGACGCAGATCAAGGAAGTCATGTCGCGTTCGACGCGTATCGGCATGAAGACCTTCGACCAGGCCCTTTTCGATCTCTACGAGGCGAACTTCATCACCTACGAAGAGGCCCTGCGGAACGCGGATTCCAAGAACGAGCTGAGACTGCGCGTGAAGCTCGAAAGCAAGCGGGATGGGTCCGTCGCTGCGGATGCGGGTGGCCTGACGCTTGTGGATGACGAGGAAGCCAACAGTGGCAAATCCTACTGACGACCCGGCCGCTTCGCAGGTCCTGTCGGAGTCAACGGGACAGACCCCGGTAAGGCTGGACCTGAGGCCCGTTTTCCAGCTGATGGTCGAGAAGGGCGCATCCGACCTGTTCCTCGCGGCCGGTTCTCCCGCGAAGATCAAGATCGAAGGCACGATATACGCGATCAACAAGCAGCCGCTCGGCGTCGACACGATGCGCGCGGTCGCGGCGACGGTGATGGATGCCGGGCAGCAGGAAACCCTCCGCCGTGAGCTCGAGCTGGATTTCGCATTGTCGGAGCCCGGCATCGGGCGCTTCCGCGTCAACGTCTTCCTGCAGCGCGGGGCGCCGTCCATCGTCATGCGCTACATCTCGCATGAGATGCCCCGGGTCGAGAACCTGGGGCTGCCTCCGCAGATCACTGACCTGCTGAAGAACAAGCGGGGACTCATCCTCGTCGTGGGGTCCACGGGGTCCGGCAAGTCGACGACGCTTGCGGCGATGATCAACTACCGCAACGAGAACTTCTCGGAACACATCCTCACGATCGAGGACCCGATCGAGTTCCTGCACCGGAACAACCGCTCGATCGTGAACCAGCGCGAGGTGGGAATCGATACGCATTCCTTCGAGCGCGCCCTGCGCGGTGCGCTGCGCGCGGCACCGGACGTCGTGCTGATCGGCGAAATCCGCGACAAGGTCAGCATGCAGGCAGCGCTGACGCTGGCGGGCACGGGTCAGCTCGTCCTGGCCACGCTCCACGCCAACAACTGTGCCGAGACGCTGGACCGCATCATCAATTTCTTCCCGCATGAGCAGCATGACCAGGCGGTCATGGACCTGTCGCAGTACCTGAAGGCGATCATTTCGCAGCGTCTGGTGCCGGGCACGAACGGCAAGCGGGTGGCGGCGGTGGAGGTCATGCTGAATACGGCGCATATCGCCGAGCTGATCCACAAGTCGGATATCTCGGCGATCAAGGAAGCCATCCACCTCAGCGCGGAGCGGGGCATCCAGAGCTTCGACCAGGCACTTTTCAACCTGTACAAGGAAGGCCGCATCACGCTGGAAGCGGCGTTGTCCTATGCGGACTCGCGGACGAACCTCGAGTCCAAGATCAACTTCGGCTGACGGCCGCACCTGGTGGCGCGGCCGCCAGGCCCGTCCGCGTCAGTGTGACATGCGGTGCTTGTGGCCCTTCAGGGGCTTGCGGAACTTGAACACCGACTGGTCCGTCATGCCGCGCAGCCCGGGCGCGAACACCAGCTGGGTGTGGTCGTCGTTCGGGTACGCCAGCAGTTTGCTGTCTTCCACCAGTTCAAAGCCGGCCTTGGTCACTTCGGCCTTGATCACCGCCGGGTCGATGCGGTGCAGGGTCTTGATGTCCCGGATGCCGGAGCCGGCCGCCGCGTTGTGGTCCACGATGAAGAACGTGCCACCCGGCTTGAGCGCCTGGAAGATCCTGGCATTCAGCGCCGCGGTGTCGATGCTGTTCAGCGGCAGGTCGTGGTAGTACAGCACGTTGACGACGGCATCGACGTCCTTCGGCAGCTCGATGCCGTTGTAGTTCACGAGCGTGTACTGGGTGTTCGCGTGCTTGTCGACGAAGGCACCGCTGTTCGCGGCCGCGCGCTGCGCCGTGTAGGGCAGGTCGAACATGTAGACGCGGCCCTGCGGGCCGACGATGTCGGACAACAGCTGGGTGAAGTACTGGCCGAAGGACGCGAACTCCACGACGCGGTCGCCCGGCTTGATGCCTGATAGCGTCAGCAGTTCGGCCGGCTTGCGGTTCGCGTCGCGGGCCTTGGCTTCGGCACTGCGGTCCGCGGATTCGATCGCGGCGCGCACGTAGGCGGGCGCCGACGCGGGCACTGCGTAGGGTGCGGCGGCAGGCGCGGCGGGTTCGGCCGCGACGCCCACGAACGAAAGGGCCGCAAGGGTGCTGGCGGACAGAGCGACGCAGGCCAGGCGCAGGCTGACAGTCATGGACGGATCCCCGGTGTTTGAAACTGCCACCGAGAGTGCCACAGCGCCGTGGCGGCGACGTCAGTGTTTCGGGCCGAAAACGCTCTTTGCCTCGAAAACCGGCCCGTCCACGCAGACGCGCTTCATGGCGGGGCCATCGGGCGTCGCCACTTCCACGACGCAGCCCGCGCAGCCACCGACGGCACAGGCCATGTACTCCTCGAGCGAGACCTGGCAGGCCACGCCGAACTCCGCCGCCAGCGCGGCCACGGCCTTGAGCATGGGTGTCGGGCCGCAGCTGAAAATTTCCACCTCGGCGAGCGCCTCGCGTTCGAGCGTGCCGAGCCAGGCGCGGGCGAGGTCCGTCACGTAGCCGTCGTGGCAGCCCGGGAACCCGGCTTTGCTCGTGAGCCGGCAGGGCACGCCCCAGTCATCGAGCAAGGGCATCGTCGCGATCACGCCTTCCGGCATGCCCGGCACGATAAGGCGCGACGGACGTGCGCGGAACGGAAAGGGAATCTCCGAGCCAAAGATCGCGAAGGGCCTGAAGCCTTCGTCGGCGCGTCCCTTCAGGACTTCGGCGAGATAGACCATCGGCGGGATGCCCACGCCGCCGCCGATCAGCAGCGCACGCGGCTGCTCGCGGCGCGGGACGAAGCCCTTGCCGATCGGGCCCATCAGGTTGACGGTGTCGCCGGGTTGCCGCGTCGAGAGATGGCTCAGGCCTTCGCCCATGACCTTGTAGAGGATCTCGATCCAGCCCTCGCTGGCGCTGGCGCGCAGGATCGACAAGGGGCGGCGCATGGGGATGTCCGGATCCACGGTGACATGCACGAAGCTTCCCGCCGTCGCGCGCCGCGCGACCCGGGGCGCGGCGACGCGCAGCACGAATTGTCGGCCGGCATGGGTCTCCTGCGAGAGGACGCGTGCCTCCTCGACGAAAATGGTGCCGCGGTGCGGGCGTTCTGGGGTCACGGCAGCGGTATCGACCACGGTGTCAGGGGCTCCAGCCGGTCATGGGCCTTGCGGCCAGGGTTTCGAGGACCGCCATGCGCACGGCAACGCCATTGGCGACCTGGTCGCGGATCACCGAATGCGGGCCATCGGCGACGGTCGAGTCGATTTCCACGCCACGGTTCATCGGCTGGGGGTGCATCACGATGGCATCCGGCCGGGCGAGGGCGAGGCGCTCGGGTGTCAGGCCGAACTGCCTGAAATACTCGTCTCCGGCGGGGATGGCGACATCGGAGAACCGCTCGCGCTGGATGCGCAGCATCATCACGACGTCGGCGTCCCGCAGGCCCGGCTCTATCCGCTCGTGGCGCACGCAGCCCGCGAATTCACCGGCCGGTGGCATGAGCGCCGGCGGCGCGACGATGCGCAGTTCGCCCACGCCCAGTGTATGCAGCGCCTGGTAGGCGGAGCGCGCGACGCGGGAATGCCTTATGTCGCCGACGATCGCGACGGCAAGGCCATCGCAGCGCTGCTTGTGCTGCAGGATGGTCAGGGCGTCGAGCAGGCCCTGCGTCGGGTGGGAGACATGCGCTTCGCCCGCGGAAAGGACGCTGACATTCCCGCCCACGTTGTCGGCGACCAGCGCCGGGACGCCGGCCTCCGCATCGCGGACCACGAAGACATCGACATGCAGCGACTCGAGCGTGAACACGGTGTCGAGCATGCTCTCGCCCTTCACGCGCGAAGACAGCTGCATCTCCAGGTTCACCACGTCGGCGCCCAGCCGCTTCGCGGCCAGCTCGAACGACACGCGCGTGCGCGTCGAAGGTTCCGTGAAAAGGTTGGCGACCGTGAGACCGGCGAGCACGTTGGAGCGGGGCGAATGTGCGCCGCGCGGCCGCACGAAATGCTGGGCGCGTTCCAGCAGCATCTCCAGTTCATCCCGCGACAGCCCTTCGAGCGTGAGGAGGTGCCGCAGGCTGCCGTTAGCCCGCCGTTGTTCGGTCATGCCTTGTCTGTCCTTCAGTCCTGCTGGCCGAGCCAGCTGCCGAGAAATACCGCTGCGGCGGCACTGTCGACGTCGCCCGGCTGCAGCCGTCGCCGTCGTTCGCCACTGGCCCGCCGCGACTTCAGTTCGCCGGCGGCCTCCACGGAGGAATAGCGCTCATCCACGCGTGCGACGGGCAGGCCGCTGCGCGTCGCCAGGTCCGCAGCGAAGCGGTCGGCGGCGGCTGCGATCCGCGAGGGGGAGCCGTCGTCATTATAGGGCGCGCCGACCAGCAGCAGGTCGGGTCCGACGGTCGCGATTTCCTTCTGCACCGCGGCCCAGTCCGTGCCACCGGGCGGGTTGAAAATGGCACGCCGCGGCGAGGCCCCGCCGGTGATCGTGTCGCCCGCGGCGACGCCGATGCGCCGCAGGCCGAAGTCGAAGGCGAGGACGAGGCGCGCGCGTCCGGTGGTCACTTCAGGCGTGACCGGCGAACTGGCTGAGGCTGGCGACATCGATCCCAAGCCGCCCCCAGGCGGCGGACCAGCGCTGTTCCAGGGGCAGGTCGAAGGTCATCGCGTCGTCGAAGGGCAGCGTCAGCCAGGCGTTGTCCTTGATTTCCTGCTCCAGCTGGCCGGCTTCCCAGCCCGCGTAGCCCAGTGCGATGAAGGCGTCGGTCGGACCCTCGCCCTTCGCCATGGCCGTCAGCACGTCCTTCGAGGTCGTGACCTGCACGGAGTCTGAAATGCGATGCGTCGAATCCCAGTGTCCGCCGGGGCGGTGCAGGACGAAGCCCCGATCGGGATACAGCGGCCCGCCGCGCAGCACCGGACGTTCGGATATCGCCGGATCCGCGGGGGTCAGCTTCATCTGCGTCAGCACTTCACCGAACTTCATGCCCAGTGGCTTGTTCAGGACGATGCCGAGCGCGCCCTTGTCGCCGTGTTCGCAGACCAGGGTCACGGTCTGCGCGAACGTGGGGTCGTCCATCGAGGGCATGGCGACGAGGAGCTGGCTGGTGAGGCTGTTCTGCATGGATTGAAGTATGGGGGCGCCCCCCTGCGCGCTCAAGGAACGCTCGAGACGCGGGACCCCATGCGGCCGCCCACGAACTGCCACTCATAGGCGAAATGCAGCGTGCGATAGCGGGCGGCCAGCGTCGGCGGGAAGGGGTCGTAGGGGCTCGCCAGCCTCAGGATCTGCAGCGCGGCCGCATCGATTTCCGAGTATCCGCTGCTCCGCAGGATCCGCGCGGACTTGAGCGCACCGTCCTGGCGCAGCGTCACCTCGATCACGGGGTTCCCCTTCAGGCGACGGCGCGCGGCGGCAGTAGGGTAGTTCAGCGTGCCGACTTTCTCGACGCGGCGACGCCAGCTGTCGAGGTAGGGGGCCAGTTCCGATGCCCGGGTGTCTGGGGACAGCGTGAGTTCATCGCGGGCCGGGCCGCGAAGCGCCAGGTCCTCGTCCGTATCCGGCCCGGGCGGCCGGGCAGCCGAGTCGCCGTTTCCCAGCATCAGGGGGAGCGGAGGGGTGGCCGAGGTCTCCGTCGTGGCCGACTCATGTGGCGCGACGAACGCGATCCGGGCGCGCGGATGTGTCGTGGCCAGACGTTCGACGTCATCCCCGGACCGGGTTTCGCCAGCCTGGTGTTCGGGACGCGGCGGCTCCCCGGCGCTGGCACCTCCCGGGATGCGGGCTGCCTCGCGTTCCTGCGTGTTTCCGGATCCCAGCTGCGTCCGCTGGGACAGGTAGGTCGCCGTGTCGTTCCGGCGCGATTCCGGCAGTTCGTCCGATACCAGCCGGACTTCCAGGCCGGCTGGCAGCGCGGCGTCGCTCCAGGCGCCGCCGAAACGCAGGCCGGCGAACAACAGGGCATGCGCTCCCAGGGCGATCGCCAGCATCCTCAGCAGCCGGATCCGCGCCAGCCGGAGTTCTTCGCGATGCCGGTCGCCTTGCCCGAAGTGGATGGCGTCCTGCGAAGGCATCGGGGACGGCTATCGGCCCCGCG
>JBEEKA010000022.1:0-5980 GCA_041168985.1 Pseudomonadota bacterium | reverse complement strand
GCGTTGACGCGGCCGCAGCGTCCGCCGCGGCCTGAAGCATCTCGTCGAGCGGCAGTCCGGTGGCGAGGGAATGCGCGCGTGCGGCGATGCCCGCCACGTCCGACGCCGGTGCCGTACCGTCCGCCAGCTGCGTAACCAGTTCCGGCATGACGCGCACGGCATTACGCAGCGTCTCGAGGACCTCCGGTGAACGGCCGACCGAGCCTTCGAGGACGCGGTTCAACAGGTTTTCGATGGCCCAGGCGAATTCGTGCATTGCACGGGCACCCACCACGCGACCACTGCCCTTCAGGGTATGGAAGGAGCGGCGTGCCGAGCGCAGGGATTCCTGGTCGAGCGGGCTGTGGTCCCAGGCCGCGAAACACTTGGTGATGCGCTCGACTTCCTCTCGCGCTTCTTCGAGGAAGATCGCCAGCAGCTCCGGGTCCGCCTCGATGGTCGGTTCGAGCGACGGCGGCGGAACCGGCTTCGCCTGCCGCAGGGACAGGACAGGTGCCGAAGCCTGGGCCGCGTCGAGCGCGGCGTCAGCATTCTCCAGCATGTACCAGGGGTCGGAACGGCCAGCCTGCACCGTTTCCATGTAGTACTCGAGGCTCACGATCGCGTCGGCGACCCACTCGAGCAAGGCCTGGGACGCGGCGGCCCCTGGCCGCAACAGCCTGTCGACCAGTTCGCCGATCCTGCCGCAGACGCCGACGGCGCGTGTCTTGCCGAGCATCATGAGGCCGGCCTCGATGCCCCGCAGGAGCACTTTACTGACTTCAGCACGGGCCGGGCCCACTGCGCCTGCCAGGTCGTGCGTCACCAGTTCCTTGACCTGCGCGAGGTTGACGAGGCTTTCACGCAGCACCGCGGCCTGCAGGTGCTGGAAATCGACGTCCGCCGGCTCGCTGCCCTGCCCCGGCCGGCGCGGCGACACGGTACCGACCAGTTCCTCGTCGAGCCGGTCTTCCACGCCGATGAGGGCCGCGGCAATATCGACGAGCAGGCCCTCCGGCGGTTGTTCATGTGTCGCCAGCAGGGGTTCAAGGCGCGCGACCTGGTCCTGCACGATGGTGCGTTGCTGGCCAAGTCCCAGCACGCCGAGGGTGTCGCTGATCTTGCGCAGCATCTCGAGCTGCGTTTCCAGTTCCTCCGGCGCAGAGCCGCCGCGGCGCTGGAAAATATCGAGCACGTCCTTGACCTTGGCGAGGTCCTCGCGGATCGCCGCAGCCACCGTGTGCATCAGCTTGACCGACGGCGCCGCCAGGTTCTCGCGTTCCTGTTCGATGGCGTCGGTCGCGGGCAGCAGTTCGCCGAGCCGGAACGAGGCCCGGACAGCCGTCACGCGTGGCCCCTGCGACGTGGCCCGCGCAACGTAGAACAACAGGTTGTTCAGCAGGTCTTCGGGTGGCGACTTCGCGTAACGCGCCTCACCCTCGTCCTGCAGGCGCCGCAGCTCGCGGTCACCGAGGCCGATGAGTCGCTTGACCGACACGCCGTCTTCGATGCCCTGCGCACGCAGGGCCTCGAGCACCGCACCGATCACCCACCACAGCTGGAACACCGGCTGCTCGGTGGCGGCCTGTTCGACCTGGGTCGCCACGTCGGCAAGCAAAGCCAGGTTCTGGTCGGTCCGGTCCGCGCGGATCCATCCCACGAGGCCCAGCTGGAATCGCGGGCGAAGACGCCGCGCCATTTCGCCGATGGGCATGGACTGCGCGTCCGCCTCCGCGCGCCGGTGCGGCAGGCGGTCGGACTTGAGGTCCAGGACCATCAGCGTGCCTTCCGACAGGAGCGGTGCGCCCCGCACGGCACGCAGGTCGTTGAGCAGCGGCAGCAGCACCAGCGGCAGGTCACGCCCGCCACCCAGCACCCGGTCGACGTAGTTGGGCAACTGCACGAGGGCGCGCATCAGCGCCTCGAGCGATTCGGTCTGGTTGCGGCGTTCGCTCACCTTGGCGGCGAGATAGCGCGCGACTTCGCCCATTTCTTCCGCAAGGAGGGCTCCGCCATGGACCCCCACCACCTGCAGTACCGAGCGCACGCGCTTCAGTTCGTCGGCGCAATGCCGGATCAGCGCGACGTTTTCAGGTTGTTCGACGAACGCCTCGATGGAGACCCTCGCCTCGGCGAGGCTGACGCCGATCTCACGCGATACGGCGTCCAGTGCCTGACTCGGCGCCGGAGCCGAAGCGAGCGGCTCGGTGATCTCAGCCATTGCTGGCCTCGTCGGCGGGCTCGTCGGAAAGGTCCGTATCACGACGCAGGACCGCGGAGAGGCCGGCCTCGAACAGTGGTTTCGCGGCTCCCTGGGCGGACGAGGACGCGGCGGACTCCGGCAGCCGGAAGCCGGACACGGACGTGCGAAGTCCCGTGGACAGGTCGGCCAGCTTGGCGATGGCCTGCGACGTGCTGGTCGTCGAATCGGCGGTCTGCGCGCTGATCTCGCGCAGCACCTGCATGTTGCGCGCGACGTTCTGGCCGGACTGCGCCTGGTCGCGGGCGTTCGCCGAAATGCCGTTCACCAGGGACGCGATCTGCTGCGACACCTGCTCGATCTCGGTGAGCGCGGCGCCGGCGTTCTCGGCCAGCTGGGCGCCACCCACGACGTCCGTCGTGCTGCGTTCCATCGACGCCACGGCATCATTCGTATCGGCCTGGATCGTGCGCACGAGCGCCTCGATCTGTCGCGTCGCATTGGCCGCACGCTCCGCAAGGCGCTGGACTTCGTCGGCGACGATCGCGAAACCACGTCCGGCCTCGCCGGCCATCGACGACTGGATGGACGCATTCAACGCGAGGATGTTCGTCTGCTCGGCGATATCGTTGATGAGTTCGACGATGTTGCCGATCTCCTGGGAACTTTCGCCGAGTCGCTTGATGCGCTTGGACGTTTCCTGGATCGTCTCGCGGATCGTATTCATGCCATCGATCGTGCGACGCACGGCCACGCCGCCCTTGTGGGCGATATCGACGGAATGACGCGCGACATCCGCGGCGCGCTCGGCATTGCCCGACACCTCCTCGACGGACCCCGCCATCGTGGCGATCGATTCGGTGGCCGATGCGATCTGTCGCGACTGGGCGCTCGACGCCTTTGCAAGGTGCTGGGCCAGGGCCTGCGTCTGTCGCGTCGCGGAGTCCAGCGACACGGACGACTGGTTGATCGTCGTGACCAGGCGGCGCAGCGACTCGACCGCGACATTGACCGAGTCGGCGATCGCGCCCGTGATGTCCTCGGTGACGGTTGCCGTCATCGTGAGGTCGCCCTTCGACAGTCCGGAAAGCTCGTCGAGCAGGTTCAGGATGGCGTCCTGGTTCCGCTGGTTTTCGTTGCGCTGGCTTTCGGCCACGCGGGACTGTTCGTCCGCGACGCTGCTGACGTCGCGCAGGGTCCGGAACACCGCGACCAGTGGCAACAGGGCCAGTGCCGCAACGGCAGCGACGGCCTGCGCCGGAAGGTAGCGGGGTACGCCCGCCACGACGAAGGTACGGCCATCGGCGAGGAAGGCCATCACGACGACGGCAACCAACAGCAGTGCGGTGAGGGCAAGTAACCAGCCGGCGCGGCGGGCGCGGTTTTCAGGCAGCGGCATCGAGGAACCCCGGATTTTCGACCAGCAGGCGCAGGCTCAGCACCGGCCACTGTTCGGCGCCGCGGCGAAACGCCCCGGCAAGGTAGTTGTCGCAGCCCAGGAGGGTCTGCGGGGCGGTGCCGCTGAACTCGGCGTCCGCGAATCGGCGGAAGCCGAGTACCTCGTCGACGAGGAAACCCGCGGGTACTTCGCGGTGGTTCGCGACAAGGATGCGCGTCTGCCGCGTCGACGGCGTCGCCCCCCCGCCCAGGTACTGCCGCAGGTCGATGAGGGGCAGCAGCATGCCGTGCACGTTCGCGAGCCCGCGGATCCAGGGCTTGGCACCCGGAATCCGGGTCAGCTGGGGCGGCAGCGCCAGCACTTCGCGGGTTTCCTCGCGGGCGACGAGATACAGCTCGCCGGCCAGGCGCAACGCGATGCCCACCCACTCGCGCGACGCCGCATCTGCGGGCTGCGCCGTTGCGGACCGGCCGCGGCGTTCCAGGGCCGCGAGCAGCTCGAAGGGCTGCCCGCGCAGTTCGCGCAATGCGCTGCTTTCGTCCATGTGGTGCTTCAGGCGGCCAGCGTGGCCTGCGCCTTTTCGACCAGCGCACTGGGCGAAACGGGCTTCACCATGTAATCGACGGCACCCTGCCGCAGGCCGTAGATGCGATCGACGGCCTGGCCCTTGGACGTGACCATCACGATCGGGATCCGGGTCGTATCCGGATCGGACACGAGCGTGCGCGTCGCCTGGTAGCCGTTCATTCCCGGCATCACGACATCCATGAAAATGAGGTCGGGATGCATCTCGCGGGCGAGCCGGATGCCTTCCTGGCCATCTCCGGCGACGGCGGTCTTGAAGCCCTCCTTTTCGAGGGCCTTCTTCATGACATGCACTTCCGTCGGGGAATCGTCAATGATGAGGATCAGTGCCACGGGGGTTACCTCGCCACCTGCGCTTGAATCGCACCCAGCAGTTCGTCCTTGGTGAACGGTTTCGTCAGGTAATGCTCGCTGCCGACGATCCGGCCGCGGGCCCTGTCGAACAGTCCGTCCTTGGATGACAGCATGACCACGGGCGTACCCTTGAAGTCCTTGCTGTGCTTGATCAGCGCGCAGGTCTGGTATCCGTCCAGCCGCGGCATCATGATGTCCACGAACACGATGTCCGGGCGGTGCTCGGCGAGTTTCGCCAGCGCGTCGAAACCGTCGATCGCCGTGAACACCTCGCAGCCCTCGCGCGCCAGCAGCATCTCGGCGGTACGCCGGATGGTCTTGCTGTCGTCGATGACCAGGACCTTTAGACCCTTAAGTCCTTCACTTTCGCCCGTCACGGTCTCTGATCTCCATGCGGCGGACATGGCACCGCAGATGCAAGGTCTTTTAACATACGGATGCAGGCCCTGCCATGTGATGGCCCGCACGTTTGGGAAACGCTGATAAAAAGCAAGGAATCCGCGATGGCGCAGCAATACCGCCTGGCCGTGGTCATGGACCCGATCAGCGACATCAAGTACGCGAAGGACACCACCCTCGCGATGCTGCTGGCGGCGCAGTCGCGCGGCTACCAGCTGACCTACCTCGAATTGCCGGACCTGTTCCTGCGCGATGGCGTGGCGATGTGCCGGGGCCGGGCCCTGACGGTACACGCGGATCCCGCCCACTGGTTCGACCTCGGCGAGCCCGTCGTCGAGGCCCTGGGCGGGTTCGACGCCGTGCTGATGCGCAAGGATCCGCCCTTCGACACCGAGTACATCTACTCCACGTACATCCTCGAACGCGCGGAGGACGCCGGCGCTCTGGTCGTGAACCGACCGCGCGGCCTGCGGGACATGAACGAGAAGGTCTATACGGCCTGGTTCCCCGAACTCTGCGCGCCGACGCTGATCACCCGCAACATGGCCGACATGGCGGCCTTCGCCGCGGAACACGGTCGTGTGGTGGCGAAACCGCTGCACGGCATGGGCGGACGCTCGATCTTCGTCGTCGACACGACGGACAAGAACATGCGGGTCGTTTTCGAGACGCTGACCCACTATGGGAGCCAGTACGCCATCGTGCAGCGTTACCTGCCCGAAATCACCGAGACCGGGGATTCGCGCGTGCTGGTCATCGACGGTGAAGCCGCGCCATTCGCGCTCGCGCGGATGCCGTCCGCGTCCGACCACCGCGGCAACCTCGCCGCGGGCGGCACCGGCGTCGGCCGGCCGCTGAATGATCGCGATCGCGAGATCGTCGCCCGCATCGGCCCGGTGCTGCGGGACGCCGGCATGCTCTTCGTCGGACTCGACGTGATCGGTGGCTTCGTTACCGAAATCAACGTGACGAGCCCCACCGGCGTGCGCGAACTGGACAAGAAATTCGGCACCGACATCGCCGGCCTGCTGATCGAGGCCATCACGCGGCGCCTCGACGCGCGG
>JBEEKA010000021.1:0-5142 GCA_041168985.1 Pseudomonadota bacterium | reverse complement strand
CGATGGTGCAGTGGTGGTACGGCCACAACGCAGTGGGCTTCTTCCTCACGGCCGGCTTCCTGGGAATGATGTACTACTACATCCCGAAGCAGGCCGGCCGCCCGATCTATTCGTACCGCCTGTCTGTGGTGCACTTCTGGGCGCTGATCGCCGTGTACATGTGGGCCGGCCCGCACCACCTGCACTACACCGCGCTGCCTGATTGGGCGCAGTCGCTGGGCATGGTGTTCTCGCTGGTGCTGCTGGCCCCGTCCTGGGGCGGCGCGATCAACGGCATCCTCACGCTTTCGGGCGTGTGGCACAAGCTGCGCACCGACCCGATCCTGAAGTTCCTGATCGTCTCGCTGTCGTTTTACATGATGTCGACCTTCGAAGGTCCCATGATGTCGATCAAGACGGTGAACTCGCTGAGCCACTACACCGACTGGACCATCGGCCACGTGCACTCGGGCGCGCTGGGCTGGGTCGCGATGGTGTCGATCGGTTCGATCTACATGCTCCTGCCGCGCGTGCTGGGCCTCCAGCAGATGTACTCGACCAGATGGATCGACGCGCACTTCTGGGTCCACACCATCGGCGTCGTGTTCTACATCGCCTCCATGTGGATCGCCGGCGTCATGCAGGGCCTGATGTGGCGTGCGACGAATGCCGACGGCACGCTCACCTATACCTTCGTCGAGTCGCTGAACGTGACCTACCCGTACTACCTCGTCCGCCTGGGCGGCGGCGTGCTGGTGCTGGCAGGCATGATCCTGATGGCCGCGAACGTCTGGAAGACCTACCAGCAGGCGAAGTCCCCCGCGCCGCAGCAAGTGCTGGCGCCGGATGCCTCGCAGGCCCGCGGCTGAAGGAACAAGTCATGAGCAAGATTCACGAGAAGATCGAAAAGAACGTCGGCCTGATGGCGGTCCTGATCGCGGTGGCGGTGGCCATCGGCGGCCTCGCGGAAATCGTCCCGCTGATGTACCAGGCCGAAGCGATCCAGCCGAGCCCGGGCGTGAAGCCCTACCCGGCGCTGCAGCTGGCGGGCCGCGACGTCTATCTGCGCGAGGGCTGCTACAACTGCCATTCGCAGATGATCCGCACGCTGCGCTTCGAGACGGAACGTTACGGCCACTACTCGGAAGCCGGTGAGTCGGTCTACGACCATCCCTTCCAGTGGGGCAGCAAGCGCACCGGCCCGGACCTCGCGCGCGTCGGCGGCAAGTATTCCGATGACTGGCACAGGGCCCACCTGAACAACCCGCGCGATGTCGTGCCGGAATCCAACATGCCGTCCTTCTCATGGCTCGAGAAGTCCAAGGTCGATGGCGCCGAGATCCAGGGCCACATGAAGGGCCTGCAGAAGATCGGCGTGCCCTACACCGACGCGGAAATCTCGCAGGCATCGACGGACGTCGATGGCAAGACGGAACTGGACGCGGTCGTCGCCTACCTGCAGGGCCTCGGCAAGGCCGCGGCGAAGGGGACCTGACATGGTGTCCGGCATCGTCACCGGCGTGCTGCTGGTGCTGTTCGTGGCTGGCTGGGTCTGGGCCTGGCACCCCGCCCGCAAGAAGGACTTTGATGCGGCAGCCCGCCTGCCGCTGAACGACGACGAGGAGACCCGCACATGAGCGGCAGTTGGTCGGCATATGTGATCGCACTGGTGGTACTGCAGGTCATCGCCTGCGTCGTGCTGCTCTGGTACACCTCGCGTCGCCACGATGGCGAGGCCGAACCCGAGAAGACCGGCCACGTCTGGGACGGTGACGTCACCGAGTACAACAAGCCCCTGCCGAAGTGGTGGATCAACCTCTTCTACATCACGATCCTCTTCACGATCGGTTACCTCGTCTGGTACCCGGGCTTCGGCAATTTCGCCGGCACGTCGGGCTGGACGTCCGCGCGGGAACACGATGCGGCCAAGGCCGAAGGCGACGCAAAGCTCGCGACGGCCCTGAAGCCTTTCGAGGGCAAGGACCTGCCTGAACTCGCGGGCGACCCGAAAGCGCTGGCGCTTGGCAAGAACGTCTACGCGAACACCTGCGCGGTCTGCCACGGTTCGAACGCGCAGGGCGCGGTCGGCTACCCGAACCTCGCCGACAGTTCCTGGCAGTGGGGCGGTGAACCCGCGCAGATCCTCGAGACCGTGCTGAACGGCCGGCAGGCGGCCATGCCGTCCTGGTCGGCCTCGCTCACGGCCATGGGCGGTGCCACGGCGAAGGACGACGTCGTCAGCTACGTGCGCTCGCTGTCGAACCTCGAGCAGCCTGCCGCGGACGTGAAAGAGCGTGGCCAGAAGCTGTTCGTTTCGATCTGCGCCGCCTGCCATGGCCCGGATGCCAAGGGCATGCAGGTGCTGGGCGCTCCGGACCTGACCGACGACGCGTGGGTCTACGGCAGCAGCCGCGAGGCGCTGATGACCGGGATCGACCAGGGTCGCAACGGGCAGATGCCGGCGCACAAGCCCCTCATCGGCGAAATGCGCGCACGTCTTGCCGCTGCCTACGTCTGGTCGCTGTCGCACAAGCCGGGGACCTGAGCCGTGGCCGAGGCAGGCGATGACTCCCAGCCGCTCGCACAGCGGCTGGGCGCCGTGCTCTGGCCCAGCTTCTTCGCTGCGGGCGTGGCGACGATGGTGTTCTTCGCCTTCGTCGATCCCCTCGCCCTCCGCGACATGACGTTTCCGGAACTCCACCTGTCGCGGGAGCTCGGCTATTCGCTGGGGTTCTTCATGTTCTGGATCGCCACCGCGTCGGCGAGCTTCTTCACGTCCGTCCTGCTGTCGCCGGGGAGCCGCTTCAACAAGCCGCTGTCCGGGGACTAGAGTCCCGCCATGAGCCGCCTTCCCCAGCCCGTCGTCGAGCACACGGGCGCCGCCTACGTCAGCGAACGCAAGGTCTATCCGCGCGACATCAGCGGACCACTGCAGCGACTTCGCCTGGCGGCGCTGGTGTGGCTGCTGGGCATGTTCTATCTCTTCCCCTGGGTCCGCTGGGATGGCCGGCAGGCCGTACTGTTCGACCTGCCGGCGCGCAAGTTCCATGTCTTCGGCCTGACGTTCTGGCCCCAGGATTTCCTCTTCCTCGCCCTGCTGCTGATCATGGCGGCCCTGTCGCTGTTCTTCTTCACCGCCCTGGCCGGACGCCTGTGGTGCGGCTATGCCTGCCCGCAGACGGTCTGGACGGAAGTGTTCCTGAAGATGGAACGCTGGACCGAGGGCGACCGGCTGCAGCGCATGCGGCTCGATGCCGGACCGTGGACGCGTGAAAAGCTGTTGCGCAAGGGGGCCAAGCACCTCCTGTGGGCGGTTTTCGCCCTGTGGACCGGCTTCACCTTCGTCGGTTTCTTCACGCCGATCCACGAACTCTGGCACCGCGCCGGCACTGCCGAATGGGGGGGCTGGGAAACCTTCTGGGTGCTGTTCTATGGCTTCGCCACCTGGGGCAACGCCGGCTTCCTGCGCGTGCAGGTCTGCAAGTACATGTGCCCCTACGCGCGCTTCCAGAGCGCGATGTTCGACCGCAACACCCTGATCATCGCCTACGACCCGATGCGCGGCGAACCGCGCGGACCGCGCAAGCGCGGCGCCGTCGCCAGCGTCCTGCAGCGCGCGCGGGGCCTGCTCGACAAGATCACGGCCTATGACTACGTGTTCCGCACGAGCCAGCATCCGACGGCCGCCACGGCCCAGGCCCACGCCAGCGGCACTATCACCTTCGACTGGCGCCAGAAGGCCGAGCCCCTGCCGGACTTCACGACGGAGCAGCTCGGCGACTGCGTCGACTGCACGCTGTGCGTGCAGGTCTGCCCGACCGGCATCGACATCCGCAATGGCCTGCAGTACGAGTGCATCGCCTGCGGGGCCTGCATCGACGCCTGCGACACGGTCATGGACAAGGTCGGGTACCCGAAGGGTCTGGTCCGCTACACCACGCAGCACGCCATCGACGGGAAGGCGACCCATGTCGTGCGCCCGCGCATCATCGTGTACGGCACGCTGCTCTGCCTCCTCTTCGCCGCATGGGTGTGGGGCGTCATGCACCGCGCCAGCTTCATCAGCGAAGTCATCCGCGACCGCAACGCGCTGTACCGCGTCCTGCCCGATGGCCGGGTCGAAAACAGCTACCAGCTCAAGCTGGTGAACAAGTCCGACGAGACCCGCGAATTCCTCGTCACGATCGAGTCGGGGGACGCGCTCCTGCTGCGTGACAGCCCGGTCCGCATCACCGCGCCAGCCGGCGAGGTCATTGCCGTCCCGCTGACCATCAGCAGCACGACCATGCTCAAGGGGCGCCACCGACTGCACTTCAGGACGGAGCCGACGGACGGCGGCCGCGGCCGCCGGACGGACAGCAGCTTCTTCGGACCGGCGCCATGAGCAAGTCAGGTCCTGCCTGGCGGGAGCCCATGGTCTGGCTGGTCCTGGGGCTGCCTGCCGTCGCCATCGCCGCAAGCCTCGGGCTGGTTTACCAGGCCCTGCATGCCGGGCCGGATGATGCGGTCATCGACGACGTGCGGCGCACGGGGCAGATGCAGGTGGCGGAAAGTGGCCCGGAACAGAATGCAGCCCGCCGCGGCCTGTCGGTCACGCTGCTGTTCACCGCCAAGGACACCCAGGCGGTGCCGGTCACCGGTGATTACGACCGGACTGCGGCCCTGAAGCTCACGCTGGCCCATCCGGCGGACAATGACCACGACCAGCACACCGCACTCCAGGCCACGCCTCAGGGCTGGGGCGGCGACGCCGTGCGTAACTCCGACAACGACTGGGTCGTACGGCTCGAAGCCGAAGACGGCAGCTGGCGGCTGCACGGCCGACTGGCCCGCGGCCAGCAGGCGCTGCTCCTCCGCGCCGCGGCGCCGTGACCGACGGGAACGTCGTCCCCCGCTGCCATCACTGCGAGGAACCCGTCGCGCCTGGCAGCCCGCGCCTCGAGCTGGATGGCACCCTGCGCGATTTCTGCTGCGAAGGCTGCGCCGGTGCGGCGCGCTGGATCCGCGATGCCCGGCTGGACGATTACTACCGGCTCCGCAACGACCCGGCGCGGCGCGTCGAGGCACAGGTCGCGGACTTCGCCAGCTGGGACCGGGACGACATCCAGTCGGGCCATGTGCGGGCCGTGCCGGGGGGGCATGAAATCACGCTCGTTACCGACG
>JBEEKA010000020.1:0-9822 GCA_041168985.1 Pseudomonadota bacterium | reverse complement strand
GCTTCGACGACGTGACGGTGACGCAGGGCGGTTTGAGCATCCGCGCGGACCGCGCGACGGCCGATGGAACGGGACTCTCGTTCAACGACAGCCGCTGGGAGTTCTCCGGCTCCGTGCGGATCCGTTTCGTCGGCGGGACCCTGCTGTCACAGTCCGCGACCGTGCGCTTTGCCGGCAACCGCCTCGCGCTGGCCCAGGCCACCGGCACGCCGGCGGAGTTCGAACAGCAGATCGAAGGGGTTACCCGCCCCGTCCACGGCCACGCGGGCACCATCGATTACGACTTCATCGCGCAGTCCGTCCGGTTGTCCGGCGATGCCTGGCTCTTCGACGGCCGCAACGAGATGACCAGCCCGACGATCGTGTATGCGGTGCGCGAACAGGTGATGCGCAACGAGACCGGCGGGGGCCGCGTACACATCACGATCCGGCCGGAAGGCACGGCTGACGTGCCGTCGCCGCGACCGGAGACGCGGCAATGAGCACGCTGTCGGCCCGCAACCTGCGCAAGGCCTACAAGGGACGGCGGGTGGTGCAGGACCTCTCGCTGGAACTGCGCGGCGGCGAAATCGTCGGGCTGCTCGGGCCCAATGGCGCCGGCAAGACGACGGCCTTTTACATGATTTCCGGCCTCGTCCCCTGCGACGAGGGACGGATCCAGCTCGACGAACTCGACATCACCGCCCTGCCCATGCACCGGCGCGCGCAGGTCGGCATCGGCTACCTGCCGCAGGAACCCTCGGTATTCCGCCGTCTGTCGGTCGAGGACAACATCCTCGCGATCCTCGAGACCCGCCGGGACCTGGATGCATCGGCGCGTACCGCGCTGCTCGAGGAATTGCTCGGCGAACTGCGCATCGACCATGTCCGCCGCAGCGCCGGGCAGGCCCTGTCCGGTGGCGAGCGGCGTCGCGTCGAGATAGCACGTGCGCTCGCCGCGGCGCCCCGATTCATCCTGCTGGACGAACCTTTCGCGGGCGTCGACCCCATATCGGTGCTGGATATCCAGCGCATCATCGGCGAGCTCGCTGCCAAGGGAATAGGTGTACTGATCACCGACCACAATGTCCGTGAAACACTTGGCGTTTGCAGCCGCGCATACATCGTCGATCGCGGAACCGTGATCGCTGCCGGATCCGCCGATGAAATCCTTGCCAACGCCCAAGTCCGCGAGGTGTACTTGGGCGAGAACTTCAGGATGTAACGGGCGTGCTCAAGACCTCGCTGCAGCTCAAACTGAGCCAGCAGCTGACAATGACCCCACAACTGCAGCAGGCGATCCGCCTCCTGCAGATGCCCGCTCTCGAGCTGCAGGCCCACCTGCGCGAACTGCTCGAGTCGAACGTCATGCTCGAGGCCGAGGAAGAGTCGGACGCCACGCAATCCTTCGAGGCCCTGGGTGCCGCGCCGAACGAAATGCCAGCCGCCCAGCCGACTGGCGAGGACGGCGATGGCCCGGATGCCGCTGCCGCGTCGAGCGACGGCGCGGAAGGTGAGCCCACCGTCGAGGTCGTCGACGATCCCTGGGAAGACCGGACGGCCGGCCCGTCGGATTCGCCATCGAACTTCGACGACGACGAGCGGGGACAGGAGTTCGCGGACGACAGCGGCAAGACATTGCAGGACCACCTTGGCTGGCAGCTGGAGCTCGCACGCCTCGACGACCGCCAGACTGCGATCGGACGCGCGATCCTGGATGCCATCAACGAAGACGGCTACCTGTCCGAGCCGCTGGAGACCATCGCATCCACCCTGCGGCCGGAGATCGAGGCCAGCGAAGACGAGATCGTCGAAGTGCTCGCGATCGTGCAGGCTTTCGACCCCTCGGGAATCGGCGCACGCAACCTGGGCGAATGCATCGCGCTGCAGCTGCGCAGCCTGGAACCGGGAACGCCGGGCCTGGATTGCGCCCTGAAGATCGCCGACTCGGGACTGGAACAGCTGGCCAGTCGTGACCTGGCCGCGCTGCGGCGCCAGCTGGGCTGCGACGAAGACGAGCTGGAGCTGGGGATCGCGCTCGTTCGCGGCTGCCACCCGAAGCCCGGCGCACAGATCAGCTCGGCCAAGGCCGAGTATGTCGTTCCCGACGTGCTGGTCCGGCGCAGCCCGACCGGCTGGGTCGTCGAGATGAACCCTTCGACCCTGCCCCGCGTCCGCCTGAACGAGACCTACGCCGGCATGCTCGGTCGTGCCGCTGGACATGCGAACCTGCGCGCGCAGCTGCAGGAAGCCCGCTGGCTGCTGCGCAGCCTCGAGATCCGCCACGACACGCTGATGAAGGTCGCCCGCACCATCGTCGAACGCCAGACCGACTTCCTCGACCAGGGCGAGGAATTCATGAAGCCGATGATCCTGCGCGACGTCGCGGAGGCGATCGGCATGCACGAATCCACGATTTCACGCGTGACGTCGGGCAAATACATGCACACGCCGCGCGGCGTGTTCGAGCTGCGGTATTTCTTCTCGAGCCACGTTGGCGACGGGGACGGCAACGAGACCTCCTCGACGGCCATTCGCGCGAAGATCCGCAAGCTCATCCGCGACGAAGAGTGCGAATCGCCCCTGAGCGACAGCCGCATCGCGGACATGCTCTCGAAGGAAGGGATTCCGGTGGCTCGGCGGACCGTCGCCAAGTACCGGGAAGCGATGGGCATTGCCCCATCGAATGAACGAAAGCGCGCAGGCGCGCGCGCATAACCAGGAGAAGCTCATGCAGCTCAAGCTCAGTGGCCACCACGTCGAAGTCACCCCCGCCCTCCGCAGCGCCGTCGAGAAGAAACTCGAGCGGATAGTGCGTCACTTCGACCATGTCATCGACGTCCATGTGACCCTCACCGTCGAGAAACTCGAACAGAAGGCCGAGGCCACGCTGCACGTCAGCGGGGCCGACATCCACGCCGTCGCGATCGACGAGAACATGTACGCAGCGATCGACATGCTCGCGGACAAGCTCGACCGTGCCGTCAAGAAGCACAAGGAAAAGACGCAGGACCACCACGCCGCCGAAGGGCGTGCGGCCACGCGCCTGTAACGACCAGGGGCGGGCAGCGCATGCGACTGGTGTTGCTCAGCGGCCTGTCGGGCTCCGGGAAGAGCGTGGCACTGCACATGCTCGAGGACCTCGACTTCTACTGCGTCGACAACATACCTGCTGCGCTGCTCAAGCCCTTCATCACCCACACGATCCAGAGCAGCGATCCCGTCTACCGCCGCACGGCGGTCGGGATCGATGCCCGCAACACACCGGCGGAGATCGCGACGGTCCCCGCCCTGCTCGACGAACTCAAACGCTCGGGCATCCAGTGCGAACTGCTTTACCTCGTCGCCAGCGACGAAGAGCTGCTGCGCCGGTTCGCCGAAACCCGGCGGCGCCACCCGCTGAGCCGACAGGGCGAAGGCCTGCGCGAATCCATCGCCATCGAGCGGGCCCTGCTGGAGCCCGTCGCGCACGCGGCCGACCTCACGGTCGACACCAGCAGGCTCGGGGTCCACGACCTGCGCGAACTCATGCGCCGTCGCGTCGAGCAGCGCCGGCAGGCGCGCATGTCCATCCAGTTCACGTCATTCGGTTTCAAGCACGGCATCCCGGGCGATGCCGACTTCGTCTTCGACGCGCGCACGCTGCCCAACCCTTACTGGGACGCCGCCCTGCGCGGCCTCACGGGCCGGGACGCGGACGTCGCGCGCTTCCTGGAACACCATGACGCCGTCGGTCGGCTCATCACCGACATCGAGCGCTTCATCGAAGGCCGGATTCCCGAGTACCACGCCAGCAATAGGCGCTACCTCACCGTCGCAGTGGGGTGCACGGGCGGTCGACACCGTTCCGTCTACGTGGTCGAGCAGCTGGCCCGCCGCTTCGCGGTGAAATTCGGCGACGTCTCGGTCCGCCACGCGAACCTGCCGCCGCAGCCGGCGTCCGACGCCGCAACCCCTGTCGCCCGGCCGTGAGCGCGGGCGGACGCGTCACGGCCGCGTACTCGCGGCTGCTCCACGAACGCGGACTCGTGCCGGACGAAGGGCAGCGGGCCGTGGTCCGTCACCTGGCGGCCCTTGCCGACGCCCTCGAATCCAGCCCGTCACCCTCGCCTTTCCGGCGTGCATGGGCCCGTCGTTTCCCGGGCAGTTTCCCGCTGGCGACGCCGCGTGGCGTGTACCTGTGGGGCAAGGTCGGGAGAGGGAAGACCTGGCTGCTTGATCTCTTCCTGGCCCAGCTGCCCCCATCGCAGCGCGAACGCAGCCATTTCCACCATTTCATGCGCGACGTGCACCGGGAGCTGGCCGCGCTGGGCAACGTGGAGCGGCCGCTCGACCGCGTCGCGGCCACCATTGCCGCGCGCACGCGGGTGCTCTGCCTCGACGAACTCTTCGTCGCCGACATCGGCGACGCGATGATCCTCCACGGGCTCTTCGCCGGCTTGCTGCGGGAAGGCGTCGTGCTGCTGACCTCTTCCAACTGGCCACCCGATGCGCTGTATACGGGCGGACTGCAGCGCGAACGGTTCCTGCCGGCGATCGCGCTGCTGAAGGAACGCCTCGACATCGTCGAACTCGCCGGCGGCATGGATTTTCGCCTGAGGCATTTCGAGCAGGCGGAAACGTATGTGCTCGATGGGGCGCCCGGCGCGTCCGGCCGGCTCGACGAGCTCTTCGACTCGCTGGCAGAGGGAGCCGTCAACGAAGGCGGCGCGATGGCCGTGGAAGGCCGCCAGATCCCGTTGCAGCGGTCGGCAAGCGGCATGGGCTGGTTCGCCTTCGATGCCCTGTGCGAAGGGCCGCGCAGCGCGCTCGACTACATCGAGATCGCCCAGGAACTCCACACGGTGTTCATTACCGGCGTGCCGGTGATGGACGCCCTCCGCGACGACGCCGCGCGGCGCTTCGTGACCCTGGTGGACGAGTTCTATGACCGGGGCGTGAAACTGGTCCTTGGCGCCGCCGCGCCCCCCACGCAGCTTTACGTCGGCGAACGGCTCGTGACGTCCTTCGAGCGCACGGCGAGCCGGCTCATCGAAATGCGCAGCCGCGAATACCTGGCGCGCGAGCACCGCGCGACGACTTAAGGCCAGGCCTTCAGTCGCGTCTCACGACGGAATGGCGATAGCGCCACAGCGCATCCACGGAGAAGATCGCGAGGGCGATCCAGATCAGCGTGAACGCCACCCAGCGGTCGGGTCCGAAGGGCTCGTGGAAGACGTACAGCCCCAGCAGCAGCCCGACCGTCGGCGGGATGTACTGCAGGATACCCAGCATCGTCAGGGGAATGTTGCGGGCCGCGAACGCGAACAGCACCAGCGGGATCGCCGTGACCGCGCCACCGATGACGAGCATCGCGCCGAGCATCGGCGACAGGATCTGGAAGGCGCCGGCGTCCTGGCTCGTCGACCAGGCCAGATATGCCAGCGACGGAAGCATCGCGAGCGTGCTTTCCACGGCCAGGCCTTGCACCGGATCGACGGGCGTCAGCTTGCGCACGAGCCCATAGCTGCCGAACGTGAGTGCCAGCACGAGTGCGATACCCGGCAGCGTGCCCATCACGACCACCAGCCAGGCCACGCCTGCAAATGCCACGAACACGGCCAGTCCCTGCAGGATGTTCAGCCTCTCGCGGAGCAGGACGACGCCGAACAGCACGTTGGCGAGCGGCGTGATGAAGTAGCCCAGGCTGGTGTCGATGACATGGCCGCTGTTGACGGCGCCGATGTAGACGGCCCAGTTCAAGGATATGAGCACTGAACTCAGCGCGAGCCGCGCGAGCGCGGAACGGGTCAGGCCGCGCCACCAGGCGCCTTCACCCTTCAGCACCAGATAGAGCCAGACGGCGATGGCGCACCAGGCGATGCGCTGCGCCAGCAATTCATAGGTCGGCAGAACCTTGAAGACATTCCAGAAAAGCGGGAAAAGCCCCCAGATCACGTAGGCGGCAACCCCGGCAAGGTAGCCGCGGCGCGGCGACGACGAACTCATGCCGGGGATCCTACGCTTATAATTCGTCCGATCCAGACATCAGGAGTGCCGTTGAAGGACGTCGCCGATTTCGTGATCCGCCGGGGGCAGTGGCTCGACGCGGAAGGCAGGCCCACCGGGCCGCTTCCGGATTTCGCGCGCGACACGGCCGAGGTCGAGCGCATGTACCGGATGATGACGCTGTGCCGGCTCTTCGACGCCAAGGCGGTCAACCTGCAGCGCACCGGCCGCCTGGGGACTTACGCCCCCTGCACGGGACAGGAAGCGACCCACGTGGGCGTCGGCGCCGCGATGCGGCCTGAAGACGTGCTCTGTCCGGTCTACCGCGAATACGGCACGCAGCTCTGGCGCGGCGTGACGCTGGCCGAGATCCTCGTCTACTGGGGCGGGGACGAGCGCGGCACGAACTTCGCCGTACCGCGGCAGGACTTCCCCTGGTGCGTACCGATCGCATCCCAGACCCCGATCGCCGCGGGGGTCGCCATGGCCTTCAAGGTGCGCGGTGAGCCGCGCTGCGCAGTCGCCTACATCGGCGATGGCGGCACATCGGAAGGCGCGTTCTACGAAGCGATGAACGCTGCCGGCGCGCAGAAGCTGCCGGTGGTCTTCGTCGTCGTGAACAATGGCTGGGCCATTTCCGTACCCGTTGCCGCGCAGACTGCGGCGCAGACGCTCGCGCAGAAAGCCATTGCCGCAGGGATCACCGGCGTGCAGGTGGACGGCAATGACATCATCGGTGTACGCCTCGTGATGGAAGAAGCGCTTGGGCGGGCACGCCGCGGGGAAGGCCCTACGGTCGTGGAAACCCTGACTTACCGGCTGAGCGACCACACCACGGCCGACGACGCCACGCGTTATCGACCGGCGGGCGAACTGGAAGCGGCCTGGCCGAGCGAACCCTTGGTCCGTACGCGCCGCTATCTGGAATCACTCGGCGCCTGGGATGACGCGCGCGAACAGGCGCTGCGTGCGGACTGCAGTAAGCAGATCGAAGCCGCCGTGCAGGCCTACCAGTCGACGCCGAAGGATTCAACGGACGCCATGTTCGACCACCTGTTCGCACACCTGCCCGAGGCGCTCGAAGAACAGAAAGACAGCGCACGGCGCTGGTCGGCGGGGCACTGATCGATGGCGAAGGTGACGCTCGTCGAGGCCGTCAACATGGCCCTGGCCCATGAGATGGCCCGGGACCCGGATGTCGTGCTGCTGGGCGAGGACATCGGCCGCAATGGCGGCGTGTTCCGCGCCACCATCGGGCTGCAGGAGCGCTTCGGACCCCTGCGAGTGCAGGACTCCACGCTGGCCGAAGGCGCCATCGCCGGCATGGCGGTGGGCATGGCCTCGCAGGGACTCCGGCCCGTGGCCGAGATCCAGTTCATGGGCTTCCTCTATCCGGCGCTCGACCAGATCTGCAACCACATGGCCCGGATGCGCAACCGCACGCGCGGACGCCTGACGATGCCGATCGTCGTGCGCATGCCGCATGGCGGTGGCATCCATGCGCCGGAGCACCATTCCGAAAGCCTCGAGACGCTGCTCTGCCACCACGCGGGCCTGCGCGTACTCTGCCCTTCCTCGCCCGCGAGGGCATATGGGCTGCTGCTCGCCGCCATCCGCGATCCCGACCCGGTTATGTTCCTCGAGCCGACGCGGCTTTACCGCATGGCCAAGCAGGAAGTCCTCGACGACGGCCTCGCCTTGCCGCTGGACCGGGCCTTCCGCCTGCGCGAGGGCGAGGACGTCACCGTCGTGACCTGGGGTGCCATGACCCACGACGTGCTGCGCGCGGCGGACCAGCTGTCACTGGAAAAGATCGGCTGCGACGTCATCGACCTGGCCTCGCTGTCTCCGATCGACCATGACACCGTCCTGGACTCGGTCTCCCGGACCGGTCGCCTGGTCATCGTCCATGAAGCAGCGCGCCACTGTGGCGTCGGCGCGGAAGTGGCTGCCACGGTCGCCGAGCGCGGCCTGCACGACCTGCTCGCGCCCGTACGGCGCATCACCGGTTATGACACGGTGATGCCCTACTTCAAGCTGGAGCACGACTACATTCCGAGCGTCGCCCGCATCGCGGACGGCATCCGCGAAACCGCCCGGACCTGAGGAACGCGATGTCCCGATTCAACCTCCCGGACCTGGGCGAAGGCCTGCAGGAAGCCGAGATCGTGCAATGGCATGTCGCCGTCGGCGATCGCGTGGCCGTCGACCAGCCCATGGTCGCGATGGAAACCGCAAAGGCCGTCGTCGAAGTCCCCTCGCCGGTCGCCGGCGTGATCGCAGCCCTGCATGGCAAGCCCGGCGACACCGTGGCCACCGGGGCCCCGCTGGTCGATTTCAAGGTCGACGGCGAATCCCCGCCCACCCCTGCGCAGGGGCCGGCGACTGCGTCCGGCGGTGTGGTGGGCCACATGCCGACGAGCGACGAGGAACTGCGCGAAGCACCAATGCCGCAGGTCGCGCCCGGTTCTCCCGGACGTCGCAGGCGCGCCCTGCCGGCGGCCCGCGACCTGGCACGGCGACTTGGCCTGGATATCGACGCAGTGGCGGGAACAGGACGGGACGGACTGGTCACGGTAGCGGACGTGCAGGCTGCATCGGGCCACGCCGCCAGCACGCAGCACGTGCCGGTACCGGCACCGCTGCACCGCGCGTCCGACAGCGCCGAGGGCGAACTCGAGGTGCTGCGCAGCCTGCGGCGTGCGATGGCGCAAAGCATGTCGCTCGCCCGGGACAACGTCATGGAGTGCACGGTCTGCGACGATGCGGACATCGAGCACTGGGAATCCGGCAATGACTACACGTCGCGCCTGCTGCGCGCGATCGCGGCGGGCTGTCGCGCCGAGCCCGGCCTCAACGCCTGGTTCGACGCGACGTCGCAGGGTCGCCGGATCTTCCATCACATCGACGTCGGCATCGCCGTCGACACGCCGGACGGACTGCTGGTACCGGTCATCCGCGACGTGGGCAACCGCTCCGGCGCGGAACTGCGTGCAGACATCAACCGGCTGAAGGCGGGCGCGCGCGATCGGAGCCTGCCGGCCTCGGACCTCCGCGACTTCACCTTCATGCTGTCGAATTTCGGGGTGATGGCCGGCCGCTACGCCACGCCGGTGGTCGTACCGCCTGCCGTAGCCATCCTCGGCGCGGGCAAGGTGTCGCGCGACGTCGTGGCCGTCGGCGACCGCATCGAGGTCCATCGCCGCATGCCCCTGTCGCTCACCTTCGACCATCGCTGCGTGACCGGTGGCGAGGCCGTCCGCCTGCTGGGCGCAGTCATCAAGGACCTGGAGATGCGCTCATGAGCGACGCGGCGGACCTGTCTGCATTGCGTGCACGCCTCGACGCACAGGACGCGGAATTGCGCCGCCTCCGCCATGAACTGGGGGTCCTGCAGGACAAGGACGAGATCCAGCGCCTGCAGTACGCCTATGGTTTCTTCATCGACAACCGCATGTTCCGCGAGATGGCCGACCTCTTCGCCGACCAGGGTGCGTGGATGGAGATCGGCGGACGCGGTCGCTACGAAGGCAAGGAGCGCATCCACGCCTTCCTGCTCGAGGTCCTGGGCCAGGGACGCTGGGGACTGCTCAAGGACGAGGTCATCAACCACGTCCAGCAGCAACTGATGATCACCGTGTCCCACGACCGGGAACGGGCGTGGGCCCGTTCACGCGCCGAAGTGCAGGGCAATTCGCCGCCGGATACGCCCACATTCCTGCTCGCCGACGGCATCTACGAGAACTGCTACGTTCGCGAACGGGGCCGGTGGAAGATCCAGGGGATCACCGTGACGATGACCTATTACGCCGCGCTGGAACGCCGGGCGATCAGCTTTCCGACGGCGCCGCCCAG
>JBEEKA010000019.1:0-19226 GCA_041168985.1 Pseudomonadota bacterium | reverse complement strand
CCCTCGAGCAAGGATCGCCGGAGCTTCTGTTATTGGTTCTTCCGGTTCGAATTGGCTTTGGTATTCATTTGGCGCAGCAATCCTTGAGCGACAGCGTGGCATCGGCGGCCTTCTCACGATCAAGCATCGCGCCCGCCGCCACCAGCTTGCGGGCGGCGACGCTGTCGGCAGCACGGTTCATGCAGTCCACGGACACCAGCGCGCCTTCGCGCAGGTAGCACAGCGAGAACGCGCCACTGGCCGGGTCGCCGCGCACGATGACTTCGTCGTGCCCCGCCGAGAGACCGATGATGATCAGCTTCTCGTCGTACTGCTCGGACCAGAACCAGGGCACGCCGTCGAGCAACGCCGGCTTGCCCAGCATCGCCTTGGCCGCGACCGTGCCCTGGCTCACGGCGTTGTCCACCGATTCGAGACGCAGCAGGCCTTCGGCCCCAAAACGCGGCGCCCGCGTGCAATCACCCGCGGCGAAGACGTGCGGATCGGACGTGCGGCAGGCGGTATCGACCAGGATGCCTTCATCGCAGTCGAGCCCCGCGGCGCGTGCCAGCGCGTCTTCCGCCTGCACGCCGATGCCGACGACGAGGAAGTCCGCGGCATGGCGACCCTGCGTCGTCTCGACGACGAGCCCCTGCCCTTCGGCATGCAACGACGTGATCGATGCGCCGAGCTCCAGGCGCACGCCGTGCGCGGCATGTACGCGTTGCAGGTGATCGGAGATTTCATGCCGCGTCACGCGGGCGAGCACGCGCGGCGCTCCTTCGAACACCGTCACCGCCAGATCCTGCTTGCGTGCGGCCGCCGCGAATTCCAGCCCGATGAAGCCACCGCCGATCACGGCAACGCGCGCCCCGGCTTGCATCGCGGCGCGCAGGCGCTGCGCGTCTTCCCAGGTCTTGAGCGTGTGCACCCGATCCGCCGGCAGTGCAGCGGCCATCGGCAGCTGGCGCACGCGACTGCCCGTTGCGAACAGCAGGCGGTCATAACGCAGCGCGCTGCCGTCATCCAGCTGCACCATACGGGCCGCGCGATCTATCGACAGCGCACGACAGTCGCGTCGCAGGTCGATGGCCTTGTCCGTGTAGAAGGCTTCCGGCTTCAGCCAGGATGGCGTCGACTCGGCCGGTGCCAGGCCGGCCTTCGACAGCGGCGGCCGGTGGTAAGGCATCGTCGTTTCGGCAGCGACCAGCGTGATGCGGCCTTCATGACCTTCACGGCGCAGCGTGTCGGCCGCCTGCACCGCGGCCTGGCCGCCCCCGATGATGACGATTTCCTGCGTGCTCATGTCAGGCCGGATCCCATACCGCGCGCGTGGCGATCAGGACGTCGCGCAGCGACTTCGGCGGATGGCCGGTCAGCTGCTGCACATGGTCCGTCACGATGTCGAACACGCCCGCTTTCAGGGCCTGGTCGAAGGACAGCATGTCCTCGCTGACCCAGGGGATCGGCGAGGCCGGCGTCAGGTCCGCCACGGTACGGGCCACGCCCATCGCATCGAAGATCGCCTGCATCTCGTCCGTCGACACGATGCGGGTCTCGATCGGCCGGCCGCTCAGTTCCGCCACGAGGTCCATCGCTTCGCGCTGGCTCAAGGACTCCGGTCCGGTGGGCGTATAGGTCGTGTTCGGCGTGCCTGCACCCAGCAGCAGCGCGACGGCGCAGTCCACGCAGTCCTCGCGCGACACGAAGCCGACCTTGCCCTCGCCTGCGCTGGTCGTGTGCCGGCCGCTGAGCATGGCAAACTTCGCCATCGCGATGCCGACGGCCTCGGCGTACTGACTGTCCTCGAGGAAATTCCAAGACAGCCCCGAGGCGCGGATGTGTTGCTCGGTGGCGAGGTGGTCCACCTTCACCAGCGAAGGATTCGAAGGATCTGCAGCAGCCACGATCGACGTGTAGACGATGTGCTTCACGCCCACGCGCTTCGCCGCATCGACGGCATTGCAGTGGGAGGCGATGCGCGCGCCGACCTGGTCGGTGCTGACGAGCAGCATGCGCTCCGTGCCCGCGAAGGCCGCATCCAACGAGGCCGGATCATCGAAATCGGCAGCCCGCACGCTGACACCCCGCGCCGCCAGGTCGGCGAGCTTCGCGGGAGACCGCGTCGTGACGATCAGGTCGCTTGCCGGGATGCGTGCCAGCAGCTGCTCGGCGGCGCGCCGGCCGAACTGACCACCGGCGCCGGTGACGAGGATCTTCATCGATGCGGCCTCAGGCGATCGCGCAGCCCGCGCGGACGATCTTGCCGTCGCGCAGGTGGTAGTGGATGTACTGCGGGATCTCGACGACCTGGCCGACCTTGAGGCCCACGAGGCGACCCAGCCCCTGCGCTTCCAGCGCTTCCTGCGTCAGTTCGCGGATGCCTTCCAGCCGCACGACGGCTTCCAGCGCCACCATGTCATCGCCACCATGGAACGCCGTGACGTTCACGGTCTCTTTCGCGTACTGGTGGAAGAAGGCATAGAACGCACGCACTTCGGCCTTCGTGTGGAAGTGGTAACCGGCAAAAGCCAGATCGAATTCGTCCGCCCAGAACGACAGCACGCCGTCGTAGTCCTTGGCGTTGAAGCAGGCGAGGTAACGGTCGTAATCGGCACGGTTCATCAGGCGTCCTCGGCAAGGATCTTGTCCACCACGCGACGGTACAGCACCGGCGCGCGGTCCACGTCGAAGAGCACCATCTTGCGGGACGGATCGGCGTCCAGCGACTTCTGCTGTGCCGTCAGCATTTCCCAGTCCTCGGTGAAAGCCTTCAGCGCCAGGCCCTTGAAGGCTTCCTTCATGTCGGCGGCACCCGGTTGCTTGTCCCAGGGCCCGAAGCAGAAGTAGTAGGTCGTCTTCTTGTCGCTGATCGGCGTGACGGCCTGCGAGGTCCAGCTCGAGAAGATCGGCTCTTCCGTCGGGCGGTCGGCACCGGCACGCTCGGCGGCACCCACGCGGAAGTAACGGGTATGCAGCAGGAAATAACCCGGCACGAGATAGTCAAAGCTTGTCAGTACATCGCACAGCGGCCCCACGATCGGCGCCTGCGGCGGCGGCGTGGCGGCATCCTTCATCCAGCGCTCCACGCGCACGCCGCGCGGCAGTTGGGTGATGCGCAGCTCCGCATCGGCCCAGGACTTGTTGCTGGCGGCATTGCCACCACCGAAGCTGTTCTGGTGCAGGAAGGCGATGTGCGAAAGGTCCAGCAGGTTGTCCTGGATGAGCTCGTAATAGACGTCGTAGTCCATGTGGCCCGGCAGCATGTGCCAGCCCGGGTTTTCGAAGCCGATGAAGGGCGGCAGCAAGGCTTCATCGGCCTTCGCCGGGTCGCCCATCCAGACGAACACCGCGCTTTCACGCTCGACCACCGGGAAAGGGCGCACGCAGAGCGCCTTCGGCTTCGCGTTGCTGCCCGGCACCTCGAGGCAGGTACCCGCGCCGCTGAACTTCACGCCGTGATAGAGGCAGCGCAGGTCATCGCCTTCCACCTGCCCCATGGACAGCGGCGCCAACCGGTGCGGGCAACGGTCCTCCAGCGCGACTAGCTTGCCATCGGCCTGCCGGTAGAACACCAGCGGTTCGTTCAACAGGCGACCGGCGGTCGGCTTGCCTGCAGGGAAATCCTTGCCCCAGCCCGCCATGTACCAAGCATTGCGGACGTAACGGACGTCGTAGCTCATGCGTTCTCCTTGTCCATCATCGCCTGCAGCACGCGACGGCCGAGTACCGCCGTGGTGTCACTGCGCAGCATCAGTTCCGGCGGAACCTCGTCCATGGTACTGACGATCTTCTCGATCTGGTCGGTGGCGAACACGTCCTCTGCGATCACGGGCTTCAGGTACTCGACCATGAACTCCACGCCCTCGCGGTCCGGCGAGCCCATGCCGAAGAAGTAATTGGTCGTCGTCTTCGTCGCAGGCGTGACGGCGTGCCACACGCGGCTGCAGGTCAGCGGTTTGCCCGCGTCCGGCTGCCCCTCGGCGATACGGCTGTCGCCGATGCCGGCGTGGAATCCCGGATAGAAGAAATCCATGCCGGAAATGCGGTCCAGCGGGCCGTCGTAACCCCAGCGCTCCTGGATCGCCGGCGTGACAGGCGTGTCCTTCATGATCCGGCGGCTGCTCAGTCGCCGCTCGTTCTGGTCGCGCACTTCCGGCGTCGCCGCATCATCCATGGTGCCGATGCTGCCGCTGTGCAGGTAACCCAGGTGGGTCAAATCCAGCAGGTTGTCATTCAGCAGCTGGTAGCGGCCATTGACGTGGTGGAAATAGAAGGGCCTGGCGTGGAACTCCGGCCCCGGCGTGTAACCGATCTCTTCCATCGTCGGGATCAGCGACTCGTCGGCCTTGTCCGGATCGCCCGGCCAGATCCACGCCCACAGGCCTCGCTCGACGAGCGGATAGGCCTTGATGGTCAGCACGCCCGGCACGGTCTTCTGGCTGGGCACGAAGGTGCACTTGCCGTCCGCCCCGAAGGTGATGCCGTGATAGCCGCACTGGATCGCATCGCCAACGCGCTTGCTCTCGCCCAGCGGAAAATGCCGGTGCGGACAGCGGCCCTCGACGGCGACGGCCGTGCCGTCCGCCTTGCGATAGAGCACGACCGGCTGGTTCAGGATCCAGCGGCTGAGCAGCGCTTCACCTATCTCTTCGCAGAACGCCGCGACGTACCAACCATTCTTCGGCGCGTAGCTGCCTGGCTTGAACGGATACATGAACCCCCCGGTTCCCGCATGGGTGAGGGCCTAAACTAACAGTGTTAGTTTGGCGCGCGCAACCGTACACTCGGGCTGGTGAAACGCCGTGCACCGAAATCCATCCCCGAGACGTCCCGCCTGTCGCGGGACAGCATCGTCGACGAAGGCGTCCGCCTGCTTGGCGAGGAAGGCCTGGACGGCGTGAGCCTGCGCAACCTGGCCGGGCGCCTCGGCGTGCGTGCCCCCTCGCTCTACTGGCACGTGCCGGACAAGAACGCACTGCTCGCCGCGATGATGGAGCGCATCTTCACCGGCTGCATCGAGAGCGTTCCCGCGAAGTCACATTGGCGGGACTGGATGCTGGAGTTCGGCGCCGCGATGTGGCGCACGCAGGCCGCCACGCGTGACTTCGTCCGACTGTTCACCACCTCGCCGATGGGGGACGAACAGGTCCAGCGCACCAATGCACTGATCGCGGAACGCGTGTCCGTCCTCGACATCCCGCCAAAGGAATCGATGCGCATCCAGGGCAGCGTGCAAGTACTGATCACCGGCTGGTCCATCTTCGCGCATACGCGCTTCGCACCCGCCCTGCACATGGACTTCCATGCTCGGGCACTGCGCGACCTCAAGCTGCTGCTCGAGGGCGAGGCCATGCACCTGCCAAAGGCCCACGGCCGCGCCGCCCGTCCCCGCAAGGTCAAGACTTCCGCGCGCTGACGAGCGAGTACTACCCGCCGCCGGTCGTCATCCATCCGCTGGACAGCCGCCACTTCATGAGCGGAAGCTAATGTAGTGATCCCCCACCGAGAAAGCCCATGCACCCCTATCCGCACCGTTACCGCGTATCGACCTCTGCCGCCGCCACAGGGAACGTCACTGTCTCATCACCGGGTCTGGCGGACATTCCCTCCAACCCCCCGCCGGAATTCGACGGCCCCGAAGGCTTCTGGTCGCCCGAAACCCTGCTGTGCGCCGCCGTCGCGGACTGTTTCGTGCTGAGCTTCCGCGCAGTGGCCCGGGCGTCGAAGCTGGACTGGACTCATCTGGACTGCCATGTCGAAGGTGAACTGGATCGCGTTGCCGGTACGACGCGTTTCACTCGCTACATAACCCGTGCCACACTCCATGTACCGGTTGGTACCGACGCTGCGCGCGCCAAGCTGCTGCTCGAGAAGGCCGAACACGTCTGCCTGATTTCGAACTCACTGAACGGCGAACGAGAGCTCGCCTGCGACATCATCGAGGGCTGACCGCTGGATAACCTGCTGGAAGAGAAGATCAGGGCGGACAATTTCCGGACGGTCGTCCTGGCCCTGATGGCCATCATCACACTGACGATGGTCGCACTCGCCATGGGTCGGCCCGCCCTTCTTTCCCGCACGCTGCTTGTCATCGGCGTCGTCGACGGCCTGGGCTGCCTCCTGCTTCTCGCGAAGTCGGTTCCGCTGCCCCTGCGTTCCAGCCTGCTGATCGCCGGCATCCTGGTCCTCGTGTGTTACCTGTCCCTGGCAGCCGGCGGGATCCGTAGCCCGGCTGCTGCCACGTATTTCTACCTTCCCCTGCTGGCCACTGTCCTGATGGGCTGGGGTGGCGCGCTCGCGGCCTCGCTGGCCGTCCTGGTCGCCTGCGCGGGACTGGTCATTGCCGAGCAGAACGGGCTGATCGGCGAGGCCACCGTGCGGTTCGGTCCACTGGGCTACCTCGGCATCATCTTCATGCACACGGCGCTGGCCCTGTCGCTGCTGATGCTCGCCACGCGCACGCTGGCGGAAGCGCTTCGCAAAGCCAGGACGGCGCTGGCGGAACGGGAGGCCTCTGATGCCGCGCGGGAACGGACCCAGAAGCAGCTGATCCAGGCCCAGCGGATGGACTCCCTCGGCAAACTCGCGGGCGGCATCGCGCACGATTTTTCGAACCTTTTGCTTGTCCTGCGCGGCAACCTGGACACCGCATGCGAAGCAGTCCAGGGCAACGCCGCCGCGCGCGCGGCCCTGGCGGAAACCGTCAACGCCGCGAGCCGCGCCCAGGACCTGACCAAGCGGCTGCTGCTCTTCGCCCGTGGTGAGCAGGGCCAGCAGCTTCCGCTGTCGCTGCAGACGGTCGTCGAGGACACGCTCCGGCTCCTGCGCAGCCACCTGCCGCCCGAGATACTCGTTGAAACACGTTTCGAACCGGGACTGCCGCTTGTCGTGGGTGATGCCACGCAGCTGCAGCAGGTGGTCATGAATCTCTGCATCAACGCGGCACAGGCCATGGACATGGACGCGGGGCGCCTGACGCTGAGCGTCGGGCAGTCGGCGCGCGGCCCGGGAAATTTCCTCGAACTGCGCATCAGCGACACCGGTGCGGGCATGCCGGCTGAAGTCAGGGACCGCATCTTCGAACCCTTCTTCTCCACGAAGGGCGACCAAGGCTCCGGCCTCGGCCTGTCCATCGTCCATGGCATCGTGTTCCGCCACGGCGGAGACATTTCCGTGGAGAGCGAACCCGGACTGGGTACGACCTTCCGCATCCACCTTCCCGTACCCTGAGGGACGGGCTGCGCCACTCAGCGTGGCGCGAACTCGAGCCAGGCGATCCGGTTGCCGGCGCTTTCGGCAAACCAGACCCGTCCGTCACCCAGTCCCTGTCCGCCGCCGTGAGCCATCGCTGGGCTGCAATCCCCGGCAGGTCACACGCATACGGCCATCACGGCCCCGAACAGCCCGACGTTCCTTGCCACGTTTGCCCCTGAAGGTTCCTGACTGGATCCAGGGAACCTTGCGCTATTCTCCCCGGTCCACAGACTGCCCCGGCAGTCGCCGCCAAGGATGTGGATGCCTCGTCGAGCTCTCTCGGTCCTCCTGCTGGCCGGTGCCGCCTTCGGCTGCGCGGTACCTGCCACCGCGCAGGCCGCCTGTACGCGCGCGTCGCTGATGAGCGCCGTGGACCGCTACCTCGCCGCACAGGGCATGGGCGACCCGGACTCCCTGCCACTGGCACCCCGGGCGACGTATGCCGAGCAGGGCCAGTCCGCCGACCTGCGCAAGGGAATCCTGGCGCAGGTGCTGAAGGTGGACTACCACCACACGCTGGTCGACGTGAAGCAGTGCGAAACCTTCACGGAGCTCGCCGTCACGAACCCCACCCACCCTTACGTGATCGGGACCCACCTGAAGGTCGATGACGACGTCATCACGTCGATCGATTCGCTCGTCACGGATGCGGATGACTGGCTGTTCAGTGCCGGCAACTTCATGAAGCACGCGATCCAGGACGACTGGAACGTGATCGACCGCGAACACCGTCGCGGCCGGGAAGAGATGATCGCCGCGGCGAACGCGTACCTCGACTACTTCAGCGACAAGACGATCCAGGTCCCCTGGGGCACGCCCTGCCGCAGGCTCGAAGGCGGGCTCGTCACCGGCAAGGGCGCCGCCGACGACAGCTGCAACGTGGACGTGCCCGATGGCGTGCCCATCGTGGACCGCCGTTTCGTCGTGGATGAATCACGCGGCGCGATTGCCGCGCTCGTGCGCTTCGGCAGGAACAGGCTGCCCGACGCCCACCTGTTCCGCATCGTCAACGGAAGGATCCGCGCGATTCACACCCTCACGGTGTGCAAGACCTTCAACTGCGGGTTTCCGGTGCCGGAGGCGCTGAAATAATTGCCATCCCGATCGCGCCGATCATCGCGCCGCCAGCCCTGATTCCAATCAGGTGCGTGATGACGCCCGACGTTCTGCGTGGGCTCACTGCGCACGCCGCCGCAGCGATCGCCCCCGACTCGGCACGAAGGTCTGTCACTCCCACCCCGTCTTCGACATGTAGCCGGTGGTGAAGCCCAGCGCCTCGATCTCGTGGATCTGGCCGTTCCAGATCTTGTAGAGGTGCACCGCCGGCAGGTCGAAGGGGGCGAAGTTCATCGTGTAGGTCTCTCGCCCGGGAATGCCGACGAGGTGGTACTCCTTCGCCTTCATCGAATGGCGGAAGTGGGAAAAACCGACGACGAGCCCTTTCTGCTCGTCGGCCGCGACCATGCGGATATTGTCGATCGAGTCGATGTACGTGAAGGTCTGGGTGTCGAGCTGCGCAGCACAGGTCAGCGCGCCGATCAGGCTCGGTCCCGAGCCCGGCGTCGCCGTCGCGCCGCCGACATCGGTGGGCACCACGTTGCGGGATGTCTGCATGCCGTTTTCCATGCGCACGCAGTCGTCCGCGAGCGGTGCAAGCCGGCCGTTGTTGAGGTCCAGCGCGTCGTAATAGCGGCGCCCGATGTACAGCAGGCGTCCCCGTGCATCGCGGTAGTCGTCGCCCACGTCGGCGAGCAGCGGTGCACGTACCTTCTGCAGGTTCTTCAGGCTGGTCTCGCGCACCTGGTGCACGACGACGTGTTCGGCCTCGACGATGCGGCCATTGGCAAGCTGCAGCCGCCCCCCCACCTCGATGGGGTTCTGTCGGCCCTCGACGGACTCCTCCATCATCACGATGAAGGCGAGCGACTGCCAGGTCGTGTCCGGCACGACCAGCTTGAACGAGGCCGGCGCGCTGGCCGCGGTCTTCCACAGGCCGTCGCCGGGCTGCATGCGCGACAGGTTTTCGACGAACTTCGCGTCCGGCGCGAAGGGCACGCGCCGGGGGTCATGGGCGACAAGCGCCGCGAAGTAGTCGTCGGCCAGCTTGAGCAGGGCGGCGCGATCCAGCGTGACGGTCGCTGCCATCGCGGCCGCGGGTCTGGCGGCAGGCGGGGCGGCCGGGGCAGCGCCAGCGGCCAGGACCAGGGTCAGCGCCGTCGCGGCGCGCGCCAGTGCAAGCTTCATCGTCATGGAATCCCCCGTGTGCTGATGACCCTCTGCGGGGTCAGTCTGGTTCGGTAACGGTATAGCCGCGGGCCTTGAGCTGGGCAACGAGTCCGTCAGCGGCGAGGATCTCGCGCAGGGGCACGACCGCCACCGAGTTCGCGTTGCGCAGGAGTGCGCCCTCGGCCGCGAGCACCCAGTCCTGCCGCACGCGCCGGACTGCGTCTGCGTATTCGCGAGCCATTGCCGGCGTCGCCGTCACGGCGCCCAGGCATCGGTTCTCGGCGTCATCGAGCGGCAGCCGCCTGAGCAGGGGCACATCGCCCCGCGCCCAGGCATTGGCCCGCTGGCGCATCAAAGGCAGCGAACTTTCGACGCGCGACACAAGACTTTCGAAACAATCGATGTCGGCGTCGCGCGGGGTCTGCGCGAAGTCGCGCAGCATGCCTTTCGGATCCGCGATCGAAAGCCTCACCTCGGGACGACGCAGGGGCACGCCGGCCTGCTTTGCCGATTTCTCGACCACCGGCCAGACGGTATCGCGCCGCTCCAGCTGGGATGCCTTAAGGGCCTCCTCGTAGAGCTCGCCACCGGCGAACATCGGACGCCACCGCTCCACACGGTCGGTACGCCCGATGTAACGCGACTTCAGCGGCGCCCAGCGCGCATACAGCGCGGGCTGCAGCAGTCCTGACAGCGTCTGACCCTTGGGCAGCTCGCGCGCCTTCATCGCGGAAGGCAACAGCCGCAGGCCCTGGAAGAAGCCGATCCCGGCCTTCACGTCGATAGGGCCGAGAACGAATTGCGAGCGTGCGACGAGCGCTTCGACCTCGCCGGATTTCCAGTGCATCTTCGACGGCAGTGGCGTGATCGTGCCGAGGAGATAAAGCCGATGCTCCCCTGAACGGACTTCCCACAGGCCGGGCCCCGGCTGCTCGCCGGTGACCACGAGCTCGTCCAGCGGCGCCTCGGACGGGGCAGCGGTGCCGGGCCATCCCGGGCCGCACAGGGCAAGGACCATGACCAGGCCGATCCGCATGTTCAGCCCCTCCGCAGTGCCTGGCTCCAGGCCCAGCCCCCGACGATCCCGACGCCTCCCAATGCCAGCATCAGGATCAGGTACGGCAGGGAGTACTCTCCCTGCAGGAGGCGTGACACCAGCGTGCCCGTCTCGTGCACCGCGCTGCCCAGCCACGGCGCCAGCAGGTAGAGGGCGGACGCTGCCACGAGGAGCAGGACCGTCATCGAATGTCCGCGCAGCAGGGCCTCGCGTCGCGCAAGGCGGTCGCGGCGCAGCCTGTGCTGCGCCAGGAAGGACGCCTCTGCCCCGACATGCTCCATCTGTGCGAAGCGCTGGCGCAGTTTCCTGTCGAATGCGTCATCCATCTTCAGTCTCCCAGCAAGGCGCGCAGGCGCGTGGCGCCACGGAGCACATGTGACTTCACCGTACCCAGTGGCAGGCCGGTCGCAGCGGCTATCTCGCCATGGGACAGGCCCTCAGCATAGGCCAGTACGACGCAGGTCCGCTCCTCCGGCCGCAGTCGGGACAGCGCCTTGTCCAGATCCTGCAGCAACCCCGTGTCCTGTTCAGGAGCGGCCACTTCGGGCAGGTCCAGTCCGGTCAGGGGCGGTGGCGTCTTCCGCGCCTCGGCCAGCCAGACGTTCAAGGCCAGCTGGCGCAGCCATGCGCCGAACGCACCCGGGGCGCGCAGGCCGGGGAGTCGTTGCCAGGCCTGCAGGAAAGCCTGCTGCGCGAGGTCATCGGCCTGCGCGGGATCGCCGCAGAATCGGCGCATCAACCCGCGCAGCCAGACCTGTCGCCGCCTGACCAGCTCGTCGAAGGCCCCGTCGTCGCCGGTCGCTGCCAGGGCTACGACCGTGGCTTCAGCCAGCTGCGCCAGCTTCATCCGGTCGTCGCCGGTCCTCACATTCCGGGCTCGTCGTTGCCGCCCTGCTGGCGGGCCTCAGCCCGCTTCATGAGCCTCGATGCGAGGAGCAGCGCGGCACCGACGAAGAAGAACAGTCCCGCACTGCCGGACAGGGCCCGCAGCGCCTGGGGATCCGCCTGCGGACCGGTACCTATCGCTATCCCGAACCCCAGCAGGCCGATGGACGCCGCGACGGTGACGAGTCCGCCGACCATCAGTCCATGGGGATTCCGCGGTTTCGGGGGCGGCGTCAGCAGTTGCTGCAGCAGGGCCGGGTCGAGCGCCGCTCCCCGCTCCAGCGCGATGCGCAGCGTGCGCTGGCGTTCCCGCTCCGACAGATGCCGCTTGATCGCCACGATCAGCACCATCAGTACCGGGCTCAAAAACAGCACGATGGCGGTAATGTCCAAATGTACGCCTTCCATCACTTCTCCTTTGCGGTCGTTCTGCCGCTGTCCTGCTTGCAGAGATGCGGCGGAAACCGGGATTGGATGCAGGCGACGAAAAGATCAGAACTGCGGAACCGCCTTCGCCATCTGCGCACGAACTGCCGAGGCATCCGCCGCGGTCAGACGACGATCGCTGACCGCCGTCTCCAGGGCCGCGTTGAACTTCTTCAGGTAGGTGGCGCGGTTCCCATAGAGCGCTTTCAGCTTCGCCGGCTCCAGCCGACGCATCATCGGCGTCAGCGCGCAGAGGCCCTGCGCGGCGGGCGCGTCCGGACGCGCACGGTTGGTCGCGCGATACACGGCCAGCGGAAGGTCCAGCTGCGGCAGGCGCCATCCGCCGATCGCGTTGCCCAGCGTGTCCACGCGGACCACGCCCGCTTCGCCGGTTTCGATGCGTGGCACCGATGAGAGCGCCTTGCCGTCCACGAGCAGCTCGTCGAGCTGCTGCCAGATCGCATTCATGGCGAGCCCTGCAGGGAACGTACTGGCCGGTTCCAGGCAGACCACGTCCGCCGACGCATCGATCCCGGCGATCTTGGCGTCCAGGGAAGACGGCTGTCCGGCCGGAAACGGCCCGGCGTGGCCCATGCCGGCGATCTCGTACAGCCGGTACACGTCGTCCTCGGCATCGCCGTCGCTCCGACGCATCCACTGGGTACGGCCGACATCGGTCTGCGTCATCACGGTGATGACCGGCACATCGCGCTTCGGCACCTGCCGGCGCGGATCCTCGGCGGTCATCGACGCCGCACAGTCATGGAGGGGTGCCGCGCCATCCACGCCGGCGACATCGACGTAGGCGTCGAACACCGGGCGCTCATTGCCGAGACGGAGGGTGTCGTGCGCGACATTCACGTAAGTCACGACATAGCTGCCGGCCCGGCCGTAGCCTCCGGCAACGAGTCGCCGCACGTCGAAGTCGACCAGCGGGTTTTCCTTGCTTGAACTGCGCAGCAGCGCACCGGCCTGCGCGATGACGTCCCATGCGAGCCCTTGGTCCGGAGTCGTCGGCGCGTTCCTGCAATCCTGCGACGATGGCGCGGCAAGGCGGATGTCCTTGTAACGCATGGAATCGAAACGACGCAGTGCTTCGGCCGCAGCAGGCATCACGGTCAGTCCGACCCAGGCGTCCCCGTCGCGCAGGAAGTGCGCCGCGGACAGTCCCCAAAGGGGCGCGGTATCGGAACCTCCCGCGCCATCCAGCAGTTCGACGACGACGCGCCCGCTGAACCGCGCCCGCTCGGCGGGCCGCCGCACCAGCATCCGTGTCACGTAAGGATGGTTGTCGCTGCGGAGCCGGACGGCCGGCGACATCCCTTGCGCATTCCAGTCAGGGACGCCGGCCAGTCCCGTGACCAAGTACTCCTTCTCGACATAGCCCGCAACGCCGAGGTCCACCGGCTGCCTGGTCCTGGCGGCACCCAGGAATGGCCGGTTCGTCGCGGCAACGGGCAACTCCGTTGCGCGGGGCGTCGGCACGAGACTGGCCGCGATGGCGGGCGCGGCGGCTGCGGCAAGCAGCCCGATCGAAACGATCAATGGCAAGATGCGACGTGACATCGCGACAATTTAACCCAGTCGCGCGCTGCTTTTGAGGCCACTGCCATGAGCGATCCCCTTCAGGACGGTTTCGACGAATACCTGCGTCGCGCCATCAGCCGTCCAGGCCAGTCCCGGCATGTCGACGCTACGGGCATCCGGCTGCATTACCTCGAATGGCCGGGGCCGGAAGGCGCACCCGCCCTGCTCCTGCTGCATGGCTACCTCGCACACGCGCACTGGTGGGACTTCGTGGCGCCTTACCTCGCCGAGGACTACCGGATCATCGCGCCCGACTTCGGGGGCATGGGCGACAGCGGCCACCGAACGCGGTACGAGCAGCACTATTTCATCGATGAGATCGGCGCGATCCTCGCGCACACCGGGATCGCGCCCTGCACGGTGATCGGCCACAGCTTCGGCGGCAGGGCACTGCTGTACGCCTGCAAGCGCTTTCCGGAACTCATCCGGCGCGGCATCGTCGTGGACTCCCGGCTCAGCACGCCGCAGGACCCGATGCGCGGCTTCGACACGCCCTGGCGGCCGAAGAAGCGCTATGCCGACGAGGTGACGATCCTGCAGCGTTTCGTCCTCCAGCCGGATGAACCGGCGCCCGCCGCGGCGCTTGCCTACATGGGACGACATTCGGCACGCGCCGATGGCGACGCCTGGGTCTGGAAGTTCGACGAAGAGGTGACCCGACTGTTCCGCGATCGGGGTGACGCCCCGGTCGTCGATGAGTACGACCTGCTCGACCACATCACGCAACCGATCGACGTGATCCGCGGCGAGGACAGCCGGGTCGTGACGGCGGAACGCGCCGCGCAGATGGTCGACCGCCTGGCGACGGCCAGCGGCCCGATCACCCTGCCCTGCAGTTACCACCATCTGCCGGTCAGCCAGCCCCTGGCGCTGCTCGGCGTGTTGCGCAGCCTGCTCCGGAGCGACCGCGCATGAACGCATCGCGCCCTGATTTCCGGCCTTTCATCCCCGATGCCGCGCGGCTGCCGGAAGGCACCCTGCGAGCCGTACTGCTGGGCACGGTGCTCGGCATCGTGTTCGGCGCGTCGTCGCTCTACCTCGTGCTGAAGGTCGGCCTCACGGTCAGCGCGTCCATACCGGTCGCGGTCATCTCGATGACGCTGTTCAAACTGCTGTCGAAACTCGGCGTGCGGGATGCATCGATTCTCGAAAACAACGTCGCGCAGACCGCCGGCTCCGCCGGTGAATCGATCGCCTTCGGCGTCGGCGTGACGATGCCGGCCATACTGATCCTCGGGTTCGACCTGGAACTCACGCGAGTGCTGCTCGTCGCCGCGCTGGGCGGCCTGCTCGGCATCCTGATGATGATCCCCCTGCGCCGCGCGCTGATCGTGCAGCAGCACGGCGTGCTCAAGTATCCGGAAGGCACGGCCTGCGCCGAGGTCCTGAAGGCCGGCGCGTCGGAAGAATCACGGGCCGCCGCGGATCCCGCCGCCGCCGCGGCGACCGGGGGACTCAGCGCCCGGACGATCTTCGCCGGATTCGGCATCGGCCTCGTGTACAAGGCGATCAACGTGGCCTTCAGGGGTTGGAAGGATGTGCCGGGCACGGTGTTCGGCGCACCGCTCAAGGGCGGCTCCATCGCAGCGGAAGTCTCACCGGAGCTGCTCGGCGTGGGCTACATCATCGGACCGGGCGTCTCCGGCATGATGCTGGCCGGCGGCGTACTGACCTACCTGCTGCTGATCCCGATGGTGCTGTTCTTCGGCGCCCAGCTGCCCGAGGTGCTCGCACCGGGCACGAAGCCCATCTCGCAGATGTCCCCCGGCGACGTGCGCAGCGCCTACATCCTCTATGTCGGCGCGGGCGCCGTCGCAGCGGGCGGCATGGTGTCGCTGCTGCGCTCGCTGCCGCTGATCCTCGGCGGCATCCGCAGCGCCCTGGGCGACGTGCGCGCCGCCCGTTCAGGACGGGACAGCACGGCGCGCACCGCGCAGGAACTGCCGCCCAAGGTCGTCGGCATCGGCATCCTCGTCGTGATGACGGTGATCCTGCTTTCGCCGTCGCTGCACATGAACCTGCTGGGTGCGTTGCTCATCGTGCTGCTCGGTGCGCTGTTCTGCGCCGTGTCCTCGCGCCTGACGGGCGAGATCGGATCCACGTCGAATCCGATTTCCGGCATGACCATCGCGACCCTGATGCTGACCTGCCTGGTCTTCCTCCTCGTCGGCTGGACGGGCGGCACCTGGTACGTCACGGCGCTGTCGGTCGGAGGCATCGTCTGCATCGCCTGCTCGAACGCGGGCACGATCTCCCAGGACCTCAAGACGGGTTACCTCGTCGGCGCAACCCCCCGGGTGCAGCAAGTGTCGATCCTGGTCGGCGCCTTCGCCTCGGCCCTGTGCATGGGCCCGATCCTTCTCAAGCTGAACGATACGGCCACCGTCTACGTACCGGTCGCCGAGGTGGCGCCAGCCGGGCTCTCCGTCGACATCGCGACGCTGGACCCGCGTCGTGAAACGCTGCGCGGCCCGCAGGCCGCGGGCGACGCCACCGCGTACCGCGTGTGGCACCGGACGGAGGTCGGCGGTGCACCGGCCGGCAAGTACCTTGTCGATGACACCGGCAGCGCCGTATGGCTGGTCGACCCCGGCATCAACGGTACGCACGCGCAGCGACCCGATGGCAGCGAGGTCCGCAAGTTCGATGCGCCGAAAGCCACCCTCGTGTCGTACATCATCAAGGGCATCCTCGATCGTGAACTGCCCTGGGAACTGGTGATATTCGGCGCGATGATCGCGCTCGTCATGGAACTGGCCGGCGTCCCTTCGCTGGCCTTTGCCGTGGGCGTGTACCTGCCCATTGCGACGACCGTGCCCCTGTTCGTCGGCGGCATGATCCGCTGGCTGGTCGATCGCCGGGCGCGCCAGCTGCCTGCGAACCGGTCACTGGATGATGCGGAATTCGCGGCGCGCAGCGACCGCGGACCCGGCGTCCTGCTCGCCTCCGGCTACATCGCGGGCGGCGCCATTGCGGGCATCCTTATCGCCTTCCTCGCCGGCGTGCTGGGCGAACTCGACTCGACGCTTCAGAAATGGTCGATCGCGCATAACGTGTTCTTCGAAGGCCCGCATTCGGACCTGCTGTCGCTGCTGCCCTTCGCGGTCATTGCGCTCCACCTGTGGCGGGTCGCGCGTCGGGACGTCAGCCGCTGACGGCATCCCCGACCGAGACCCGGCCGGGACGCCGCACGATGGCGTTCTGGCCGAAGGTCACCCCGCCCACGCGGCGATCGGTGCGGAAGGTCCCCAGCGTCCGCAGTGGCTCGACGCCATCGCGCTGACCGCTGACCTGGTCCGTGGTCGTGATCACGCAGCGCGTGCAGGGCTTCACGATGCGCAGTTCCGCCTCGCCGGCGTTGAAATCCGCGATGCGATCTTCCGCCCAGGGGCCCACCCCACCCAGCACGAGGTTCGGCCGGAAGCGGGACATGGGCAGCGGCGTGGCGCCGCCGATCCGTGCGTTCAGGTCCGCAAGCGAAGCCTCGGACGCGACGAGCACCGGATAACCGTCGGAGAACAGATTCGGCGCCTTGAGCCCCCCGGTCCAGTCGCGGTTCGACAGCCGCGCATGGCGCGCATCGAAACGGACCAGACGCAGGGACTGCCCGAGGAAGTCGCTGATGAACCTGGCGGCCTCGTCGCCGGCGTCGAAAGCCGGAACCTTCGAGCGCCAGACCATGACCTCGCGCAGCGGCCCCTCATGGTCAAACGGCAGCGCCAGGGTTGAGCCGGCCGCGGCAAGACGCAGTCCATCCGGGTCCAGCGCCGTACCAAGCAGCGCCATGCGGGGATGTTCGCGCTGGGTGACGAAACGCCCCGCCCCATCGACCACCATCCATTCCCTGTCGTGGGCGAGCCCCGTGGGCATGGCATCGACGGCGGAGACGGAAATCCCCGCGCAGGACTTCACGGGGTAGACGAACAGCGCGGCGATCCGGGGCGACGAAAGCATCGCCGAAGGATAGCGATCTCAGTGTGCGCCGGTCCGCTTCCGAGGCACTTTTCCACGAACCGGCGCTGCCCGGGCGGTTTTCGCGTTGCGCCCCTTGGGTGGCACGGCGCGCTGCACCGGCGGACGGCTCGGCAGCAGGGCTTCCCCGGACACGGACTGCTCCAGTCCCTCGACACAGCGCTCGAGAAAGCGGCGGAACTGGACCACTTCGTCCGCGGACAGCAGGGAAAGCATCTGCGTCATGACGGGTGCGCCCGCCCGGCGGGCCGAGGCCAGGCGTGCCTCGCCTTCCGGCAGCAGGAACCAATGGTCGCGGCGACGGTTCCTGGGGTCGGAACGGCGCTCGATGCTGCCTTCGCGTTCGAGTCGCTTCAGCAGGTCGGTCATCGTCTGGGCGGTCACCAGCAGGTTGCGGGCGAGCTCCGCGCCCGCGATGCCCGGGGAGCACTTGATCTGGTCCAGCGTCACAAGGTGGCCGAACGAGATTTCCGCGGACCGGCGCAACCGCTCCTCGAGCAGGTGCCGGAACACGTGCATGACGCGCTTCAGGAGGTAGCCGATCTGTTCTTCGGGAGCGTGGGGCATCTGTTCACGGTGCCTGAGGCATCACTTGCGGAGTATCAGGTGCCTGATATTATATCAGCCTCCTGATAATTCCAACGAGCCGTGGCAATCATGTCCCCCATCGAAGTCCGACCGTCCCGCAGCGGGAAAGTTCACCACCCGGCCCTCGTCGTCCTGGTGACGGCTCTGGCGCTCGCCGGGTGCGGCAAGCCCGCGGCGCAGGCGGACAAGGCCGCAGGCGCCCCACCCGTCGCCGCGATGACGGTCACCACGGCCACCATCCTGAGCGCCCCCGTGGCCCGTTCGGTGGATGCCACGGGCTCCGTCCAGGCCTGGCAGGAAGTGGTCATCGGCGCCGAAGTGGGCGGATACCGTGTCGCCGCGCTGAATGTCGACGTCGGCTCGCACGTGAAGCGGGGACAGGTGCTGGTGCAGCTGTCGTCCGACCTGCTCGAAGCCGAGGTCCGTTCGCGCCGCTCCGCACTGAAGAGCGCGGAAGCCCGCGCCGCCAACGCGGACGCCGCGCTGCGCCGCGGCCAGGCCGTCGCCGCCACCGGCGCGCTGTCGAAGGCGAACATCGACCAGCTCCAGGCCGACCAGATCGCAGCGCTTGCCCAGGTGGAAACGGCGCGCGCCGACCTTTCGACCTCGGAACTGCGGCTCAAGTACACGCAGGTCACGGCGCCGGATGACGGCGTCGTCAGTTCGCGCACCGTCAGCGTCGGGCAGATCGCCCAGGCGGGCGCCGAGATGCTGCGCATGGTCCGCCAGGGTCGCGTGGAATGGCGCGCCGAGGTGCCCGAGGCACGCCTGTCGCTCGTGAAGCCGGGCCAGCCGGTCACGCTGACGACGGCTGACGGCAGCCAGGTCCAGGGCACGGTGCGTACCGTGGCACCGACCGTGGCAGTCGCGAACCGCACCGCGCTCGTCTACGTCGACGTGCCGGCGAACTCCGTCCGGCCCGGCATGTTCGCCCGGGGCAGCATCGGCGTCGGAAAGGGCAACGCGATGCTCGTGCCCGTGCAGTCCGTCGTCATGCAGGACGGCTATGCCTACGTCTTCGTCCTGAAGGACCAGAACGTCGTCGAACGGCGCCTCGTGAAGCTGGCCAACCTGCACGGCGAAAGCATGGAAGTGGTTTCCGGCGTCAAGGACGGGGATGTCGTCGCCGTGAAGGGCGCGGGGTTCCTGAAGGATCGTGACACCGTGCAGGTCGTGAAATGAATTTCGTCACCTGGTCGATCCGGAACCCGATTCCGGTCTTCATGATCTTCGTGACCCTCGTCCTCGG
>JBEEKA010000018.1:0-2655 GCA_041168985.1 Pseudomonadota bacterium | reverse complement strand
TTTTACGAATGTGCTCTTTTATGCGCAGTTCTTTTGTCCTGCGCGTTAGTCCCACGTATCGAATTTCCCAGGTAAACGGGTCAATCAGCACGTATATCTCAACCCCGTACACGCGAGAGTAATACCAAATAGATGACGATTGCGCAAAAATAAAAGCAACAATCGCGGAAAGCTGTCCACAAGCTAAAAAAGAAAGAGCCCCTGGGGAGGGAGACCCAGGGGCTCGGAGACAGTGCGGGGGAGGAGGGAGCCGCGCTGCCCTAGAAATGATCCTGCCGCACGATTGGCGGCAGGTCAAGACCTACTACGCGAAGGTGCAGGCCGCGCTCGAGGTCACGATCGCGCCGGTCGCCACGTTCACGTAGAACGTCGGGGTGCCGACGTCCGTCAGGCGGACCTTGACCACGCCCGAGGCGTCCGAGACGGCGTCCAGGAGGACGTCCGTGGTGTACTCCTTGAGGAACACACCCGTCACCGCGGAGGTGCCGCCCGTGGGCGCGACCGCCGAGGGGGCGCCGCCCGCCGTGTCGCTGACCCACACCGTCACCATCGCCTTGGCCGCCAGGTTCGCACCCGCGTAGTCCTTCAGCTGGATGGTGACGTCGATGGCGTTGGCCGCACCATCGCCCTCAGCGCTCACCGTCAGCGTCGGCGTGCCGAAGATCAGACCAGGGCTTGCCAGCACCGGGTTCGGGTAGGAACCACCGAGCGCACCGCCCGCAGCGCCCGACGGAGCGCCGGTCGCGCCGACCAGCGGGAAGGCGCGCCACTCGGTGGCCGCGACCTTGACGAGGCGGGCGCCGCCCTTGTTCGTGGAGATGACGTAGGAAGCGCCACCGTTGATGGTGCCGCCCGACGCGACGGTGACCGTCACGTTGTTCGACGCCGCGTCACCCTTGCCGTCGAGCACGAGAACCTCGTGACCGAGCGCGGCCGTGGTGGGCAGCACGACCGAGCAGCCCGCGGTGGCCACGAGGTTGGTGTAGACCAGGTCCTCGTCGGCGACGGCGTTGTACGGCGAGGTCGTCACCGTCTTGATGTTGTAGGGGACCGAGTCGGCGGCAGTGGCCGTCGAACGCTTGACCGACCACGCGATGTGGCCAGCTGTCTTCTCCGCGATGAGGAGGGGCTCGATCGCGGTGAACTCCGCGTCGGTGATCTCGACGTCCGACTCGGTGCTCGAGGCGGCGACCTTCAGCTTGAAGGTGCTGTTGCCCGACGGGTCAAGAAACTCGGTCTCGTGGGTCGTCAGGTTCTGAACGGTGAGCAACATGTCGAAAAACCTCCCTGTCGGGGTCGTCTGTTTGAACGGAGCTTCTCCCCGAAGTATAGGCCAAAACAAGTTCCGGGCCAACCCCAAGTAAGCGCCCAGGTTTCGTCGACCCTCTCTTGACAAGTGTACTGTGGTTTATCCCTGTGGATAATTCCGCCAATCAGCTATATTGCAAGAAACGACCGGCTAGTCGCCGAGGGAGAGCGTCGCGTGAGTGAAGCTATTTGCCGTCGTGCAAGCGAAATCGCGCCCCACCACAGGAACACTGGTTCTTTGGCGACGGCGCTGAACCGTGAGTTCGGTACAGACCTGACCGCCAACGCCCTGAAGAAACGTTACCGGCGGTGGCGCGAAAGCCGGCCATCTGCGAAGTCCCTGCGTGACCTCATCGGCACGCGCTACGTATCCGACTTCGTCGACGAGGAAACCGAGCCCGAGCGCCCCCTGATCTCGCTCGAGGACGGCGCCCCGCCGCCGGAAGCGGCCCCGGAAGAGCCGCCGGAAATCGTCGAAGAGCCCGTCATCAAGCTCCCATCCAAGGCCTCCCCCCTTCCGCCGGACCACATCATCCGCGTCACGCCGCCGACCCACGGCTACGTCTTCGTGACCTCGGACCATCACTACCCCATCCACGACCAACGGGCGGAAGCGGCCGTCATCGCGCTGGCGCAGCACCTGCGCCCCGTGAAGTGGGTGGTGAACGGGGACGCCATCGATGCCTGGTGGATTTCCCGCCACGAAAAAGAGGCGGAGCGAATCGTCGACCGTGACTCGGGCATCCGAATCGTCGACGAAGTCGAGTCGTTCCGGCCGTTCATGAACGAGGTCGCCAACATCGTCGATGAAATGTACATCGGCATGGGCAACCACGAGAACCGACTGAGCGCCCTCATCAACCAAAACCCAGGGCTGCACGGACTACCCGGACTCCGCTGGGAAAACATCATCAACGGGCCGCCGAACGTACGCGTGATGGGCTACGGCTATCGACTCCAGATGGGGCCGATTTCCGCCATTCACGGCGACCGCCTCGGAGGCAAGTTCGGCCTCAAGTACCCCACCAGCTGGGTGCTCGAAAACCAGGGCGCTCGCTCCGTGGTTTTTGGCCACAATCACCGCCTCGGTTCGACGTTCAAGACGACCTGGGAAGACACGGGCCCTCGTCAAGTCGTGGCGCTCAACCAGGGCCACCTCTCGGACGTCGCCAAGCAGCGGTACACCGCCGAACCCAATTGGCAAACCGGCCTGGTTGTGCTGGAATTCTGGACAGACGGGGGCCACCCCCGCTACACGCCGCACCTGGTACCCATCATCAACGGTGCGCTGTCCTTCGCGGGGCGCATCTTCCGGGGGTAAGGGGTAACATGAAACTGCAGGACCTG
>JBEEKA010000017.1:0-13512 GCA_041168985.1 Pseudomonadota bacterium | reverse complement strand
ACCCTGCATCCAGCCGGTGATCGTGACCCGGTCGCGGACCTTGCCCAGCAGGCGAGGGAACTCGATGTACATCGGATCGCCTACGCGCAGCTGGGTGTCGTCGAAGCTGCAGCGACTGGTTTCACCGACAGGGTCTGCGACCTTCGAAGCGCTCATGTCATGCTCGGCAGGGAGAATTTCCGTTCAGATTGAGTTAGCCCGGTTCTCCAGCACCTGGCTGGTCACGAACCCGACGAGCGCCAGCTTTTCCGATGCCTTCAGGTCGCGGAATTCCAGTCCGAACTTCCCGCCGGTGGGGTCCGAGGAGGCCTTGATCCGGCGCACGACGGCAGCCAGCTGCATTTCCACCGGCACCCCCTGAAGTTCGAAGGACCAGGCGATCTTTGCAATGGGGTCGCCGAGTTGCAGTGGAATGTCGATGTCGATCGCGGCGCCCTGGGCGCTGAGGTTGCGGATCGTGCAGTCCTGCTCCGCATCCCCGATCAGGATCCGGGCGGGAATGTCCACGCGGCATCGGACGGAGTTCCGGATCGTGACGCAGTCCACCCAGGCCGGATAGTCGAGGTACAGGTGCTGGACCGGCGCCTGCACGGTCTTCATGACCGCCGAACGCAGTGCATAGGCCGTCCGCCCGCTGAAGGTGCGGAGCAGGATGTCTTCGCCGGCTTTCAGGGCCTGGCGGATCACGTCGTCCTGCGGGGTCGTGACGATCAGGCTATGCCCTTCCAGCCAACCGACCAGCGTGATGGTGCCGCGGCGCTTTTCCAGCATCCGCGGAAGCTCGATAAACATGGCATCGCCGACCCGAAGCTGGGTGTCACCGAAGCTGCACCGGTTGTGCGAGCCGGCGGCCTGTTCCGGCTGCGCCTTCATTGGTTGTCCCATCCGCGCTTCCTTAAGGGCATTTAACAATCTCAGGCCGGGACTATCAGCCAATTTGGTTCGATCTCATGCGATGCAGTTCACACTGCGGGAACTGGCCATGAGAACGAAATGGCAGACGGGGCAGCCATCAAAGGTGTTCAGAGGGCAGCGGCCAGCAGCCCATCCAGCGCAAGGGCGTTGCTGGCATGGGGCACGCTGTCCGTACTTGCGATCTGGTTCACACCTGCATCGCGCAACAGGTCGAGGGCGTCGCCGACGAACAGGGCGTGCGTGACGGCGACGTCGATGGAGCCGGCCCCCCGATCACGCAGCAGACGCGCCGCCGCCGCCAGGCTGTGTCCGGTGCTGGCCACATCGTCGACCAGCACGACATCCCTCCCCGCGAAGTCGAGCCCGGGCAGGGTTACCCGGACGTCACGGTCGCCGTGGCGATCCTTGTGCGCAATGCCCCAGTCGAGGTGGCCGGCCGCGGCGGCCTCGCGCACCCACTGCGCCGATTCCTCATCCGGCCCCAGCAGCACGGGACGGCCACCGCGCGCGACGAGCCAGTCACCGATGGCACCCGCGGCGCTGAGGTTCAGCGCGTGCGGAACCGGAATGGCCGCCGAGAGTTCCGCGGTGCGATGCAGGTGGGCGTCGACGGTGATGACCGTCTCGAAGTGCCGGGCCAGAAGCGCTCCGATGATTCGCTGGCTGACGGCTTCGCCGGGATGGAAAGCCATGTCCTGCCGCATGTAGCAGAGGTAGGGGGCGACAAGGGTGAGGTGCCGCGCGCCCAGGTCGCGCGCCGCGCATGCGGCCAGTTCCAGTTCGACCAGCTTGTCATTCGGTCTGTCGAGGCTGACGCAGAAGACCACCTCATCCGGCAGCGCCGGCGGCAGCCTTACCTGGCTCTCGCCGTCCGGAAAGCGGTGGACAACGACGTCCGCGTAACCCAGGGCGGCTTTCGCGGCGAGTCGCCGGGCCGCATCGGCATAGGACGGAAAACCCAGGACGAGGGGGCCGCTGCTCACGCCAGTTCGAACCCGTTGTTCTGGCGGGCGGCGTCACAGGCGAAGATGAAATCCGACTCGTGCTCGGCATGGATCGCGTACAGCGGTTCGCCCTGCCGGACCGTGTCGCCAAGCTTGCGGTACAGATCCACCCCGGCTCCCCGGTCGAGCGGCGCACCGGCCAGACGCGCAATGCGCGCCATGCGATGGTTGTCGATGGCCGTGACCGTGCCGTCGCGGCCGGCCTTGACTGGCTGGGACAGGGCACCGGGCTGTATGCGCTCCGTGACCTGGCCCTGGGCCGCGATGATCGCGCGCATCTTTTCCAGTGCGCGGCCAGAATCGAGGATGTCGCGCGCCAGCAGGTATCCCTCGCCACCGCGAACGTCCGGATCGAACTCCAGGATGCGGCTGGCGAGCTGCAGTGCCTTTTCGCGCAGGTCACGCGGCTGGTCCGGGTCGTTTTCCAGGACCTGCATCACGTCGCGTGCCTCCAGCGCGGGGCCGATGCCTCGCCCGATCGGCTGGCGCCCATCGGTGACGATGACATCCAGCTGCAGTCCGACCCGGTCGCCGACGAACTCGAACAATTTCCGCAGTCGCAGCGCCTCGGCCTGGCTGCGCACCTTGGCGGACGGTCCGATCGGGATGTCGATGAGCAGGTGCGTCGCGCCGGCGGCGAGCTTCTTCGACAGGATCGAAGCCACCATCTGGCCGGGCGAATCCAGCGACAGGGGACGCTCCACCGAAATGAGGATGTCATCCACGGGCGCAAGCTGCGCCGTGCCGCCCCAGGCGATGCAGCCGCGATGCGTGCGCACCAGGTCCCGCAGCTTTTCTACGGGCAGCTCCACCTGCGCCAGCAGTTCCATCGTGTCGGCCGTGCCGGCGGGCGAGGTGATCGCGCGGCTCGAGGTCTTCGGGATGAACATGCCGTGCGCCGCCACGATCGGGACGACGAGCATGCTGGTGCGGTTGCCCGGGATGCCGCCGATGCAGTGCTTGTCGGCGACCAGGGGTTCGTGCCAGTCCAGTCGCTCGCCGCTGGCGACCATGGCCCGTGTGAGGTGCAGCACTTCATCGCGTTCCAGGCCTGTCTGGCTGCAGGCGACCAGAAACGCCGCCATCTCGATCTTCGAGTAACGGTATTCGGTGATGTCCCGGGCGATGCCCTCGTAATCCTCGAAAGCGAGCCGTTCGCCGGCGATCTTCCGGTGGACTGCGCCGAGTGAGGCCGGCGGCTTCGCCGGGTGCACCGTCACGGGCGTGCCTTCCGGCTGGCCCAGCTGCCGGAAGGCATCCTGCGACAGGCCCAGCTGAGTTGGCGTGGTGATGCACTCGTCATCGACGACGTTCAGCACGGCAAGCAGCGTCCGCCCGCCGTTCGTGCCGTGGATCTCGACCTTCGCCAGGGCCTGGAAACCCGACGTGCTGTAGAGCTGGCAGTCGCGGTGCAGGTAGGCGACGTTTTCGCGATAAGTATCGATCGCAACGGGCCGAAGCGCCAGTGTCTGCCGGGTATCGAGCGTCATGGGTCGATCATAGCTCGCGATCTGTCGACTGCGTTGTTGTGACGCTCTGGTGCCGTGGCTATATTCATCCCGTGCACGCACGCAAGCAGAACTCCGCGGCAGGCCGCTGGAACACACGGCTGCGTCAGCTCGTGCTTGCGTTGTTGCTCCTGCAGCCCTGGCTGTCGGCTCCCGCCGAAGACCTGCTGCCCCGGCCCGCCGCACTCGATCGCGATGTGCGCTTCTGGGTGCGCGTCTACACCGAGGTAAAGACCAGCGCCGGGTTCCTCCACGACCAGAACGACCTGGGCATCGTCTATGAGACCGTGCAGCTCGACGCGGCGGCCGGCCCCGCCGAGCGGCGCGAGATCATCGACGTGCGCCGCGAATATTACCGGGACATCCTGCAGCGCCTGTCCGAGGGGATCGCCCAACCCACCGCCGAGGAACGACGCGTCGCCGCGCTGTTCGGCCCGCAGCCCGCGCCGGAGCGGTTTGCGATGGCGGCTTCCGGCATCCGTTTCCAGCTGGGGCAGGCGAACCGCTTCCGGGAAGGCCTGGCGCGTTCCGGGATCTGGGGACCCCATATCGCCGCGACGCTGGCCCGGCATGGACTGCCCCCGGAAATCGCGGCGCTTCCGCATGTCGAATCCTCGTTCAACCCTGCCGCGTATTCGAAAGTCGGCGCGGCGGGACTGTGGCAGTTCATGCGTTCCACCGGGCGGCGCTTCCTGCGTATCGACGATGCGGTCGACGAGCGGCTCGATCCTTTCCGCGCCACGGAGGCGGCGGCCGAACTGCTGTCGTACAACCATCGCCTGCTGGGCACATGGCCGCTCGCGATCACGGCCTACAACCATGGCGCCGCCGGCATGCGCCGGGCCCGTGACGAACAGGGGACTACCGACATCACGACCATCGTGCGGAATCACCAAAGTCCCAGCTTCGGCTTCGCATCGCGCAACTTCTATGTCTCGTTCCTGGCGGCGCTGGAGATCGATCGCGACCCCACGCGCTACTTCGGGCCGATCGAGCGCGGGACCGTCGGCCGCTTCCAGGAAGTCGAGGTGCCTTCCAGCGTGCCGGTCGCGACGCTGCTGCGAGCGACCCAGGTGGGGCGTGCACAGCTGCGCGAACTCAACCCGGCCCTGCTGCCAACCGTCTGGTCCGGCAGGCGGCCCGTGCCCCGGGGCTATCTCCTCCGGTTGCCGGAGGATTCCGGGGAGTGGACCAGCGAAAGGCTGGCTGCGGCGCTTGCGCCGACGGAGCGCGTTGCAGCGCGTTGAGGGCGGCCGCTGTCCCTGTGCCACCCTATAATTCCCACGACATGCAACGAAACCTGAAGTCCCTGCTGCTGGCAACGGCGGCCCTGATGTCCCTGGGCGCACCGGCCGACGAGCCCGGGCTGGTGCCCACGGCGTATTCCACCCGTGAAGCCGGTACGGCGGGCTCCGCCAGCGACCCGTTACCGCTGGTCGACCGCGTGGTCGTCCGCAAGGGCCAGCGGCGGCTGGAGCTGCTGCGCGGTGGCGAAGTGATCCGCAGCTACAAAGTTGCGCTGGGCCTGCAGCCGGCCGGGCACAAGGAGCGAGAAGGGGATTTCCGCACGCCGGAAGGTCGGTACCAGCTGACCCGCCGGAATCCGCGCAGCGACTATTTCCTGTCGATCCAGGTCTCCTACCCCAACGACGAGGACGTCCGGCGCGCCAGGGAGAACGGATGGGCTCCCGGCGGATCGATCATGATCCACGGCCTGCCGAACACGCTGAAGAAGGATCGAAGCTGGTACGCCACGCACGACTGGACCAATGGCTGCATCGCGCTCTCGAATGCCGACATGGTGGAGATGTGGCTGCTGGCGCGGAACAACCTGCCTATCGACATCCTGCCCTGAAGGGCCCTGCATGAATGCCCAGACCGAATGGCCTGAATTCGTCGACGCCAGCGTCGGCCCGCGTGGCAGCCTCGAGAACCTGTCCCAGAACGAGATCGAGTACCTGCTGACTTCAGGACGGGGCGGGGTCCACGGACTGTTCCGTCGCTGCGCACTTGCCGTGCTGAATTCGGGTAGTGACAGCGACGATGCGAAGGCGCTATTCGACCGCTATGCCGACTTCGACGTGCACGTCGTCCGGCATCCCTGGGGTATCCGGCTCGAGATCCGCAATGCGCCGGCCGGGGCCTTCGTGGACGGACACATGATCCAGGGCCTGCGGGAGCACCTGTTCTCCGTGTTGCGCGATGTCGTGTTCCTGTCGCGTGAACTGGGCCCGGGTTCCCGCCTTGCAGGCGAAGATTCCCACACGATCACGAACGCCGTTTTCCACGCCCTGCGCAACGCTCGCGTTCTGGACCGCAAGGTGAAGCCGAACCTGGCGGTTTGCTGGGGCGGTCATTCCATCAACGAGGTCGAGTACCAGTACACGAAGCGCGTCGGTTACGAGATGGGCTTGCGCGGGCTGGATGTGTGCACGGGCTGCGGTCCGGGGGCCATGAAGGGCCCCATGAAGGGTGCGACGATCGGCCATGCCAAGCAGCGAAACGGCAACGGTCGGTACATCGGGCTTACCGAACCCGGGATCATCGCGGCGGAGCCACCGAATGCGATCGTGAACCAGTTGGTCATCCTCCCGGACATCGAGAAGCGGCTCGAGGCTTTCGTGCGGCTGGCGCATGGCATCGTGGTCTTTCCGGGTGGCGTCGGGACGGCGGAGGAAGTGTTCTACCTGCTGGGCGTGCTGCTGGATCCTGCCAATGCCGAACAACAGCTACCGGTCGTGCTGACCGGCCCGGCCGAAAGCGCGGCATATTTCCGGCAGCTGCTGCGGTTCATCGAGAGCGCCGTGGGGCCGGAGGCCGCGGCGCGGTTCACGGTCATTGCGGGGTCGCCGGCCGACGTGGCCCGACACCTGGTCGCGGCGATGAGTCGTGTGCGTGGCTTCCGGCGCGCGAGCAACGATTCCTACAACTTCAACTGGCTGCTGCAGGTCCCCGAAGATCTGCAGCATCCCTTCGCCGTCTCGCACGACAGCATGCGTGGGCTGGCGCTGCACCGCGACCAGCCGCCCCACCAGCTCGTTGCAAATATCCGGCGAGCCTTTTCCGGCATCGTCGCGGGCAACGTGAAGGCTTCGGGCATCGCGGAAATACAGCTCCAGGGGCCCTTCGAACTCTGCGGCGATCTGAAACTGATGGCCGCGATGGATGACCTGCTGCGCGGCTTCGCGGCGGACGGCCGGATGAAGCTGCCAGGCTCGGTTTACGAACCCTGTTACCGCATCGTCTGCTGATGTGATGCAGTTCCTGTCATCCCGGGGGCTGCTCAGGTAGCGTCCGAGCCGTGAAAGAGGACAGGGGTTTCCCCACCATGAGCAACCCGGACAAGCCGGCCGAGGACCCAGTCCCGGGCGGAGAAGTCAGTGTGCTCGGCAACACCGAGCGCTACGACGAATGGGTGGCGCGCACGGCCCGCGGCCGGGGTCGCCAGGCGGCGATCAGCCGCAACCTGGGCAGCCTGACCAACTACAAGCGCTGGGCTGAAAAAGTCCGCGGCAGCTGGGACGACGACACGCCAGCCGCTTGAATCAGGGGGCGGCCGCCCCCACTCTTCGCGGGACGTTTTCCTGTCCTGACGGAGTGTTACTGACCATGACCGCCGAGACGACGCCGGGCACCGCCCCGGAGACCCATGGCTTCAAGGCCGAGGTCCGCGAGCTTCTGAAGCTCATGATCCACTCGCTCTACAGCCATCGCGAGATCTTCCTTCGCGAACTGATTTCCAACGCCTCCGACGCCAACGACAAGCTCCGTTTCCTGGCGATCGCCGAGCCTGCGCTGCTCGGTGACGAGAAGGAGCTCGGCATCTGGATCGAGCACGACGAAAAGGCCGGCACGCTGTCGATCCGCGACAACGGCATCGGCATGACGCGCGACGAGGCCGTCGCCCATCTCGGCACCATCGCCAAGTCCGGCACGGCCGAATTCTTCGGCAAGCTCACGGGCGATGCGCAGAAGGATTCGCGCCTCATCGGCCAGTTCGGCGTGGGCTTCTACTCGGCCTTCATCGTCGCCGACCGCGTCGAGGTCCGCTCCCGCAAGGCGGGTGACCTGGCCTCCGCGGGCGTGCGCTGGGAGTCGGCGGCGGACGGGGATTACACCGTCGAGACCATCGAGCGCGCCGAGCGCGGCACCACCATCGTGCTGCACCTGAAGGACGACGCGAAGGAATTCGCCGATGCCTGGAAGCTGCGCCAGCTCGTGCGCCGCTATTCCGACCACATCGCATTCCCGGTCCACATGGCGATGCAGGGCGCGGCGTCGCTCGAGTTCGAGGCCGTCAACCAGGCGCAGGCCCTCTGGACCCGCCCGCGCAACGAGCTGAAGGACGAGGAATACGCCGAGTTCTATCGCCACATCACGCACGACGGGTCGCCGCCGCTGGCCTGGAGCCACAACAAGGTCGAGGGCAAGCGCGAGTACACGAGCCTGCTCTACGTGCCATCGCAGGCTCCCTTCGATCTCTGGCAGCGCGATGCCTCGCGCGGCCTGAAGCTGCATGTGAAGCGCGTCTTCATCATGGATGACGCCGAGCAGTTCCTGCCGATGTACCTGCGGTTCATCAAGGGCGTGCTGGATTCCAGCGACCTGCCGCTGAACGTCTCGCGCGAGTTGCTGCAGAAGGATGGCGAGGTCGAGGCCATGCGCGGCGCCTTGACCAAGCGCGCGCTGGACCTGTTGTCCCGCCTTGCGAAGGATGAACCGGAAAAGTACCGGACGTTCTGGAAGGAATTCGGGCAGGTCCTGAAGGAGGGCGTGGGCGAGGACTACGGCAACCGCGACAAGATCCTGCCGCTGCTGCGTTTCGCGAGCACCCACGACGCATCCGACGACGACACGGTCTCCCTCGCGGACTACGTATCGCGGATGAGGGAAGGCCAGGAGCGCATTTACTTCGTCCTCGCGGAGAGCCGGGCCGCGGCCCGCTCCAGTCCGTTCATCGAGCGGCTGCGCGCCAAGGGCGTCGAAGTGCTGCTGATGGGCGATCGCGTCGACCCCTGGATAATGGGCCAGCTGCACGAGTTCGATGGCAAGTCCTTCCAGGATGCGGCGCGGGGAGACCTCGACCTCGGCAAGCTCGAAGACGAGGCCGAAAAGAAGGCGAACGAGGCGGCCGACGAGGCGCACAAGGACTTCTTCGGTCGCGTGACGACCGCGCTCGGCGATGCGGTGTCGGCGGTGCGCGCCAGTTCGCGCCTGACCGAGTCCCCGGCCTGCCTCACGCGTGGCGACGACGATATCGGCGAACAGATGCGCCGCATGCTCGCGGCCGCGGGCCGCGACATGCCGGCCGGCAAGCCGCGCCTGGAAGTGAACCTGGCGCATCCGCTCGTCGAGCGTCTGCAGAAGGTGGAAGGCGAGGAGTTCAGCGAACTGGCGCAGCTGCTGTTCGACCAGGCCCAGCTCACCGAACAGGGGCAGGTGGCGAATCCCGGCGACTACGTCCGTCGGCTGAATCGGCTGTTGGTCAAGCTGGTCGGGGCAGCCGCATGAGCCGTCCCAGGCCGACGGCCGATGAATTGCGGTCGCGGCTCTCGTCGCTGCAGTTCCACGTGACGCAGGAGAAGGGGACCGAACGCCCCTTCACCGGCAAATACGCGACGCACAAGGAATCGGGAACCTACGTCTGCGTCTGCTGCGGAACGGAACTCTTCCGCTCCGATACGAAGTTCGATGCCCACTGCGGCTGGCCCAGTTTCTGGCTGCCGCTGGCCGGGGACCGCATCCGGCAGCATGGCGACACGAGCCATGGCATGGTCCGCACGGAAGTGACCTGTGCGCACTGCGACGCGCACCTGGGACATGTCTTCGACGACGGACCGCAGCCGACGGGCCTGCGCTACTGCATCAACTCGGCCTCGCTCGACTTCGTGGCGGACGCGCCGTGAGTCCGCCGCGCGCCGAAAGGTTCCTCGTCGCAGGTCCGGTCGGGCGGCTGCAGTGCGTCGTCGAGGACCCGCGCGATGGCGCTGCAGTTGCTCCTGCGGCGTTTGCCGTCCTCTGCCATCCGCATCCCCTGCACGGCGGGACGATGGACAACAAGGTCGTCACGACCGTGGCGCGGACGTTCCAGGAACTGGGCATCCCGACGCTTCGTTTCAATTTCCGGGGCGTCGGCGAGAGCGAGGGCGTCCATGACGAAGGACGGGGTGAAGTCGATGATGCCCTGGCCGTGATCGCCGCAGGGCGGTCGCGCTGGCCCGGTGCGGCACTGTGGCTGGCGGGTTTTTCGTTTGGCGGCCTGATTGCCCTGGCCGCGACGTCGCGCCCGGAAGCGGGGACGGTGCAGCGGCTCGTGACGGTGGCCCCCGCCTTCACGCGCTTCCACGCGTCGCCGGACGAAGTGCGTGCGCCGGAATGTCCCTGGCTCGTCGTGCAGGGCGACGCCGACGAGGTCATACCGGCCGCGGAAGTCGCCGGTTTCGCGGGGCGGATCACGCCTGCGCCGGAACTCGTCATGCTGCAGGGCGTGGGGCACTATTTCCACGGCCGTCTCAACGATCTCCGCGGCGCGATCCTCGCGCATGTCGACGCCACGAAGGCCTGAAACGAAAAAGCCCGGGAACCATGCGGTGCCCGGGCCTTCGTGCGGCGCAGAGGCATTCGCCTCGGCAGCCACGGGACTGGAGTCCCTTAGTTCACCATCGCCTTCAGGTTCTTCAGCGGCAGCGCGCGAACCTTCTTGCTGGCCGGCTTGGCCTTGAACATCTGCTTCTCGCCCGTGAACGGGTTGACACCCTCACGCGCCTTGGTGGCCGGCTTCTTGACGACCTTGAGCTTCAGCAGGCCCGGCAGCGTCACGAGGCCGTGGCCCCGGAGGCTCTTGCGGATGATGGTGTGCAGCGAGTCGAAAACCGCACTCACCTGCTTGCGCGACAGTTCCGTCTCTTTCGAGATGGTCGCAACGATCTCGGACTTGGTCGGCGGGCCGCCCTTTTTCGCCATGTTCAGGATACTCCTGCGAGGTTGGTTGTTCTTTTGCGGGGGAAATCCCCGCAGAAGCGATCGACCGGGAACATAGCACATGCTTCGGGTCGCGCAAACAGGTTTCAACGACGCGGCATGCGGGAAAACCCTTGTTTTATAGGGTTTGCGAGCATGGCAGTGCGGCGTGCCCGCAACGTCCCGCTGTGGACGGGGCGCGGAAGCCGAAGGAGATAATCGCGGAAAGGCCTTGTTTTAAAGGGGTTTTCGGCTATACGGCCCGTTGCCTGGTCAGCGTACCAGCAGCAACAGGGCCTGGATCGCCAGCAGTGCGACGAGAGGCGAAAGATCGAAACCACTGATGGCCGGCAGTCGCCGGCGGATCGGTTGCAGTATCGGTTCGCAGAGGGATGCGAGCATCGCGCGGCCCGGCGAGTAGCCACCCTGCGTGAAGAACGAGGACACCGCATACAGCAGGATCAGGTACAGGTAGGACTGCAGCAGCAGCTGCACCAGTTCGATGGCCAGCAACCTCACGAAGTTCAGGCCGAAAAACGCGGGCAGCGGTGAAATCAGCTCGAGCACCCACAGTTTGCAGGCCGTCATCGCCACGACGGCAAGCACTGAAGCGCTGTCGATGCGACCCACGGCGGGTATCCAGCGTCGCAGCGGCAGGATGACCGGATTGGTCAGCTGCGCGATCCCGCGCACCAGGGGATTTCGGAAATCGGCGCGGACCCCCTGCAGCAGCAACCGTAGCAGCAACACGAAAGTCGCGAGACCGAACAGCGTGTTGACCAGGAAGGCGACGGCTTCCATCGTGGTGCGCTCCCTTTCAGCCTTTGCCGAATTCGTCTGCGAGTTCCCGGCTGCGTCGGGCGGCCGCATCCATGGCGGAACGTACCGTATCGCCGAGACCACTGGCCTCGAAACTTTCCAGGGCGGCGGCCGTGGTGCCTCCCTTCGACGTGACCTCCGCCCGCATGCGGGCGAGGTCGTCGTCACGCTCGGCAGCGACCAGCTGGCCCGCGCCCGCCAGCGTCTTGGCGGCCAGTGCCCGCGCGACGGCCGGGGCCATGCCCTGCGCCACGGCGGCTTCCGCCATCAGTTCGGCGAGACGGAAGAAATAGGCGGGACCGCTGCCGGACAGGGCCGTGACGGTATCGAGCTGGTCCTCGCCGTCCACCCAGACTGCAAGTCCCGTGGCCGACAGCACGAGGGAGGCCAGTTTGCGCTGTGCAGCGGGTACGCCCGGGTCCGCGTACAGGCCGGTTGCGCCGGCGCCGACGAGGGCGGGGCGGTTCGGCATGGCGCGCACGACGGGTACGCCGGCGCCCGCCCAGCGCGACAGGTCCGCGGCGCGGAGCCCGGCTGCGACGGACAGCAGGAGCGGCCGCGCGGCCTCCAGCTGCAGGCGCAACGCTTCGACGACCGGGCGCATCTGCTGGGGCTTGACCGCCAGTACGACGACCCCCGCGTCCCGGATCGCGACCTGGTTGTCCGTGGTCGTCCGGACCCCGAAATCCCGGACGAGGGACTCGAGTCCCGATTCGTTCAGGTCCGCGACGGTGATCTGCGAAGGCGGGAGCCCGCGGGCGATCAGCCCGCCGAGAAGCCCGCGACCCATGTTGCCGCCGCCGATGAGGGCGAGGCGCAGCGTTTGTAGTGTGCTCATGGACACAGTTTAACCGGCCCCGCTGCGGGCGCCGAACAGCGCGGTGCCGATACGCAGGATCGTGGCGCCCTCCGCGACGGCGGCCTCGAGGTCGTCGCTCATGCCCATCGACAGGGTGTCCAGCGGGATGCCGGCCGCCACGGCATCGTCCCGCAGCTGCCGCAGGCGCCCGAAGCCCTCGTGCTGCAGGCCGTCCGACGCGCCGTAGGGCAGCATGCACATGAGGCCGCGCAGGCGGAGTCGGGGCAGGACGCGCAGGGCCTCGATCATCGCCGGCACGTCGCCGGGCGCAATGCCTCCCTTGCTGGCTTCGCCCAGTACATTCACCTGCACGCAGACGTCCAGGGGGGCTGCGAAATGACCGCGCTGTTCCGAGAGCCGGCGCGCGATGTCCAGGCGGTCCAGGCCATGAACCCAGTCGAAATGCGTGGCGATCTGCCGCGTCTTGTTCGCCTGCAGTCGGCCGATGAAGTGCCAGGTGATGCCGAGCCCCGACAGTTCCTGCAGCTTGGGCAACGCCTCGGCCACGTAGTTTTCCCCGAATGCCGTGACGCCCAGTGCCAGCGCTTCACGCAGCCGCGACGCCGGCTGACCCTTGCTGACAGCCAGCACGGCGATCGTCGCCGGATCGCGGCCGGCGGTCCCGGCGGCGCGCGCCACGCGTGCCCGGACTGCATCGAGCCGTGCCTGGAAATGGCTGTCGGGCTGCGGAATATGCGGAGTGCTTAACATGCTTGCTCGTATTTGACGGGGCTATACTCGACGAAGCCTCAAGGGAGTATCCATGGCACTCGATATCGCGCAGCTCCTCGCGTTCGCCGTGAAGAACCACGCATCGGACCTGCACCTGTCTGCCGGCGTGCCACCGATGATCCGCGTCGACGGAGACATGAAGCGCGTCAACCTGCCCGCACTGAACCACAAGGAAGTGCAGAGCATGGTTTACGACATCATGAACGACAAGCAGCGCAAGGCCTACGAAGAATTCTTCGAAACGGATTTCTCCTTCGAGATCCCGAAGCTGGCCCGGTTCCGAGTGAATGCCTTCAACCAGAACCGCGGCGCCGGCGCCGTGTTCCGCACGATCCCGTCGCTCGTCATGAGCCTCGAGGAACTGAACACGCCGAAGATATTCAAGGACCTGTGCATGCTGCCCCGTGGCCTCGTGCTGGTGACCGGGCCTACCGGTTCGGGCAAATCCACGACGCTGGCGGCCATGGTGAACCATTGCAACGACAACCGGCCGGACCACATCCTCACCGTCGAGGACCCGATCGAGTTCGTGCACCGGCACGGCCACTGCCTCATCACCCAGCGCGAGGTCGGCTCCGACACCGAGGACTGGCATACCGGCCTGAAGAACTTGCTGCGCCAGGCCCCGGACGTGATCCTGATCGGCGAGATCCGCGAGCGCTCGATCATGGAGTTCGCCCTCTCCTATGCCGAGACCGGCCACCTGTGCCTGTCC
>JBEEKA010000016.1:0-6728 GCA_041168985.1 Pseudomonadota bacterium | reverse complement strand
GCGCGCATTCGGTTTCACTGTCCGTGGCCGAGGCAGAGGGCTGGATCCGGCTGAGGGCAGTGGCGACGTCGGATGTGCCGCCCCATTCCGAGACGACGGATCTGGAGGTGCTGGCGCTATGGGCTGCGCAGCGGGGCGGCCATGTCCGTCGCGAAGTCGACGGCAATGCGACCCGGGTTTTAGCCGGGATGCCGAGCCGCTAGTTCGAAATCAGCTGGTTTTGCAGCGCATAGGCGGTGAGGTCGGCATTGGTGCGGAACCTCATTTTTTCGAGGATGCGCGACCGGTAAGTACTGATCGTCTTGACGCTCAGGCCCAGCTGGCGCGCGATCTCGACGGATGCGTCACCCTTGGCCAGCCGGCAGAACACCTGGAATTCCCGTTCCGACAGTGCCGCGTGCGCAGGGCCTTCGCCGGGGTTGCCCAGTCCTTCGACCAGCATGTCCGCCAGTCCGGGGCCGACATACCGATGGCCGCGTGCAACGGTCCGGACCGCGCGCAGGAGTTCCGCGGCGTCCACGGTCTTGCTGACATAGCCGCTCGCCCCGGCGCGCAGCACGTTGATGCCGAACTGCGTTTCCGGGAAACCGGATATGACCAGCACGGCCGTGCGCGCGTGGTGCCGGCGCACCTCGGCCAGGACCTCGAGTCCCGACATGTCCGGCAGCGAGATATCGAGCAGCAGCACGTCGCAGGGGTGGGTTCGCAGTCCCTGCAAGGCTTCCTGGCCGGACTGGCATTCGAGGCGGATGCAAAGATCCCGCTCGCTGCCCAACGTCTGGCGCAGCCCCGCTCTCACGAGTTGATGGTCATCGACGACGATGAGGTCGATCGGTCGGGCGTTCATCCGCCCTAGGGTACAGCCAGCGCGTCCATCATGAGACCCGTGCCGCCATCGGAAACATGGGCTACGACCGCCTGCCGGTGGTGGAGCCGGGTAACCGTCCCGAAGTCCACGGCGAACGCGAGGTCGACCCGCTGGCCCTTGCTCAGGCCCAGGCCGGCGCCGCTCAGGAAAACGCCCGATGCGCTCAGGTTCACCGCGCGGCAGGCCTTTCGGCCGCCGCCTGGCAGGCTGAGGTACACGACGGTCCGCGTCGGGTGCCGGTCTGTATCCCTGCGATCCATGTCCCGATGCTACTGCCGCTTTCAGGCGGGGTGCCGGACCGGATCACGGGGCTGTGAACTGCAGCACGACTCCGGTCGGGCAATGGTCCGACAAACGGTAGCGGCGGACGTCGGCCGGCCGGTACCTCAGCCGGAAAAATCCATCCGGTGCCACCTTCAGCCCGCCGGTCCGCCCGACCAGCAGGTGATCGATGTATCGCGTGAAGGTCTGTCCCGTGTAACAGCTTCTGAACCCCGCGGCTTCACCGGGATCATCGAAGGCCGGTGTGGCGTCCCCGTGGGGCGAAACGTCGCCGCCCGGACCGGCGGCGTCCCATTCCCGGTTGAAGTCCCCGAGCGCGACGTGGCGCCGACCCGATCGGGCCTTTTCCGCCATCCAGGCGCCCACCCGGGGCAGTTGGCGGGCCAGCAGCCGGCAGGCAGGGCGTGTCGAGTCGATGGGATCGCGTGCGCAGCCCGCCTTCAGGTGCACGGTCAGCAGGTGCAGTTCCCGTGGACCGCCCGGGTCGACCACGAGGGTCACGCCGGGTCGGATCCGGTCGCGTGAAGCCAGTTCATCCAGGTCCGGCCCGCAGCGGAATGGGATGCCGTTGCGGACCGCGAATCCGAGGTTCTGCGTCAGGCGACGACCGGACAGGCAGAAACGGTATCCGGGGAAGACCCTCCCTGCAGTCTCTGCGTCCTCCACCTCCTGCAGGGCGACGACATCGGCGTCCAGTTCCCTGGCGTAACGCGCAAGCTGCGCGAAGTCCGGGCCGCTTCGCGCGGCATCCAGCGCGATATCGCAGGGCAGGGCGGATTGCTGGCCGACGCGGCACTCGAGCCGCGCGGCCTGGGTCGTCGCTGGTGAAACCAGCCACTCCAGGTTCCAGGTGGCGATGCGTAGGGGTGGCGGCGTGGCACCCGGTGCCACGCCCGGCAGGCAAAGCAGGATTACGGTGAAGGCGCCGCGCATCAGGGCGCCCACTGTCGCACCTTGGCGATTCAGCGGTTCAGGAATCCGCGAATGGCCGCATCGAAACGCGGCAGGTCGACCAGAAACGCGTCGTGGCCTTCCACGCAGGGCAGTCGCGCGAATTCGGTCGAAATGCCGCCTCGTTGCAGGCTGTCGGCGATCGTCGCCTGCTCGCCGATGGCAAACAGGAAGTCGGTCTCGACGCCGATGACCAGTGCGGATTCGAAGCCGGCGCGCGCAAACACTTCGGTCGGTGCGCCATGCGCGGCGAGGTCGAAGCAATCCATCGCGCGGGACAGGTACAGGTAGCAGTTCGGGTCGAAAATGCGGACGAAGCGTTCTGCCTGCGCCTCGAGGTAACCCTCGATGGCAAAGCGCGGCGAAAAGCTCTCCGGCACGCGACCCTTGGCATTCTGCACGGCGCGCATGCCCTGCTCGGACAGCCCCGATCGGGCGAACCGATTGAGCCATTCCTCGGCCGAGCGGTAGGTGATCGTGCCGAGCTTGCGCGCGATGCGCATGCCGGCCCGCGGTCCCTGCAAGGTGCTCGGATACTGGCCGTTGCGCCAGTCCGGGTCGGTCATCACCGCCTCGCGCTGCACGGAACGCAGGGCAATGGCGAACGGCGACGCGGCCGAAGATCCGGAAATGCTGACGAAGCGACGTGCCTTGCCGGGCATGCAGGCCGCGAAGGCACAGACGACCATGCCGCCCAGGGACGGGCCCATGACGGTGTCCAGCTTCTCGATGCCCAGTGATCGGGCCGCTTCCCAACCGGCCCGCGCGATGTCTTCGACCGCGATTTCGGGGAACTCGAGGCGCCAGGCCTTGCCCGTCTCGGGATTGATCGAGGCAGGACCCGTGGAGCCGAAGCAGCTGCCCAGCGAGTTCACGCAAAGCACGAACCAGCGGTCGGTATCGATGGCGCGGCCGGGGCCGATCATCTTCTCCCACCAGCCCGGATCCGGGTTCTCGCTGTTCGAGGCGGCGTGAGCGCTGGGCGAAAGTCCGGTGAACAGCAGGATCGCGTTACTGCGATCCGCATTCAATTGCCCCCAGCTTTCATAGGCGACGACGGCATCCGGCAGGGCGTCGCCGCGCCACAGGGGGAACGGATTCGGGAGCGCAGCGGTACCGGCGGCGCTCACGCGAATCTCTCGGGCTTCAATGGCGGAGGATTTCAAAGGATCGCGCTGTCAGGACTCGGCGTCCGAGCCGTCGGCGATGCCTTCGAACAGCGCGGTCGACAGGTAGCGTTCGCCGGTGTCGGTGGCCACGGCGAGGATCGTGGTCCCGGCCGGAACTTCCTGCGCGAGCTTCAGCGCGGCGCCGATTCCGCCGCCCGAGGAAATCCCGCAGATGATGCCTTCGCGGCTCGCCAGGTCCCGTGCAGTATTGATCGCGTCGACATCGCTGACGGTCATGATCCGATCGGCGATGCCGCGGTTCAGGACCTTCGGCACGAAGTCCGGCGTCCAGCCCTGGATCTTGTGCGGGCTGAAGGGTTTGCCGGACAGCAGCGAGGCGTTCTCCGGCTCGACCGCGACGACTTTCACTTCGGGCCGGGCAAGCTTGATCATCTCGCCGACGCCCGTCATCGTGCCGCCTGTACCCCATCCCGTGACGAAGTAGTCCAGGCGACGACCCGCGAAATCGCTGAGGATTTCCGGGCCCGTGGTGTTGCGGTGGTAAGCGGGGTTCGCGGCGTTTTCAAACTGGCGCGCCAGGAACCAGCCATTCTTCGCGGCCAGCTGCTCGGCCTTGCGGACCATGCCGGTCCCGCGCTCCGCAGCCGGCGTCAGGATGACCTTGGCGCCCAGCATCCGCATCAGCTTGCGACGTTCCACCGAGAAGGTCTCGACCATCACGGCCACGAAGGGGTACCCCTTGGCCGCGCAGACCATGGCCAGGGCGATGCCCGTGTTGCCCGACGTAGCCTCGATCACGGTCTGTCCGGGCTTGAGGGCGCCGCTGCGCTCCGCGTCTTCGATGATCGCGATGGCGAGGCGGTCCTTGACGGACGAGGCGGGGTTGAAGAACTCGCACTTCACATAGACATTGACGTCCGGCGGAGCAAGCCGCTGGAGCCTGACGATGGGCGTGCGGCCGATCGTGCCGAGGATGCTGTCGTGGATCATGTACTTCTCTCCCGGGCAGTCGGGTGGGTGGGCGACTCTAAGCCTCGACGATGCGCGGGGGTAGATCATCTGCGGACCGGGCATGGTCTGATAACAGATCGGTTATGATGTGCGCCTCCGGACAGGACGCCCCATGAACTTCCACCAGCTCCAGTACGCCATCGCCATCGCGCGCCACGGACTTTCGGTCACCCAGGCTGCCGCCGCGCTGGGTACGTCCCAGCCTGCCATCAGCCGTGCCCTGAAGGCGCTCGAAAAAGAGCTCGGATTCGACCTGTTCGTCCGCGAGGGACGGGCGTTTGCCCGGATCACGCCGGAAGGAACACGCGTGCTGGAGTTCGCGGGCCGGGCGCTGGCGGAAATCGAGAGCCTCAAGGCGGTCGCGGCAGACCTCAACCAGGATGCCCGCGGCACGCTGTCCATCGCCACGACCCATACCCAGGCGCGATACGTGCTGCCCCCGGTCGTGCAGGCGTTCCGCAAGCGCTATCCGGATGTCGACCTGCACCTTCACCAGGGTACGTCGGAGCAGATTTCCGAAATGGTCGCGTCCGATCGGGTGCAGCTCGCCATCGCCACGGGATCCGAAGCCTTGTTCCCCGAGCTCGTGCTGCTGCCGGTCTATCGCTGGCATCGGCAGGTCATCGTGCCGAAGCACCACCCGCTGGCCCGGCCCGGCGCGGGGAAGCTGACGCTGGCGCAGCTCGCCGAGCACCCGCTCGTGACCTACGTGTTCAGTTTTTCAGGTCCGTCCTCGCTCGAAACCATTTTCGCGCGCGAGGGGCTGAAGGCCCGCGTGGCGCTGACGGCGCGAGATTCCGACGTCATCAAGACCTACGTCCGCCTGGGAATGGGCGTCGGCATCGTGGCAAGCGTCGCCTTCGATCCGCGCGAGGATTCGGACCTCGTCATGGTTGACGCCTCGCACTTGTTTCCGATCCATACCACCTGGGTGGGCTTCCGGCGCGGCACGCTGCTGCGGAATTTCGCCTATGAATTCCTGCAGCTCTTCGGCAACCACCTGACCCGCCGGCTCGTGGACCGCGCCATCGAGGCGCGCGACCCGGACAGCAAGCTGGCGCTGTTTTCGAAGATCTCGCTCCCGGTTCGATGACGGAGCGCATCCAGAAACTCCTCGCCGCGGCGGGCCTGGGGTCCCGGCGTGGCATCGAAACCTGGCTGCGGGACGGGCGGATCACGGTGAATGGCGCTGTCGCGGGACTTGGGGACCGGGCCTGTCCGGGAGACGACATCCGGCTGGATGGCAGCCCGGTCAGGCTCGGCGCTGAATCGCCCGCCAAGGCGGCCGAAGAAGTGCTGCTGTACCACAAGCCCCTGGGGGAAGTGACCACCCGTCTCGATCCGCAGGGCAGGCCGACCGTGTTCGACCGCCTGCCGGCACCCCGGGCCGGGCGGTGGGTCGTGGTGGGGCGGCTCGATGTCAACACGACCGGGCTGCTGCTGTTCACGAGCAGCGGGGACCTGGCGCACCGGTTGATGCACCCGTCGTATGAATTGCCCCGCGATTACCTGGTACGTGTGCGTGGTCTGCCGGGCGACGAAGTTATCGGCCGGCTTCTCCAGGGCGTCCGCCTAGACGACGGCCCGGCCCGGTTCGACCGGATCGAGCCGCGCGGACGCTCGGAAGGCCATGCCTGGTACCGCGTGGGGCTCCACGAAGGCCGGAACCGGGAGGTTCGCCGGCTCTGGGAAGCCGTCGGACACGAAGTCAGCCGGCTGATGCGGGTCTCCTACGGTCCCTGTGAGCTGCCCCAGGACCTTCCGGCGGGGCAGTGGCGGCCCCTGCAGCCCGCCGAAATCGCCCGGTTGAAGGCCGCCGTACGCCTCTCCTGAAATTTGGCCCGGAAACTGCATTGACACCGGGCCATCTCGGACCCAGAATACGCGGCTCAGTTTTGCGGAGGGGTACCCAAGCGGCCAACGGGAGCAGACTGTAAATCTGCCGGCTTACGCCTTCGTAGGTTCGAATCCTACCCCCTCCACCAAATCGGGAGTGGCGCATGGCGCGGCGGACTCCGGGCAAGACTGACGTGAGCAGATAAGTTGGGCGGGTGTAGTTCAATGGTAGAACCTCAGCCTTCCAAGCTGATGACGCGGGTTCGATTCCCGCTACCCGCTCCACGTCAGGAATGACCCGGGAACGTCGCAGACAGCGTCAGTCCCGATGGCCGCAAGAGTGCCGATCCGCAAGAGCTGGCCGGAAAAGTCCGCTCACGTAGCTCAGTTGGTAGAGCACGTCCTTGGTAAGGACGAGGTCACCGGTTCAATCCCGGTCGTGAGCTCCATCGACCCGTGCCGGCTCGGTAGGTTTGGTTTTGGTTGAACAACAGCGTCTGAACACACGTTTTTTAGAGGATTCGCACCGTGTCCAAAGAGAAATTCGAGCGCAGCAAGCCGCACGTGAACGTGGGTACGATTGGTCACGTTGACCATGGCAAGACGACGCTGACGGCGGCGCTGACGAAGGTGATGGCCGAGAAGCACGG
>JBEEKA010000015.1:0-10051 GCA_041168985.1 Pseudomonadota bacterium | reverse complement strand
CCAGCACGCGCAGGCAGATCGACAGGCTGGAGACGAACACGATCCCGATCATCAGGATGTGCACGGACTGCACGAGGGGGACGATCCACTCGACCTTCTGGATCGTCTGGCTCAGGGCTGTCCCGTGCAGCCAGTCGGCGAAGCCACCCATCCGGCGGTCCTACTTCTTCGCCGACGGAGACGCAGGCTGCGCACCCGGGGCCGTGCCGATGGGCAGCTGCCCGCCACCGATGGACTGGTTGCCCTCCACCGTCTCGCAGCCCTTGCCCGCGGCCGGCGGCTTCTTTTCAGGGCACTTGTAGAGCACGCCCGGGTTCACGCGCGCACCGGCGCGCTCGCCGTTGCGCAGCGGATGCAGTCCGACGGTAAAGATCGTCCCCGGCGGGAAGGTGCTGACGGAAATGCCGTCCGCCGCCGCCTGCGCCGATCCGGTCATCTCGACGGCCCAGACCTGCGGCTTGCCGTCCTCGCCACGCTCGACGTTCTTGCGCTCGGCGTTCATCGGCGCGAAAAAGATCTGCAGGTGGTTGGCATCCGGATTCACGCGCGTCACGACGCCCGTGAAGGTCAGGGTCTTTTCCATGTCGTAGAGCGCGAAGGAATGGTGCGCGCTTGCGCCCGCGGCTCCCACCGCGAGCAGGCCTGCCACGGTTCCCTTGACGATCCGGCGTTGCGCCTTGCTGTTCATGGTCACGTCACTCCGTCAGTCGAACTTGAAAATGTCTTCGCCGCCGGGCTTTTCCATGCCCTGCTCGAAATTCTGCTCCCAATTCTGCGCCCAGGGGCGTCCGTACATGTCCGGAATCCGGAACGGGATCGTCTGCCCCGGCGCCACGGCCGTCGCCTTGCCGTCGACGGGATAGATCGTCGGCACGCACTCGATGAATACAAAAGGCGTTGCCTTGTCGAAGTCCGCCGTCTTCACGTAGTTCCGGACGATGCGCACGGGTTCCACCAGCGCCTCCGGATCATAGAAGACCGCTTCATGGTTCAGGCCGATGAACTTGCCGTTCCGGTCCCGGTTCGGGGAATAGATCTCGATCGACTGCATCTTGTTCGAGAACTCGAAGGCGCCGTGGTTCATCCAGCCCTGGATATTCGAGGTCCAGGTGACGAGCACGTCCTTGTCCCAGAACCCGATGGTTTCCCCGTACCAGCGGGGCACTTCGGGCCCGAGGTGCGGCACGCTGCCATTCAGGTTGAAGTCACGGCCGACATAGATGTTGGTGATGTAGTTGTCGGCGACACCCGCCAGGATCGTGACGAGCTTCGGCGTGACGATGATGTCCCAGTCCCAGGTGGCGTATTCATGCCAGCGGCGCATGAAACCTTCGGGCCAGCAGTACTGCGACGGCCATTGGCCGTGGTTGCCCACGCCCTCGTGGTAGGCCTGCTGCACCATGCGCTGCTGGTATTCGGGCGTCAGCAGCGAAAGGATCGTCGGCATCTGGTTGTGCCGCATCCTGTACCACCAGAAGCTCTCCTCGGGATTGCGGATGGCCTGCAGGTAGCGGCCGCTCCATTCCCCGGGGACCGTCGGATAGCTGTGCTGCGTCGGCCCGCCGCGCTTCGTCGTCTCGGCCTTCAGCGCCTCGTAATGGGCCTGTGCGGTCTTGAAGGCATAGGGACTGACGATCGCTTCACGCGGATAGTCCCGGTCGCAGCGCCCCCAGGGTGCATCCGCCGGTCCCTTCTCGCCGAGCATCCGGGGCCCCGTGGCGCCCCACATTTCCTCGATCGCCACCGGACTGTTGCAGCGGAAGTAACGCGGATCGGACCAGAGCGCCCGGTCCTTGTAGAAATCCTTCGTCGTGAAGAGATCGACGGGCAGTGCCGTCACGCCCTTTGGCGGCGTGCCATTCTCGGATGAACCGGTGAAGGTGCCCTGCGGCGCATCACCGGGTCGCGTCGGGGCAGGACCGCGGGCCCGCGTCGCGCCGACGAGCGCGTACTTGCGGATGTCGGCCGATATCGGGGCGCCACGGCCGACGCTCTGGAATCCCGGATCCGCCACATGCTGCGCACCGGCCGACGTAGCCATTACGCCGAGGACCGCGGCCACCAGGACCCGGCTGATTCGGTTCTGCATGCCCCCGCCTTCCGTTTCTAGTTATCCGAGCGTATTCCCCGGATACTAATTAAAAATCCTCCCCCGCGTAACAAGGAGAACTCCATGACTCGTCAACGATTGCTGCCCGCCCTGCTGCTGGCACTGGGGGCCATGTGCACGCTGCCGGCCGCAGCCCAGGTCCCGCCGCAGGCTGCGAGCCACGCCGAGCAGGCCGCCATGATCCAGAGCAGCGATCCCCGCCTGGCACGCATGAAGAAGCATGTCTGGGACTTCTGGCGGATCGTCTACGAGGGGGGACACGTCGACGAGGCGCCGAAGTACATGGCGCCAGAGTACATCCAGCACAACCCGAACCTGCCTTCGGGACGCGACACCTTCATGAACTTCTTCCGCACGGCGCGCCCGGCCAAGCCCGTGCTCGACCACATGAAGATGCCGGTCGTGTCGATCACGGCCGAGGGCGATCGCGTGGTGATCCTGTCGGCCCGGAAGGTGCGGGATCGCGCGAAGCCGGAGCACGTCTACTACATCACCTGGTTCGACGCCTTCCGCATCGACGACAAGGGCCTGATCGCCGAGCACTGGGACCCGTCGGAAATGTGGGTCGACGGCAAGCCGCCGGGCGCCGAGTTCTTCACCGAGTGGGACAGGTAAGCCTTTCGAGCGTCTCCGCGCAGCCCGCGTCGACCTTGAGCGACAGCAGCTCGTCGGCGCGGGTGCGACCCCGGTTCACGGCCGCGATGGGCTTGCCGGCATCGGCCGCGGCCCGGACGAAGCGGAATCCGGAATAGACCATCAACGACGAACCAATGACCAGCACGGCATCGGAACGCGCGACGGCGGCATAGGCGGCCTCGACACGGTCCCGCGGCACCGCCTCGCCGAAAAACACGACATCCGGCTTCAGGATGCCGCCGCAGTCCATGCAGTCTGGCACCACGAAACCCCCGAAGTCGTCCGCCTCGAGATCCACGTCACCGTCGGGCCCGACGCGCGCGGCCCGCCCCTCCCATCCCGGATTGAGTTCGGCCAGGGAGATCTGCAGTGCCGCGCGGGGACTGCGTCTGCCACAGGCCTGGCAGGCGACGGCATCAAGCCGTCCATGCAGGTCGATGACGCGCCGGCTTCCGGCCTTCTGGTGCAGGCCATCGACGTTCTGCGTGACGAGGGTGTCGACACGACCCTCGCCTTCGAGCCGCGCCAGGGCGGCATGGGACGCATTGGGACTTGCGTGCCCCAAATGGCGCCAGCCGACGAGGCTGCGTGCCCAATACCGTTGCCGCACGGCGTGGTCCGCCATGAAGGCGGGATACTGGACCGGCGGCGAACGTTTCCATTCGCCGTTCGCGTCCCGATAGTCCGGTATGCCGGAGTCGGTACTGCAGCCCGCACCGGTCAGCACGAAAAGGCGCCGGTGCCGGGCCATGAATTCTCGCAGCGGGTGCAGGTCCACGCCCTCACTCTACCGCTGATCGACCCCTGGCGATCCCTGCGCCGGGCGCGTCCACACGCCTCGCCCTCCGGGCGTATAGTCCCGGGATGTTGCCCGCCATCCTCCTGTTACTGGTCGTGACGGCCCTGGCATTTGCGGTTACGCACATCGGTGGCCTGGTCACGCTGCTTTTCGTCGGCGCCCTGCTGCTGATGGCCTACCTGCGGCTGCCGCTGCTGGCCTTCACCGTCACTTTCACGACCCTCCTCGCGGGCTACACCTGGTTTGGTGCCGCATCCGGCGTGTGGAAGGGCCTGCTGTGGCTGATGCTGTTGTCGCTGTGGCTGCTGAACCTGCGGCCGCTGCGCAAGAGCCTCATCTCGCGCCCCTTCCTGAAGGCCTACCTCAAGCTGCTGCCCGCGATGTCGGACACCGAACGCGAGGCGCTCGCGGCCGGCAACGTCTGGTGGGACGGGGAACTCTTCACCGGCAAGCCTGACTGGAAGAAGCTGCTCGACACGCGCCCGGCCCAGCTGACGGCGGAGGAGCAGGCCTTCCTCGACGGGCCCTGCGAGACGCTCTGCGCGATGGTCGAGGACTTCGATGTCACGCACCGTCGCGCGGACCTGCCGCCCGAAGCCTGGGACTACATCCGCCAGCAGGGCTTCTTCGCAATGATCATCCCGAGGCGCTATGGCGGCCTGGAGTTCGGCCGCTACGCGCAGTCATCGATCCTGACGAAGCTCGCCAGCCGCAGCATCACGCTCGCGTCGACCGTGGCCGTGCCGAATTCGCTCGGCCCTGGCGAACTGCTGGTGCATTACGGGACCGAGGCGCAGCGCCAGCATTACCTGCCGCGCCTGGCGCGCGGCGAGGACATTCCCTGCTTCGCACTGACCAGCCCTACCGTCGGATCGGACGCCGCCTCGATCAGCGACACGGGCGTCATCTGTCGCGGCGTTTACGAGGGGCAGGAAGTCCTCGGCATACGGCTGAACTTTTCCAAGCGCTACATCACGCTGGCACCGGTCGCCACAGTCATCGGCCTCGCCTTCCGGCTCTTCGATCCGGACCGGCTGGTCGGCGACAAGGTGGACATAGGCATTACCTGTGCGCTGCTGCCGCGGAACACGCCGGGCATCACGATCGGCCGCCGCCACTTCCCGCTCAACATTCCCTTCCAGAACGGACCGATCCAGGGCAGGGACGTCTTCGTTCCGCTCGATGCGATCATCGGCGGCATGCCGATGGCCGGACGCGGCTGGAAGATGCTCATCGAGCAGCTGTCGGTCGGCCGCTGCATCTCCCTGCCCGCGAGCGCAACGGGCGGCGCCCTCGTCGCGGCCTGGACGACCGGTGCCTACGCGCGCATCCGACGCCAGTTCGGCGTGCCGGTCGGCAAGTTCGAAGGCGTGGAGCAGGTCATCGCCCGCATCCTGGGCACGACCTACATCATGGATGCCGCCCGCTCCGTCACGACGGGCGCGATCGATGGCGGCGAGCAGCCTGCCGTGCCGGCCGCGATCCTGAAATACCACGTGACGGAAATGGGCCGGCAGGTCTCCAACGACGCGATGGACGTGCACGGCGGCAAGGGCATCATGCTCGGGCCCAAGAATTACCTGGCGCGCGCCTACCAGTCCGCGCCGATCGGCATCACCGTCGAAGGCGCGAACATCCTCACGCGCAATCTCATCATCTTCGGACAGGGTGCGATCCGCTGCCACCCCTTCGTGCTGAGGGAAATGGAAGCCGCGCGCGACCCCAACCGCCGCGCGGGCGTCGAAGCCTTCGATCGCGCATTGTTCGGCCATATCGGCTTCGCGATCTCCAATGCCGTCCGCTCTGCCGTCATGGCGCTGACCCTCGCGCGTTTCGAACCCGCGCCCGGCTCGCGCCAGGAAAAGCGCTATTTCCAGCACATCGAGCGATTCTCGTCGTCCTTCGCCTTCGCCTCGGACATCGCCATGCTGTCGCTGGGCGGCTACCTCAAGAAGAAGGAAAGCCTGTCGGCCCGCCTGGGTGACGTGCTGTCGTACCTGTACCTCGCGTCGATGGTGCTGAAGCGCCACCATGACAATGGCAATCCACCGGAAGACCTTCCCGTCGTCGAGTGGTCCTGCCGCACGCTTCTGTACCGCGCCCAGGAACAGTTGCATGATTTCCTGCGCAACTTCCCCAATCGTCCGCTGGCGGCCTTCATGAGGCTCGTGATCTTCCCGCGCGGCCGCACCTACTTCGCGCCCAGCGACAGGCTCGGCGCGCAGCTCGCCGAACTGGCCATGACGCAGGGTCCGACCCGCGCTCGCCTCTGCCGCCACGCTTTCACGAGCACGACGGAGGGCAACCCGCTCGGCCTCGTCGATGAAGCGTTGCGCTCGGCCATCGAGATCGAACCCCTCGAGCGGCGCTTGCGCGTGGAGGGTCTGCGCAGCGGTCGCATCACGGCGCTGGATTTCACGGGCCAGGTCGAGCAGGGCCGGCAGATCGGCCTGCTCTCGGACGCGGATGCGCGGGCGCTGCTTGACCACGAACAGCGCATCATGTCCGTGATCCATGTTGATGACTTCGATTCGCGGGAGCTCGGCGCCGTCCATGTCCACGACTGAGACCGCCGGCCAGGGCCTGTACCTCACGTTCTACGGCCTGGCGGAGCGACCCTTCGCCATCACGCCGGATCCGCGTTACCTCTTCCTGAGCGGCCGGCACGCCGAGGCCCTGGCACACCTCGTCTACGGCATCGACGAGGCCGGCGGCTTCATCCAGCTGACGGGCGAGGTGGGCACGGGCAAGACGACGGTGATTCGGGCGCTGCTGGCGCGCGCGCCAAAAGGCGCCGAGATCGCGCTGATATTCAACCCGCGGATGGATGCCCCCGAGTTCATGCTCACGATCTGCGAGGAGCTGGGCATCATGGTGCCCAACGACGCGGTCGGCAGCGTGAAGGACCTCATCGACATCCTGAACAGCTACCTGCTGCGTGCGCATGCCGAAGGACGGCGTGTGGTGCTGGTCGTCGACGAGGCCCAGAACCTGTCGCCCGACCTGATGGAACAGATCCGCCTGCTGACGAACCTCGAGACCGATACGCAGAAGCTGCTGCAGATCATCCTCATCGGCCAGCCGGAACTGCGCGACATCCTGTCCCGCAACGACCTGCGGCAGCTTGCCCAGCGCATCACGGGCCGCTACCACCTCGAGCCGCTGGCACGCAGGGATTCGGAAACCTACGTCAAACACCGGCTTCGAATCGCGGGCGCGACCCACGACCTCTTCACCGACGGGGCCCTGTTCGAGCTGTATCGGGCAAGCGGGGGCGTGCCACGCCTGCTGAACATCATCGCCGACCGCGCGCTGCTCGGCGGCTATGCGCAGGACCGCCATCTCGTGACCGGCGGCATGGTCCGCCGCGCAGCCGGCGAAGTGCTCGGCCGCAGGATCCTGCCGCCGTGGCTGTTCCCCCTCCTGGCGACATCGGTTGCGCTGGTGGTCGGCACCGTCGTGATGCTGTTGCTGAAGGCCCCTCGGAAGAACACGGCGCCAGCGGCACCGGTCGCTGTCGCGGCGCCCGCCGCGAAACCGCCGGAAACGCCAGCTGCCCCGCAGGAACCTCCCACGCTGCAGGCCTCGCTGCGCCAGATGCCGGAAGAGGGCGCGCGGGCAGCGGTCTGGCATCAGGTCTTTTCATACTGGGGAGCGACCTTTGCCGCCGGCAGTCGCGATGACGCCTGCGAGCAGGCCCTCCGCCAGGGACTCGAATGCCTCGGCCAGAACGGCACGGTGTCCCTGCTGCGCGCGATCAACCGGCCGGTGATGCTCGATCTGGGCACTGGCGACACGCGCCACCCCGCGGCGCTGGCGGCGATGGACGACAGCTCGGCAACGCTGTGGTTCGCTGGCCGGACGCATGTGGTGCCGCTCGAAGACTTCCTCTCCGCGTGGCAGGGCGATTTCGTGGTGCTCTGGAAACCTCCTTCGCTCGACACCCGCGCACTCAGCCTCGGCATGCGCGGACCGGCCGTCCAGGAACTGCGCACGCGGCTTGCGCACTGGCGGGGCGTTTCCCCGAAATCGGATGATCAGTTCGATGCCGCGCTACAGAAGCAGGTACGCGACCTGCAGCGCCAACACGGTCTCAAGGACGACGGCGTAGCCGGCGCGGCCACCCAGGCCGTGCTGGATGCGGCCGTTCCCGGGGAAGGCACGCCCCTCCTGACGGCTCCGAAAAGGGAGTCTCGCTGACCATGTCCTTCATCCTCGATGCATTGAAGAAGTCCGAGGCAGAGCGGCGGCGCCAGACCGGTCCGACGCTCTACGAGATGCGGGCCGCCCCCCGACGCTCGACGTTGCCGACCGGCGTCGTCGTGCTGCTCGTCGTGCTGGCGCTCAACCTGGTCCTGCTGGGTTACCTGCTGCTGCGCAAGCCCGCCGTGACACCGGCTGCAGCGACTCCCGTCGTCGAGGGCGCCGCACCGCCTGTCTCGCCACCGCCAGCTGCGACAGTCACCGCGTCACCCCATGACGTGGCGGCACCGCCGATGGCCGCGACTGGACCTTACCGGGCGCCCGCACAGCCTCCGATGCCGGAACCAGTTTTCGCTGCGCCGGAATCGCCACAGGCGCCGAGGTCCTTGCCACCCGCGACGCCGGACACCCATCCGCAGGGAACCGGCCCCGTCGCGAGCCTCGCCGACATGCGGGCCGGAAACAGCGGACTGCCGGATCTGCGCCTGAGCCTCCACGTCTATGACCCCGAGCCCGCGCGCCGCTACCTGCTGCTGAACGGCATGCGGTTGCGCGAAGGCGATGCCCTCCCGGACGGACTGCGCCTCGAACGCATCACCGAGGACGGCGCCATCCTGGTCTGGCGGAACCGTCGCTTCCTGATGCAGCGAGGCGAGTAAGGGACTCGCCGGTCAGGCGGAACGTCGTCCATTCATCGAGTGCTTCGGCACCGAGCGCCCGATAGAAGGCAATGGAGGGCGCGTTCCAGTCCAGCACCGACCATTCCATCCGTCCGCATCCCCGGGCAGCCGCGCGGCGCGCGAGTTCGCCAAGAACCGCCTTCCCGATACCACGCCCCCGGTGCGCCGGCTGGACGTAGAGGTCCTCGAGATAGAGCCCGGGCTTGCACAGGAACGTCGAGTAGTTGAAGAAGTACAGCGCGAAACCAACGACTTCCTCTCCGAGGCAGGCCACCAGCGCATGGGCGCAGCGGGGCTCGTCGAACAGGTGCGAAGCCAGCGTCGTGGCTTCGCCCACGAAGGCATCGCGCAGTTTCTCGTAATCGGCGAGTTCGCCGATCAGACCGTGGATTGCGGAAACGTCGGAACGAGTGGCTTCCCGTATCAAGACGGCAGTAGCATTGGACATTGAATGGGTCTCGGACTGGCTTTCACATGGATCACGCAGGGACTGGCCCGGCAACCGGAAGGTTGGCGGGTGGCGGCAGCGGCGTAAAGGCGCCCGTGGCCGGACCGCGCCTTCTCGTGGTCTCCGACAACGAGGATCGCGGCAACTGGTTGTGCCATCGGCTTGAGGCCGCCAACCCGTCGGCGCGCGTCACCGTGCTTGATTCCGTCGAAATGCGCCGGCAGATGCGGCACCCCCGGCGGGAAGACTGGGACCTGCTCTTCGCCGTGCTCGACTGCGGCGGGGCCGAGGACCCGGCAGGCAGCCCCGGGCTCCAGTGGCTGGCCAAGCTGGCGATCCGCGCCGACACGGCGCCTGTCATCGTCATTGCCGAATCCGGCAATGAAATGGCCGCCGTCCTGGCGCTCCGTCTGGGCGCCATGGACTACCTGCCCAGCGAACTCGTGTCGGCGCACCGCCTGTCCGTGATGATCGATTCCGCCGAGTCGGCGCTCCCGATCACGGCGCTGCCGCCTGCACAGACCATCCTGCCCGTCGAGGCGCCGATTTCGGATTCGTCGCGCGAACCCCTGCTGGCGCCGCCCCGCAGGCTGCTCGATGGCCGGCGGGATCTCGTGCCCGGTTACCGCCTGCTGCAGAAGCTGGGCGAGTCGCAACGCGCGACGGTCTATCTCGCATCGAGCGACACCCTGGGTCGCAACGTCGCGCTGAAAGTCTCGCGCGGCGACGCCGAGGCATCCGGCTTCGCCCATGAATACACGACGCTGCGGGCCCTGCGCAGTCCGGCCGTCATCGACATCCATGAATACGGCATGCACGAAGGGCGAGAGTACCTCGCCATGGAATATTTCCCCTGCGGGGACCTGCGCGCCCGCATGCTGAATCCGATCACGGAGCGGGAAGCCCTCGAGTACATGCGGCGCATCGCCGGCGCGCTTTCCACCGTTCATCGCTGCGGCATGCTCCACGGCGACCTGAAGCCGGGCAACCTGATGCTGCGCGTGACCGGACAGGTCGTCCTCATCGACTTCGGCCTCACGGCGCCGTTCTCGGACCCGGCTCAGTCCATCGTCACGTCGATGCTGCGTGGCTCGCCGTATTACATGAGCCCCGAACACGCACAGGGTGCGCCGCTGGACGAACGCAGCGACCTTTACAGCCTCGGCATCATCTAC
>JBEEKA010000014.1:0-5867 GCA_041168985.1 Pseudomonadota bacterium | reverse complement strand
CCGAACGCGCGATCGCCGAGGCGGATCGCCTTGTACTGGTCGTCGATGGCCGCGTCGGCCTCACGAACGAGGACATGTTCGTTGCGCGCCTGCTGAAACGTTCCGGCAAGCCGGTCACGCTGGCGGTGAACAAGGCCGAGGGCCGCGATCCCGGTGTCATCGGCGCCGAATTCCACCGGCTGGGTTGCGGCGAGCCTTTTGCCATCGCCGCCGTGCATGGCACGCACTGCGACAGCCTCATGGACGAGGTCCTAAAGGGGCTCGAGCCGGACACGGATGCCGCGCCGCCGGATGACGATTCGATCCGCATCGCCATCATCGGTCGTCCGAACGTCGGCAAGTCCACCCTGGTGAACCGTTTCATCGGCGAAGACCGAGTGATCGCCACGGACCTGCCGGGCACCACCCGCGACAGCATCTTCGTGCCTTTCGAACGCGATGGCCGGCGTTTCACGCTGATCGACACGGCGGGCGTGCGCCGTCGTTCGCGCGTCGAGGACGACGTGGAAAAGGCGAGCGTCGCCAAGACGCTGCAGGCCATCGCCGCGGCGCATGTCGTCGTGATGGTGCTGGACGCCCATTCGGAAGTGGCCGAACAGGACGCGAGCGTGCTGGGCATCGCTTTCGAGCGCGGCCGTGCGCTCGTGATCGCCGTGAACAAATGGGACGGCATCGCCAGCGACCAGCGCGAGACGATCCAGAACGACCTCGCGCTGCGCCTGAACTTTGTGCCTTTCGCTCCGGTGCACTACATCTCGGCGCGGCACGGGACGGGTGTCGGCGAACTGGCGCGTGCTTCCGTGAAGGCCTACGACGCATCGATGCGATCGATGGCGACGCCGCAGCTCACGCGCGTGATGGAAAAGGCCATCGAGGCCCACCAGCCGCCGCTGGTGCAGGGCCGTCGCATCAAGCTGCGCTACGCCCACCAGGGTGGCAAGAACCCGCCCCGGATCATCGTGCATGGCAACCAGACCTTCGCCGTGCCGGACGCGTATCGCCGCTACCTGTCCAACGTGTTCCGCGAAGCCTTCGACCTCTTCGCCAATCCCGTGGTGCTGGAATTCCGCACCGACGCGAATCCCTTCGACAAGCGGCGCGACATGCGCAAGACGACCTCGCGGCCGGATGTCGTGGACCGCGCGACGACCCGGGGCAAGAGCGGTGGTCGCGCCAAGGCCAAGCAGGAAAGCGCGAAAAGTGCCGCGGCCAAGAAGGGCGGCGCCGGCAAGGCCTCGCCGCCGAAGGTGCGGCCCGTGCGTGATGCCGCCAAGGTGAAGCCCGGCAGCAGTCGCAGCGGCAAGGACAATACGCGCGGACCGCGCGTCAGGGCGGCGGCAGGAAAAGCGACGGGTCGACCAAAGCGCCGTTGAGCGTCACGCCGAAGTGAAGATGCGGGCCGGTGACGCGGCCCGTTGCACCGACCTTGCCGATCTCCTGTCCCGCCGTGACGGCGTCGCCCGGTTTTACTTCGGTCGCGCTCAGGTGGCAGTACATCGTCACGAATCCCGCGCCGTGATCCACGAACACGGTGTTCCCGTTGAAGAAGAAATCGCCGGCGTCGAGTACGACGCCGTCGGCCGGCGCGAGGATCGGCGTGCCGGTGGCCGCGGCGATATCCATGCCGGAATGGGGTGAGCGCGGCTGGCCGTTGAAGACACGACGCAGCCCGTAGGAGCTGGAACGGCGGCCCGGGACCGGCGAACGCAGGGCAAAGCTTGCCGGTACCGTGTCGCTGAAGCGATCCAGCGCCGCGCGGATGCGCTTCTGCTCGACTTCAACGCGGGCGAGGTCCTCGGGTGCAAGGTCCACCTTGCCGGGCTCGACCGTAAGCCGCTGCTCCACGTATTGCTTCGGTTGTACCGTGATCGTGCGGGAGGAGGGTGACGCGCCCGCGGGCTGGAGCTCGACACGGACCTTGCCCGGTTTCGTTGCAAGGGGCAGGCCGATGACCGCGAACCAGCGTCCCTTGTCCGCCACGACTGCCACGCGACGCGAGCCGTACTGGACGAGCGGCGCGGTTTCCTTCGCGTCGCCGACATCGACGAGCGCGACCCCGCCCGGCACCGATTCGCCGCGGGGCAGCGCGGCCGTCCCCGTGATCGGCAGGCTGGCCAGGGCGAGCAGGAAGACAAGCCTCGTCATGCAGGATCCTTCGGTTCGATGGCAGTGGCCACGGTCACCTGCGCGATCCCGCGCGCGAGTCGCAGCGAGAGGGACTGGCCGGGTGCCAGCCGTCCGGCATCGCGCACCGCGGTGCCGTCCGACGTGGTCGCGATGGCATAGCCCCGGTCGAGAACGGCCAGCGGGCTGACGGCCGACAAGGCGCGCGCAGAGAGCGCGAGTCTCTGGGATGCGGCGCGGAATCGCAGGTCGATGGCGGCACGCAGGCGCTGGGCCATGTGATCCAGTCGCTCGGCATGGCGGGACACCGTAATGCCGGGATGGACGCGCGACAGGCGCGTGGCCAGCGCCTCGAACTGCTGGCGACGCAGGGCCAGCTCACGGCGTGTCGCCTGTCCCAGCCGTTGCTCTAGTTCATCGAGGCGCTGTGCCTGCTGAGCCAGGCGGCTTCCCGGATGCGTTTGCTGCAGGCGATGGGCCAGCGCGGCATGGCGTTGCTGCATCTGCCCGAGCTGGCGCATCGCTGCGAGTCGCAGGCGTTCGCGCAGCACGGCGATCTGCTGCAACAAGGCCGTCCGGTCCGGCACCACCAGTTGCGCAGCACCGGAGGGCGTGGGTGCCCGGACATCGGCGGCGAAATCCGCAATGGTGAAATCGGTCTCGTGGCCGACGCCGGTCACCACGGGCAGCCCACAGCGACGGATTGCGCGGGCGACGCCCTCGTCGTTGAAGCACCAGAGGTCCTCGAGTGACCCGCCCCCGCGCGCGAGGATCACGACGTCGCAGTCCGCCCGGGCGGACAGGTCGTCCAGCGCCGCGATGATGGCCGGCGCCGCTGCAGCACCCTGCACCGGAACCGGGTGTATCAGTACGGCCGAAGGCGGAAAGCGCCGCGCCAGGATGTGCAGCACGTCGTGCAGGGCGGCACCGGTCGCGGAGGTCACCACGGCGATACGCCGTGGCATGGCCGGCAGCGATCTCTTGAGAGCCTCGTCGAACAGGCCCTCCGCGGACAGACGGACCTTCAGCCGTTCGAACTCCCGCTTCAAGGCGCCTTCGCCCGCGTCCTCGAGCTGCTCGACGATGAGCTGGTAGTCGCCGCGCGCTTCATAGACGCTGACGCGACCGCGAGCCTGGAGAAGTTGCCCTTCCTTGGGGCGGAAACCGACGCCCAGGTTCCGGGCGCGGAACATGGCACACCGGATCTGGGCGTCACGGTCCTTGAGCGTGAAGTACCAATGGCCGGAGGCTGGCGCGCTAAAATTCGAGATCTCGCCCTCGACCCAGACGGCCGCCAAGCCGGCCTCGAGCAGCATCCGGACTTCGCGGTTCAGTCGGCCGACGCTGTATACGTCGCGGGGAGGGCGTTGGATTGTCACTGTTGGATGGTAGTACACCCCCCTCAAGGGTGTCGTGCTCAAGCGGAGTCGGCGTGCGTTTTCACAATTCGTGTCTGCATGGGCTGCTTGCCCTGGTCTTCATCGCATCGCCAAGTCTCCGGGCCACGGAACCCGCCCAGCAGGAGGGGGCGCGGAAATCGTTGTCCATTCCGAGCGTTGATCGCCGTCCCGTGATCGATGGCCGTATCGATGAACCGCTCTGGGAAGGGGCGGCGAAGATCGATGACCTGCGGCAGGTCCGCCCGCACGCGGGCGAACCCGGGACCGAGAAGACCGAGATCCTCGTCGCATACGATGCCGATGCGCTCTACCTCGCAGCACGTCTGTGGGACGGCGGTGGTCCCGAAGCCATCGCGGCGAACATCATGCGACAGGGTTCGCGTCTCGCGGAAGACGACCGCATCGCCATCATCCTCGATCCTTTCGATTCGTCCCGCACCGGCTACCGCTTCGAGGTGAACCTCAACGGCGTCCGCAACGACATGCTGTACACGGGTCCGAATGCGTTCACGTCGGACTGGACGGTCATCTGGGACGCAAAGGCGCAGCGCACCGAGTACGGCTGGAGCCTTGAGATCGCCATACCCTTCAAGACGCTGCCCTTCGATGCGGCCGTCGAGGCCTGGGGCTTCAATGTCTCCCGCGCCATTCGCCGCAAAGGCGAAGAAGACATCTGGGTGTCCCGCAATCGCACCTGGGGTCCTGCGATCCTGGGCGAGATCCGTGGCATCAAGGACGTGGACCAGGGCATCGGGCTCGACGTCGTGCCTTCGGTCGGCCTGCGTCATCTGCGCAATTTCACGACCGATTCGCACACGACCGTGCTCGAGCCTTCGCTCGACGCGTATTACCGTCTGACGCCGTCGCTGAATGCCTCGCTGACGCTGAACACGGACTTTTCCGCAACGGAGCTAGACGACCGGCAGGTGAACCTGACCCGCTTCGGCCTATTCTTCCCGGAAAAGCGCGACTTCTTCCTCAACGACGCGGACGTGTTCGAGTTCGGGCGCATCGGCAGTACCAGCGTGCTGCTCAACAATCGGTCCACGACCCGCGCAAGCCAGGAAAGCGGTCGACCTTTCTTCTCGCGCCGAATCGGCCTGTCCGCGGCCGGCACGCCCGTGGATATCACGGTGGGCGGCAAGCTCAGTGGACGCGTGGACCGTTTCCGCGTCGGTGCGCTGGCCGTCCGGCAGGGCGAATACCGGCCTGCGAACGGGGCAGGCGTCGACGCAACCGATCTTGGCGTGCTGCGGGTATCCGCCGACGTACTCGACCAGTCCAGCCTGGGCTTCATCGCCACCTCGGGCGACCCGGCCACTGCCGGCTCCGCGTCGCTCTACGGCGTGGATTTCCTGTTCCTCAATACGCGGCTTGAAGGCGGCCGCAGCCTGGAGGCCGAGGGCTGGTTCCAGGATGCACAGTCGCCCGGCAGCGGGCCGGGGAGCACCTCGGCCTGGGGCGCAGGGATCCGCATGCCGAACGCCGACGGCCTGCGTTTCGGCATGGGCACGAAGGAGATCGGTGCCCAGTTCAGGCCGGCAATGGGCTTCGTCAGCCGTCGCGGGGTCCGCGACAGCACGGTCGATATCGGGTTCACGCGCATCGTCCACACCGATCTGCTGCAGGCCTGGTACACCGGCCTCGATGCAGAGCGCATCGAAGGCCTCGATGGGGGCTTGCAGTCACAGGTGATCGCCTGGCGGCCACTGGAACTGGAAACGCGCGGCCGAGACATCCTGCGCTTCGTCGCCCAGCGCAGCGAAGAACAGCTTGCCTCGCCCTTCACCATCTACCAGGACGTAGGTCGTCGCGTCGTGGTGCCGATCGGGCGGTACGCCTTCAGCGAGTACGGGTTCGATCTCGAGACCGGCTCGCAGCGCACCTGGAGCGGGCATGTGACCTACCGCAAGGGCGACTTCTACGACGGCACGCGTCTCGCGCTCGGCGGGGACCTGACCTGGAGGCCATCGCGTTACCTGGGCCTCAAGGCGGCCTACAGCTTCAACGACATAGAACTGAGCGGTGGCACGTTCAGCACGCGCGTGCTGGCGGCTTCGTCCGAGATCGTGTTTTCGTCGTCACTGAGCTGGATCACGCTCATGCAATACGACAACGTCTCGGAAACGGCGGGCTTCCAGAGCCGACTGGTCTGGGTGCCGAAGGCCGGCCAGAAGTACTTCATCGTCGCGAACCATGGTTTCCAGGACACGGACAAGGATGGCCGCTTCCGCTCGACCAGCACGGAGATCAGTCTGCGCGCCGGGTATACCTGGCGCTTCTAGGGCGGTCTGGCGTGGAAATCGTTGGTGGAACAGCGACTTGGCGCTGGCGCAGGGCGGG
>JBEEKA010000013.1:0-2644 GCA_041168985.1 Pseudomonadota bacterium | reverse complement strand
CGCCCGTTCGGCGCGGCCGAGTAGACCCGCACCTGGCCGGACAGCACGAGGTAGAGCGTGTCGCCCGGATCGCCTTCCTGAAGCAGCTGCACGCCCTTGCGGTAGCGCCTCAGGCCGGACTGGCGCGCCAGCGCCGCCAGCGCCGGCGACAGCGCCAGCGTGTCGAGCAGGTCTTCAGGGGGCGCGAAGGAGCGGACAGGGTCGTGCGACATCGGCCCCGACGATAGATCCGGGCCGCCGCATCCGGCAAGGGCATGAGGCCCTGGCCACGGTCATCCCATTCCAATGGAGGAAGGTCAGGCCGGGTTGGCCTGCGCTCGGGTGTGGCGATGTCCCGACAGGTCGGGCCGGGGCGGCCCGCTCAGGTGCCCCGCACATACGGATTGCTCAGGCGCTCCTCGCCGAAGCTGCTCTCCGGGCCGTGGCCGGGAATGAAGACGGTGTCGTCGCCCATCGGCCACAGGCGCTGGGTGATCGAGTCGATCAGCGTCTGGTGGTGGCCGCCGGGAAAGTCGGTGCGGCCGATGCTGCCGGCAAAGAGCACGTCGCCGACGAAGGCGCGCTTCATCTCCGGGCTGTGGAAGACGACATGGCCGGGCGTGTGGCCGGGGCAGTGGCGCACGTCCAGCGTGTGCGCGCCCAGCGTGACGGTGTCGCCGTCCTCGAGCCAGCGCGTCGGCGTGAAGGGCTCGGCCGCGGGGAAGCCGAACATCCGGCTCTGCTGCGGCAGGCCGTCGATCCAGAACTGGTCGCCGCGGTGCGGGCCGATGATCGGCAGGCCGCGGGTGCGCGCGAGCTCACCGGTGCCGCCGGCGTGGTCGATGTGGGCGTGGGTGAGCCAGATCTGCTCGAGCTTCAGGCACAGGCGGTCGATCGTGGCGAGCAGCTCGGGCAGGTCGCCGCCGGGGTCGATGACAGCGGCCTGCTTCGTCTGGTCGTCCCAGACGATGGAGCAGTTCTGGGCGAAGGCGGTGACGGGGTGGGTGTGGTAGCGCAGCATGGTGGGCCAAAAGGCATCTGAAAACATAGTTTCGAACTTTGTGTCAATGTATCGAACTTCTTACCGAAGATGGGGCCCATTGTTTGGCCAAAGTTTCGAACCTGCTTGATGCGCTTGAGCAGTTCTTTCCATTTGCGCATTGTGATCAGGTATCAGAGCGCTCGGTCAACTAGCTCAGCAAGGGCCCAAGTGGTGACGGCAGAAGCAACCTGACAACAGGGTATCGAACTTCACCTATTTCGCGTTGCTGAACATTCGAGCAACTTCCGGAGTTTCTCAAAAGGCCCCACAAGATACACAGTCAGGCTATGTTCGGGCTTGAGTATTTCGTTCGAATAGCTTCAATCGACAGATGGAAGCAAGTCAAAATGCTTGTTTTAGTCGAAGTTTGCGGATGACGCCAAATGAAATTCGTGAGGTGCGGGGAAGGGTAAAGTCTTTACGAATACAGTTGGGTTGACGTCCGGCCACCAGTCCCTGTTTTCGAAATCAGTCTCGTAAAAGTACCTGAATATAAACTGCATAAAATGCCCCAAACTGACCGGCCCGAATGTGGGGACTCTGCAGGTGGAGCGATTTATTGTTAGGTGTGAGTGGGCGTGTTTCTCGTCGCTAAAGCGGCTGTCGAAATCAAAGCGTATGGGTGAGGCGAGTCTAATATCTTGAATTAATTCGTTTGCGCTCATCAAGTCAGGTATTGACCTGCTCGGCTTTTTCGAGCCAGCTATTCCTGTAAGACGGCTCGGTTGGGGTGAGTGGGATTGTGCCGCTTGAACTCGTGCGGGGTCATGTAGTTCAAGCTGCTGTGGGGGCGCACGGCGTTGTAGTGCCGGCGCCAGGCTTCGATGATGACGGCGGCCTCCCTGCGCGATCTGAACCATTCCAGCGACAGGCATTCGTCGCGGAATTTGCCGTTGAAGCTCTCGTCGGCCCCGTTCTGCCAAGGCTTGCCGGGGTCGCTCAGCGCAGTCGCAATGCCCGCCTGGGCGATCCACTCCAGGATGGCGTGACTGACGAATTCCGGTCCGTTGTCCGATCGCATGAACAGCGGCGCGCCATGCAAGCTGACCCGCCTGGACAGCACCTCGACCACCCGCTTGGATCGAATCGAGCCGGCCACGTCGATGGCCAGACACTCGCGGGTGTACTCGTCGATGACCGTCAGGCATTTGATCTGCTGGCCTTCGGCGGTGGTGTCGAAGACGAAGTCATGGGCCCAGACCGTGTTCGCCTTGAAGGGCGTGAAGGCCCGGGGCCTGCCTGTGGCGATCCGCCTGCGTGGCCGCTTCTTGGGCAGCAGCAGGCCCGCCTGACGCCACAGCCGGTGCGTGCGCGACCAACCCAGTTCGAAGCCTTGGCGGCGCAGGAAGATCCGGATACGCCGGTAGCCGTAGCGCGGATACTGCGCCGACAGTGTTCGCATGGCCTGCATGACCGGACCATCCTTGGCCGGCAATCGCAGCTCGTAGCTCAGCGACGAACGGGAGATCTCGATCAGCCCGCAAGCCCGGCGCAGCGACAGTCCTCGCTCGCAGGCGAAGTTGACCTGTTCGCGCCGCGCATGCGGGCTCACCATTTTTTTGCGTTGATCTCCTTGAGCACCTCAATGTCGAGATCACGCTCGGCCAGCAGCTTCTTCAGACG
>JBEEKA010000012.1:0-19934 GCA_041168985.1 Pseudomonadota bacterium | reverse complement strand
GCCGTTTTCATCACGCCACGCGAAGAAGAACCGCAGATCGATGTCACGATGGCCAACGTCATCGTCCCATTCGAGGGCGCTACCGCGCGCGAGGTCGAGCAGCTCGTGGCATCGCCGCTGGAACAGAAGCTGGGCGAAATAGAAGGCGTGAAGCACGTCTACTCGACGAGCCGTCCTGGACTTGCTGTGGCGACGGTCGAGTTCGATGTCGGCGTGCCGCGCCAGCCGGCGCTGGTCCGCCTGTACAACCTGATCTACTCGAACCAGGATTTCCTGCCGCAGGGACTGGGCGTGGGCCAGCCGGTCGTCAAGCCCAAGGGCATCGACGACGTGCCGGTGATGAGCCTGACGTTGTGGACGGATGATCCTGCCCGGGGGGCTGCGGATCTGGGCGCGGTCGCCCACAGCCTCGAAGCGGAACTCAAGCGCGTGCCGGGTACGCGCGACATCTATACGATCGGTGCGCCTCGCCAGGCGGTCATCGTGACGCTCGACAGCGCGCGACTCGCGGCCTATTCGCTGACCCTCGGGGACCTCGCTCGGACGCTGCAGGCCGCCAACATGGCCCAGCAGCCGGGAGAGCGCGTGGGCGCGGGAGGCAACGTGCCCGTGACCGCGGGACGCTTCCTTGCCGACCGGGATGACGTGGCCGACCTCGTGATAGGACTTGCCGGCGGACGGCCGGTTCGACTGTCCGACGTGGCGGACGTGGTGGCCGGGGCCGACGTGCCGAGCGAGTACGTCTGGCACGGTGCCCCGGGTGGGCATGCGGGTCCGGTTGCAGGACAGGCGCCTGCCGTCACGATCGCCATCGCCAAGAAGCCGGGCAGCAATGCGTCCGACATCACGCAGGCCGTCGCGCAGCGGGTGGACCTGCTGCGCGGGCAGCTCATTCCGGACGGCGTGCAGGTCGCCGTCACGCGGGACTATGGCCAGACCGCCACGGACAAGGCCCAGAAGCTGATCCAGAAACTCGTGTTCGCAACGGGCTCGGTCGTCCTGCTGGTGCTGGTGTCGCTGGGCTGGCGCGAGGCGATCGTGGTCGGCTTGGCCGTCGTGCTGACGCTGGCGGCGACGCTCTTCGCGTCCTGGGCGATGGGCTTCACGTTGAACCGGGTCTCTCTTTTCGCGCTGATCTTCTCCATCGGCATCCTCGTGGACGATGCGATCGTCATGGTCGAGAACATCCACCGCCACCGGGCGATCAGTGGCCGGAGCCTGCGTGAAGCGATCCCCCTCGCGATCGACGAGGTGGGCGGCCCGACGATCCTCGCCACGTTCACGGTCATCGCGGCGCTGCTGCCGATGGCCTTCGTCAGCGGACTCATGGGCCCGTACATGCGGCCCATACCGATCAATGCATCGGCCGGCATGGTCCTGTCACTGGCCATCGCGCTGATCGTCACGCCCTGGCTGTCGCTGAAGCTGCTGGCACGGCATGCACCGGCGAGCGGGGGCGAGGGCAGTGCGGCACACGGCGAAGCGGCGCCGCCGACCTTGCTTCGGCTCTTCAGGAAGGTGATGACCCCCTTCCTCGAGGGCGATCGCGCGCCGCGGCGACGCAAGCTGCTTTTCGCCGGCATGGCGCTGCTCGTCATGCTGGCCGCGGGCCTTGCGGTCGTGGAATGGGTGGTCATGAAGATGCTGCCCTTCGACAACAAATCGGAACTGCAGCTCGTCGTCGACCTGCCCGAGGGCCGCACGCTGGAAGACACGAACGCCGTGCTGGCGCGGCTTGCGGCGGTGGTGGAGCGCGTTCCCGAGGTCAGGGATTACCAGGCTTATGCCGGCACGTCGGCGCCGATGAACTTCAACGGCCTCGTGCGCCAGTACTTCCTGCGTTCTATGGCCAATGCCGGCGACCTGCAGGTGAACCTCGTCGACAAGCACGCGCGCAAGCGCAAGAGCCACGAGATCGCGCTGTCGCTGCGGCCGGAAATCGACGCGGTGGCCCGTGCGACCGGAGCCTCGATCAAGGTCGTCGAAGTGCCGCCGGGGCCGCCGGTCCTGTCGCCGCTCGTTGCCGAGGTCTATGGGCCGGACTACGCCATGGCACGACGTGTCGGCCTGCAGCTGGCGAATGCCTTCCGGTCGGTACCCGGCGTGGTGGACGTTGATACGAGCGTCGAATCCGATGCGCCTCGCGAGGACTATGTCGTCGACCGGGTGCGTGCGGCCCGACTTGGACTTTCGCAGGCGGACGTCGCGGCCGCACTCGGCGCCGCGGTCCGGGGACTGGATGCGACCTGGCTGCATGACGGGGCCTCGCGCTATGCGAAACCGGTGCGGCTGCGGATACCTGCCTCGCAGCAGGTGGACGCGATGCGCATCCTCTCCCTGCGCGTGCGGGGCGGGCAGGGGCAACTGGTGCCTCTCTCGGAAGTGGTCCGCGTGGAACGGCAGCCCTGGGATGGCGCAATCCACCACAAGGACCACCTGCCCGTGGTGTACGTGACGGGGGACGAGGCCGGGCGGCTCGACAGCCCGTTGTACGGCATGTTCGCGATCGCCTCGAAGCTTACGACCCTGGCTTTCGGGGGTGAACCGCTGGGCCAGCACTATATCGAGCAGCCGCCCGATACCGGCCGTTTCGCGATCAAGTGGGACGGCGAATGGCAGATCACCTATGAAACGTTCCGGGACATGGGGATCGCCTATGCCGTGGGAATGCTGCTGATCTACCTGCTCGTGGTCGCGCAGTTCCGCAGCTATGTCATGCCGCTGATCATCATGGCGCCGATCCCGCTCACCGTGATCGGGGTGATGCCGGGGCATGCGCTGCTCGGCGCACAGTTCACCGCCACCTCGATGATCGGCATGATCGCCCTCGCAGGCATCATCGTGCGCAACTCGATACTGCTGGTGGATTTCATCGGCCATGCGCTGGCAGCGGGGCGTCCGCTCGGCGATGCCGTCATCGAGGCCTGTGCGGTAAGGGCGAAGCCCATCGTGCTCACCGGCCTGGCGGCGATGCTGGGCGCTTTCTTCATCCTCGATGATCCGATCTTCAACGGACTTGCGGTGTCGCTGATCTTTGGCATCCTCGTCAGTACCGTACTGACCCTGGTAGTCATCCCCCTGTTGTATGCCGCGTGGCAGGCCCGCCAGCCGCGCGTCGAGGACCCTGCATGACCGCTCCGCTCGTGATCGCCTGCCCCTACTGTGCCAGTCTCAACCGCGTGCCATTCGACCGACTCTCGCAATCGCCGAACTGCGGCCACTGCAAGTCACCGCTGTTCGATGGCCAGACCGTGGCGCTGACGGCCGATACCTTCGACGCGCATGCCGTGCGCAGCGATATCCCGCTGCTGGTCGATTTCTGGGCGGGCTGGTGCGGTCCCTGCAAGATGATGGCGCCCCATTTCGAGATGGCCGCCAAGGGACTGGAGCCGGGCCTGCGTTTCGGCAAGGTGGATACCGAGGCGGAACCTGCACTGGCGGCGCGCTTCGGGATCCGCAGCATCCCGACGATGGTGCTTCTCCACCGCGGGAAAGAGGTGGCGCGGCAGTCTGGCGCGATGACGCGGGAGCAGATCGTCGCCTGGGTGAAGGCGAACGCCTGATGAAACGGAGATTCATGGCGGCCGTGGGACTGCTTGCGCTCTGGCCGGGTGCCGCAGCGCTGGCGGGTGACGAGGTGCTCGGTGCCCTGCCGCAGCATTCGCGGCCCGCCGCGCAGCTGCACGCCAGCGGGCAGCCTTCGGCCGATGCGCTGGCGGCGCTGCCGGCCGCCGGCGTGAAGGTGGTCATCGACCTGCGTCCGGACGAGGAAACGCCGGATCTCGACGAGGCGACCGTGGTGCGGCGGTCGGGACTCGTCTACGAGAACCTGCCGATCGCCGGCAGGGCCGGGCTCAACCGTGCGAACGTGCAGGCCTTCGACGCACTGCTCAGGAAACATGCGGCCGTCACCGTGCTGGCGCACTGTAGTTCCAGCAATCGCGTCGGTGCCCTGCTTGCGCTGCGGGCAGCGTGGATCGAGGGCAGGTCGGTTGCCGAAGCGATCGGCATCGGAGAACGGGCGGGACTCAAGGGCATGCGCCCCGATGTCGAGGCGCTGTTGTCGGGGCAGTCCTCCGTCGATGCGAAGGACCCGCCCGCCGCGCACTGATCAGTCGCGGGCCCGCTTGACGTTGTTGCGCGCGCCCTTGCCCTTGAACTTGCCGTTGAAGGTGCCGGGTCCCTTGCGATGGGGCTTCGCGAAGCCCGGCTTGGCGTAGTCGGGCTTGAAGCGGCTTGGCCGCGAAGCATCTGCTTGCTGCAGTTGCAGCGTCTGGCCGCGCACCCGCACCGCCGAAAGCGTTTCGATCTGTGAGGCATCCAGCCATGCCGGCAGCCGCACGAGGCTGTAGTCCGCCCGGATGTCGATGCCGTGGATCTGGTTGCCCCTCAGCCCCAGCGTGTTTGCGATGGCACCCACGATATTGGCGGGTTCCACGTTGTGCTTGCGGCCGACGGCAAGGCGCCACGTCTGCTGGCGATCGTCGCTCTCGCCTTCGGGCGTCCGCAGCTCCGGCGCGGGCGGGCGTTCGCGTGGGGCGGATTCGGCGCGCGATCCATCCCGCTCGGGCTGAGGCGGAAGCAGGGCCGGTCCGCTGTCGGTCTGCGAGGCCAGTGCAGCCGCGATATCGAGCAGGGACGCCCCGGTCTCCTGGTGCAGCCGTTCGATCGCGTCGCGCAGCGCCGGTATCGGTGGCGCGGCCAGCGCCTCGGTCACGCGTTCCCGGAACCGCTCCAGTCGGCGTTCGTTGACGTCTTCCGCCGTCGGCAGGTCCATCTGGTCGATGGGCTGGCGCGTTGCGCGTTCGATCAGGCGCAGCATGTTCCGCTCGCGTGGTGCGATGAACAGGATGGCTTCGCCGCTGCGGCCCGCGCGGCCGGTGCGGCCGATGCGATGCACGTACGATTCGGTGTCGTACGGCACGTCGAAGTTCACGACATGGCTTATCCGCTCGACGTCGAGTCCGCGCGCCGCGACATCCGTAGCGACGACGATGTCCAGCTTGCCACCCTTCAGCGCACTGACGATGCGCTCGCGCATGGCCTGCGGGATGTCGCCATTCAGGGCAGCGGCCGGGAAGCCACGTGCCTCCAGTTTCTCGGCCAGTTCCACCGTGGCCTGCTTGGTGCGCGCGAAGACCAGCATCGCGTCGAAGCGCTCGACCTCGAGGATGCGGGTGAGGGCGTCGAGCTTGTGGACCCCGCTGACCAGCCAGAATCGCTGGCGGATGTTTGCGCCGGTCGTCGTCTTGCTCTTGATCAGGATTTCACGCGGATTGCGCAGGTGGGTCTGCGCGATGCGCTTGATGTTGGGCGCCATCGTCGCGGAGAACAGGGCGACCTGACGCGTCGAAGGTACCCGCGAGAGGATCGCCTCCATGGCATCGGCGAAACCCATGGCCAGCATTTCGTCCGCTTCGTCGAGCACGACCATGCCGACGCCGTCGAGCCGCAGCGTGCCGCGCTCGAGGTGGTCCATCACGCGGCCCGGCGTGCCGACGATCACGTGCGTGCCGCGCTCCAGCGCCTTCAGCTGCGGGACATAGCTCTGTCCGCCATAGACGGGCAGGACGTGGAAGCCCTTCAGGCAGGCGGCATATTTCTGGAAGGCCTCGGAGACCTGGATGGCAAGTTCGCGTGTCGGGACCAGAACCAGCGCCTGCGGTTCACGGCGTGCGATGTCGAGGCGGGCAAGCAGGGGCAATGCGAAGGCGGCGGTCTTGCCGGTGCCGGTCTGGGCCTGGCCGAGGATGTCCCGACCTTCCAGCAGCGTGGGGATCGTCGCCGCCTGGATCGGCGACGCGGACTCGTAACCGACGCGGGCCAGCGCCTCGAGGATGGGCGGCGGCAGGCCGAGGCTGTCGAAAGGCGTGGGCGTGTCCGCGGTCGGGGTCTTCATGAAGGGGCCTGCTGTCATCGGGGCGGGGAGTGTAGGGGCTGCGGGGCCCTGCTGGGGGATAATGCGCGCATGAAGTCATGGCCCGCCTTTTCCGTTGCCCCGATGATGGACTGGACCGACCGCCACTGCCGCGTGTTTCTGCGACAGTTTTCGCCGCGTGCGCTCCTTTATAGCGAGATGGTGACGGCGGCAGCGATCTGTCGGGGTGACCGGGACCGGCTGCTGGGATTTTCGCACGAAGAACAGCCGGTCGCCCTGCAGCTGGGCGGATCCGATCCGCGGGAACTCGCCGAGGCCGCCCGGGCCGGCGAGGCGTCCGGTTACCTCGAGGTCAACCTCAACTGTGGCTGCCCCAGCGACCGCGTCAGCGCCGGATCATTTGGTGCCTGCCTGATGCAGGAACCGGCGCTCGTCGCTGACTGCGTCGCTGCAATGCGCGAAGCCGTCAGCATCCCGGTGACGGTGAAAATGCGGATCGGCGTGGTGGATCGCCGCCGGGAACGCCAAGGTGGCATGACAGAGGCCATGCTGCGCTTTGACGACGACGATGCGGAACGGCTGCATGCCTTTGCCGCGTCGATCCTCGCCGCGGGTTGCGCGGGACTCATCATCCACGCTCGCAAAGCGGTTCTCGGCGGACTGTCGCCCCACGAAAACCGGACGGTTCCGCCCTTGCGTTTCGACGTGGCCGAACGCCTGCGCCGTGCCTTCCCGGAGGTCCCCTTCGCCGTGAACGGCGGCGTCCGGGATGCGGCAGGGGTGGAGGCCGCCCTGACGTGGTGCGATTCAGTGATGATCGGCCGGGAGGCCTATCACCGGCCGGGACTGCTGGCGGAGCTGCAGCAGCGCCTGTATCCGGATGATCCCTGGCAGGCCCCGGCAGCGGATGCCGTGCTGTCCCACATGGCCGGGTACGCGGCGGCGGTCCTGCGTCCGGGATTGCGCCTCTCGGCCATCACCCGCCACATGCTCGGATTGGTGACCCACACGGCGGGTGCCCGCGAGTACCGTCGGCTGCTGACCGAAGGGTCCCGGGACCCCGATGCGGGCCCGGCCTTGCTGGAGTCGGCCCGGAAACTGATCGCGGGTCATGCCGGCAGTGCGGAAATTGCGTAACGTCTTGTCAATGCAACCATCTTCATTCAATCTTGTGACACCGGTCACAGATTAAGTTACATGGGTCAGGACATCGAACTTGCCGTGCTGTTCGCCGATGTGGTCGGTTCGACCCACATCTACGACACGATGGGCGACAAGCGGGCCCGCGAGATCGTCGCGACCTGCATTGATGTCATGCGTGCCGCGACCGAGACGCAGGGCGGAACGGTCATCAAGACGATGGGCGACGAGGTCCTGTCGACCTTCGATTCCGCGGAACTCGCGCTCCAGGCAGCCTCCCGCATGCAACGCCAGTTGCTCGCGCGCACCGACATGATGGTCGATGGGCAGCCGGTCGCGCTCCGCATCGGATGCCATTTCGGTCCCGTGGTACTGGAAGCCCGGGACATCTTCGGGGCGACGGTCCATACCGCCAGCCGCATGACGAGCCAGGCCAAGGCGGGGCAGATCGTCACGACGGCCGCCACCGTGGAGCGCCTCTCGCCCGAATGGTTGCCGTCGGTGAGGCAGATCGACGTGGCCTTGTTGAAGGGGCAGGGCGCCGAGGTCAGTCTCTACGAAGTGCTGTGGCAGGCCGAGGACGTCACGAGCATGATCCCGGCGATCGTGCTGTCGGGCCAGCAGGGGCGCCAGCGCCAGCGCCTCCGACTCCTGGTCGGGGGGCGGGAAATCGTCCTGGATTCCTCCCATCCGCAGCTTGCCTTCGGGCGCGCGGATGAAAACGACGTGGTGATCAGCGGCAACCTGATTTCACGGATCCATGCGCGAATCGAACTGGAGCGCAACAAGTTCGTGCTGGTCGACCAAAGCACTAACGGCAGCTTCGTCCATTCGAACGGTGGCGAAGAGGCATTCGTACGCCGCGACAGCCTGCCGCTGCGGGGCGCCGGGACGATCGGGCTCGGCAAGGCGCCCGAGCCGGATTCGCCGCAGACAATCCATTTCGCCTGCGAGGCGGTCCGCGGCTGACACGGACCGGCCGTGGCTCGCGGGGCGTCAGCCCAGTCGGTCCTGCACGTCTTCCAGTTCCGCGTAGAGCTGGCCCGGTGTCCGCGCGCCGAACTCGGCGAGGTAAGCGCGGATGTCCACGACTTCACGTCGCCAGGCGTCTTCCTTCACGCTCAGCAGTTCCTTGAGCGTGTCTGCCTTGATCTCCAGGCCGTTCGTGTCGAGGTCCTCGGAGCGTGGCAGGAAGCCGATCGCCGTATCGTGGGCTTCGGCCTCGCCGACGCAACGCGCGAGCATCCATTGCAGCACTCGCAGGTTGTCGCCGAAGCCCGGCCACAGGAACTTGTTGTCCGCACCCTGGCGGAACCAGTTCACGTGGAAGACCTTCGGCGGCGCTTTCAGCTTCTTGCCGACCGCCAGCCAGTGGCTCCAGTAGTCGCCGAAGTTGTAGCCGCAGAAGGGCTTCATCGCCATGGGATCGCGTCGCACGACGCCCACGGCACCTGTTGCGGCTGCCGTCGTTTCCGACGCCACCGAAGCACCCACCAGGACGCCATGGGCCCAGCTGCGGGCTTCATAGACGAGTGGCGCCAGTTCACGCCGACGGCCGCCGAAGACGATCGCCGAGATCGGTACGCCCTGCGGGTTCTCTGCTTCCGGCGTGTAGGCCGGGTTGTGCACGGCGCTGACCGTGAAGCGGGAATTCGGATGCGCGGCAGGTCCGTTCCTGGGATCGAAGGGCCTGCCCAGCCAGTCGATCGCCGGCTCTCCCGCACCAATACCTTCCCACCAGGGTTCGTTGTTCGCGGTCAGGGCCACGTTCGTGTAGAGCGTGTCCCTGCGGATCATGTCGAAGGCGTTCCTGTTCGTCTTGGGCCCGGTGCCCGGTGCGACGCCGAAGTAACCCGATTCCGGATTGATGGCATACAGGCGACCGTCTGCTCCCGGATGCAGCCAGGCGATGTCATCGCCGACCGTGAACACGTCCCAGCCCGGCATCGACGCCGGCGGGATGAGCATGGCGAGATTGGTCTTGCCGCAGGCCGACGGGAACGCACAGGCGATGTAGTGGGTCTCGCCCTGCGGATTGCGGATGCCGACGATGAGCATGTGTTCGGCAAGCCAGCCCTCGGTCCGGGCCTGGTAGCTGGCGATGCGCAGCGCATGGCATTTCTTGCCGAGCAGTGCATTGCCGCCGTAGCCGGAGCCGAAGCTCTGGATCGACAGCTCTTCCGGGAAATGCATGATGAATCGCCGGTTCGGGTCGAGCTCGCCGATCGAGTGCAGCCCCTTCACGAAGCTGCCTTCGCGGGCGATGCGCTCCAGCGCGGCGCGGCCCATGCGCGTCATGATGCCCATGTTGATCACGACGTAGGCGCTGTCCGTGATCTCGACACCGCAGCGTGAGTAAGGTGAATCGACAGGACCCATGCAATAGGGGACAACGTACAGCGTGCGCCCCTTCATGCAGCCCCGGTAGAGCGCGTCCATCTCGGCATGCGCTTCGGCCGGCGCCATCCAGTTGTTGTTCGGGCCTGCATCTTCCTGGCGGGTCGTGCAGATGAAGGTCAGGTGTTCGACGCGCGCCACGTCGCTCGGATGAGAGCGGGCGAGATGGCAGTCGGGGAATGTATCCGCGTTCAGCGGCTGCAGTTCATTGCGTGCAATCAGCTGACCGCGCAGTGACGCGATTTCCTCTGCCGAACCGTCGCACCAGTGGATGCGGTCGGGTGTCGTCAGTGCCGCGACTTCCGTGACCCAGTCGGCCACTTCCTTCGACAGGGACTGGAGGACGTTCGGAGCATTCGAAACGGTCACCATGTTGCGTACACCTGCAGCGCGCTTTTGTGTCGAGGTCGCGGAGTATAGCGATCTGCTGCAGTGTCCCAACCGGTACACCGTACGGGGATGACAGGTGTTTTCATTACAATCGTTGCCAAATATATCCTTGACCCCTGATGGCGCAAGCGGCGACCGTGCCGGGCCCTTTGACGGCACAACATGAACCAGATTGAAGACATATTCGGTCCCGACGGCCCGCTGTCACAGGCACTCGCGGGATACCGCCCGCGTGACGAACAGCGACGCATGGCGGTCGAGGTTGCAGCGACGCTGTCTTCGCGCGGCCGGTTGCTCGTAGAAGCGGGAACCGGCACGGGAAAGACGTTTGCCTATCTCGTGCCCGCGCTGTTGTCCGGTGGTCGTGTCATCGTGTCCACGGGTACGCGAACGCTGCAGGACCAGCTCTTTGCCCGCGACGTGCCCCTGTTGTCGCGGAGCCTCGGTCGCATCGCGCGCATCGAACTGCTGAAGGGCCGGGCGAATTACCTGTGTCGCGAGCGGCTGCTGAATCCGCAGTCCGAGTTGGCCCTCGATACCGGCAACGGCGTGACCGTGCTCCTTGCCCGGTTGCGCGACTGGTCCGACGTGACACGCAGTGGCGACCTGGCGGAGGTGCCGGAACTGTCGGATGGGCATCCGCTGCGCGCGCGTGTCACGTCGACGCGCGACAGCTGCACCGGTCCGCGTTGCGCGGAGTTCTCCCGCTGCCATGTTTTTGCTGCGCGACGTGCTGCGTCGGAAGCCGATCTCGTCATCGTGAACCACCACCTCCTGCTTGCCGACCTGGCGCTGAAGGAAGAAGGCTTCGGCGACCTCCTGCCGTCGGCGGATGCCCTGATCCTCGACGAGGCGCACCAGCTGCCGGATCTCGCCGCGCAGTTCTTCAGGACCAGCTTCGGCAGCAGGCAGGTGGAGCTCCTGCTGCAGGATCTGCACGGCGCACTCGTGGCGACCGGCGACGGACCACGCCGCCTGGCCGTCGCCGAAGACCGCGTCCGTCATGCGTTGCAGCGTGTCGCCGAGCGGGTTTCGGTGCACGCTGGTCCGGGCGGGCGACAGGGCTGGGCCGACTCGGCCTACGGACTCGATGAGGTCTGTGCCGAACTCGTGCATGAGTTGTCGACCCTGGCAGGGCAGATCCTCGAACTCGACGGGGGTGAAGGCCTTGCGCAGTGCGCATCGCGCGCCGGCGCCCTTTGCGCTGCCCTCGAGGAGATCGCCGGCGCCGGAACGGGCGAGGGGGCGCGCACGCTGGAGTCGGCGCCGCGTCACTTCAACCTGCAGCTGCTGCCCTTCGACGTCGGTCCGCGTTTCAGGGCCTTGGTCGATGCGCGGCCTGCGGCCTGGATCTTCACGTCGGCCACGCTGACGGTGGGAGGGGAGTTCGACCATTTCCTGCGGCGTCTCGGTCTCGGTGAGGACGTGGCGACGCTGCGCATCGACAGCCCTTTCGATTACGCGCGCCAGGCCTTGTTGTTCGCGCCGCAGGCTATGCCCGAGCCGTCTTCGCCCGAGTTCACGGACCGGGTCGTGGAGCGTGCCTTGCCCCTGGTGGAAGCCTCGGGTGGCGGCGCCTTCCTGCTCTTCACCAGTTACCGTGCGCTCGAGCGCGCCGCGCGGCTGCTGCGCGGCGCATGGGCCGCCGCAGAGGGCGGAACCCGATACACGCTTCTGGTGCAGGGGGAGTCGCCGCGCGAGCAGTTGTTACGGCGGTTCCGCGAATGCGGCAATGCCGTGTTGCTGGGGACATCTAGCTTCTGGGAAGGCGTTGACGTGCAGGGCGAGGCGCTGCGTCTCGTCATCATCGACAAGCTGCCCTTCGCGCCGCCGGATGATCCGATCACGCGTGCGCGCGTGGAACACATCCGCGCCCAGGGCGGCAACCCGTTCCCGGAATACCAGTTGCCGGAAGCTGCGCTGGTCCTGAAGCAGGGCGTCGGGCGGCTGATCCGCAGTGAGCGTGACGAGGGGGTCGTGGTGATCTGCGATCCGCGTCTCGTCACGCGGGGCTATGGCCGTGTGCTGCTTGCAAGCCTGCCTCCGATGAAACGAACGCGGGACCGGGAGGAGGTGCTGCGTTTCCTGTCACGCTTGCGCGAGTCAGTCCCGGGAACGGAGACTCCGTCACCATGAAGTTACTGTCACTGGATACCGCGAGTGGATTGTGTTCCGTGGCGCTCTATGTCGACGGAGAAGTCGCGACGCGGGAGCTGCTGACTGCGCGCGACCATGCCCGCGAAGTCCTGCCAATGTTGCGTGGGCTGCTGTCGGAGGCAGGCATCGTATTGTCCGACCTCGACGGACTGGCGTTTGGACGCGGGCCGGGTTCGTTCACGGGACTGCGGATCGCCGCCAGCGTGGCCCAGGGCCTCGCCTTTGGTGCGGGCCTGCCCGTTCTTCCGGTCTCGGACCTCCGGGCGCTCGCCCTGCAGGCCCTGGCCTGCGCGCCGGAAGGCCTCGCGCCGACCGGTGTCGTGGCCTGCCTCGATGCCCGGATGCAGGAGGTCTACGGCGCCTTCTTTCCCGTGGAGGGCGTCGACCTGCCGGGTGACGTGCCCGAACGCGTCGTGGCGCCGGGCAGTCTGGCGGCAGAGTTGCTTGAAGCCGGGCAGGACCGGTCCCGGTGGCTGTCCATCGGCAAGGGTTTCGAGGCCTACGGTGACAGTTTCGAGCCTCTGGGCATCCCGCGTGCGCAGTGGATGCCGCAGGCGGAACCCCGCGCCAGGGAGATCGTTCGCCTCGCCGTGGTGGACTTCGAGGCCGGTGGCGCGCGGTCGCCGGAAGAGGCCGTTCCGGTCTACCTGCGCGACAAGGTCGCGAAGCCCTCCGCACCGTAACGGCAGTGCAATACACTTGTCATGTAATGCAGGGTGGCAGCCTGTGCTGCCGCCATTGCAGAAGCATGAAAGAACCATGACTCCACGACAGATCCTGATCGTCGAAGACGAAAAGCCGATCCGCGACATGATCGCCTTTGCCCTGAAGCGGGCCGGATATGACGTGCAGGAGGCGGGAGACTGCCGCACGGCGCGCAGCCTGCTGGCGGACCATCGTCCGGACCTGCTGTTGTCCGACTGGATGCTGCCCGACATGAGCGGACTCGAACTCACGCGCCAGTTGAAGCGCGACGCGGCCACGCGGGAACTTCCCGTCATCCTGCTGACGGCCCGTTCTGCCGAAGGTGACAAGATCGCCGGGCTCGAGGGCGGCGCGGATGACTACATCACGAAGCCCTTCTCGCCGCGCGAACTGCTGGCCCGGATCCAGGCGGTCCTGCGGCGCAGTGCCGGCCAGGCCGGCGAAGAGCGGATCGGCCTCGAGGGTCTTGAGCTCGACAAGGCCAGCCATCGCGTGAGCGTCGGTGAGCGCACGATTGCGCTGGGACCCACGGAATACCGGATGCTGGAGTTCTTCATGTCCCACCCGGATCGCGTCTACAGTCGGGAACAGTTGCTCGACCGCATCTGGGGCGGCAACGTCTACGTGGAGGAACGCACGATCGACGTCCATATCCGGCGGCTGCGGAAGGCGCTCGAGGACAGCGGCCACGACCGGCTCGTGCAGACCGTGCGCGGCGCCGGGTATCGCTTTTCAGCCAAGGCAGATTGAACCGGCGTGCTGGGCGTTTCCACGAAGGCCTGGGGTTTCGCGCTGGCGCGGCTTGGCGGCCTGATCGCCTGCGGCCTCGTGCTGGGCCTGTTCATCGACCACGTGCTGGCGGGTTTGCTGCTGACACTGGGGCTGGCGCTGGCCTGGCAGCTATTCAACCTGTTCAGGCTCGACTACTGGCTGCGCGACCGGAGCCGTCGCGATCCACCCGATGTGGCGGGCGTCTGGGGCGACGTCGTGACGCAGGTTGTCCGGCTCCACCGCCGCAAGCGTTACCACAAACAGCGGCTGCTGGATGTGTTCCGCGAACTGCGCCATTCCACAGCGGCGATGCCCGATGGCGTGGTCGTGTTGAATGCGCAGAAGGAAATCACCTGGTTCAACCGGACGGCAGGGCGCCTGATGGGGCTCCGGCGCCGGGCGGACGTCGGCATCCGCATCACGAACCTCATCCGTGATCCCGAGTTCGGCCGCTACCTCCAGCGCGAAGAGGCCGGCGAGGTGCTGCAGATGTCCGGGCTCCAGCCCGGCAAGGATCGCATCCTGTCGTTCCAGCTGGTTCCCTATGGTTCCGGGCAGCGGCTGATGCTGGTGCGGGACGTCACGCGCCAGGCGCAGCTGGAGTCGATGCGCAAGGATTTCGTCGCGAATGCATCGCATGAACTGCGTTCGCCTCTCACCGTCATCACCGGCTACCTGGAGACCCTGGAGCAGGACGAGGGCATCGACCCGCTGCTGCAGGGGCCCTTGTCTGAAATGCGTCGCCAGTCCGAACGCATGAACGCGATCCTGCGCGACCTGCTGGAGCTGTCGAAACTCGATGCCGTCGGGGATACGGCAGAAGAAGAACAGGTGGACGTCCCCGCGCTCGCGAGGATGCTCTGCAAGGACGTGCGTACGCGGTCGGGACACCCGGCGATCGAGCTTCAGCTCGAGTCCGAAGCCGGGCTGCTGGGCAACGAGGGCGAACTGCATTCGACCTTCTCGAACCTGGTGGACAATGCGGTTAAATACACGTCGGGCGAAGGTCGGATCGTGGTCCGCTGGTGGGTCGATGACGCGGGCGAGGGGCATTTCAGCGTCCGCGATTCCGGCATCGGCATCCCGGCGGAACACCTGCCGCGGCTGACCGAGCGATTCTACCGCGTCGACCCGGGTCGTTCGCGCGCAACGGGCGGGTCGGGTCTCGGACTGTCGATCGTCAAGCACGCCCTGGAACACCATGGTGCCCGACTGGAAATCGAGAGCCGGGAAGGTCAGGGCAGCGTCTTTACCTGCCATTTCCCCGCCGCGCGCGTGCTTGTCGGGCCGATACGGCAGTAATATCACTTTAATGCGGGCACGATAGCCTGCCGCGATTCCCAGAGGACCTTCCATGGAAAAGGCCGATCTTTCCCACCATATCTCGCGTCGATTCAACGAGGACCTGGAGCGCGTGCGCAACCAGGTGCTGTCGATGGGTGGCTACGTCGAGGCGCAGCTGCAGAAGGCCATTACCTCGCTGCTCGAAGGCAACAGCAGCCTGGGTGAATCCGTGGCCCTGGACGACCTCAAGGTCAATGGGATGGAAGTCACCATCGACGAGGAATGCAGCCGCATCCTCGCCACCCGCAGCCCGGCTGCGGGCGACCTGCGCGTGATCGTCGCGATCATCAAGACGATCACCGACCTCGAGCGTATCGGCGACGAGGGCGAGAAGATCGGTTTCATCGCCTCCCGGCTGGCGGCGATGGAGCGTCCGGAAAACAAGTACCGGGAGATCAAGCACCTGGGCCGCATCGTGTCGGAGATGGTCCATGGTGCGCTGGATGCCTTCGCGCGCATGGATGCCGAGGGCGCGCTGGCCGTGGCGCGGCATGACCGCGTGGTCGACGAGGAGTACGACGCGATCCAGCGCCAGTGCATCACCTTCATGATGGAGGACCCGCGTACGATTCGGCGCGCGCTGGACGTGATGTGGGTCGTCCGCTCGCTGGAGCGCATCGGCGACCACGCCAAGAACATCTGCGAGTACGTGATCTACATGGTCCATGGCAAGGACATCCGGCATACTCGGCTGGAGGACGTCGAGCGGGACCTGCAGAAAGGAACCCCCTGACGCAAAGGGGGTTCGGTGCCTGGATTCTTTGCGGCCCGTCGTGCGGCCAGTCTTGTTCTTGCCCTGGTCTGTTTCGCGCTGATCGGGTACGCGCTGTACCTGCAGCATTATCAGGGCTTCGATCCCTGTCCCCTTTGCATCTTCCAGCGCGTCGGACTGATCGCGCTCGGGTGCAGCCTGTTGTTCACGCTCATCCTGCCGGACGGGGTCACGGCGCTGCGCCGCCTGGGCGCATTGCTCGTGTTGCTGGCGGCCGCGGGCACGGCAGGCGTTGCCATCCGGCATCTCTACATCCAGGCCCTGCCGGAAGGCCTGGTGCCGACCTGCGGCGCGTCGCTGGATTACATGCTGGACGCCTTTCCGCTCGCGGACGTGCTGCGGAAGGTCCTCACCGGTTCCGGGGAATGCCACCGCGTCGACTGGACGTTCCTTGGCCTCGCCATGCCGGCCTGGGTGCTGGCCTGGGCCACGCTGCTCGGTGGCGCGGGGTTCTGGGTGAACTGGCGCCGTCCCGGGGCGGCCCGCCGCTAGCGCGACCGGTCAGACGAAGAGGCGCTTCAGCACCTCGACGTACATCCGGTGCAGGGCTTCGATCTCCGACACCGGGACGCTTTCATTCACCTTGTGGATCGATGCGTTGGTCACGCCGAGTTCCACGACTTTCGTGCCCAGCGTCGCGATGAAACGGCCATCCGAGGTGCCGCCGCCGGTGCTGAGGATCGGTTCGCGGCCGGTTACCGCCTTGACACCCTGGGTCACGGCGTCTGACAGCGGTCCGGGTGGCGTGTAGAACGGCTCGCCCGAGACATACCACTCGATCGTGTAACGCACGCCATGCTTGTCGAGGATGGCCTCGACCTGGCGCTTCAGGCTCTCCTGCGTCTGTTCGGTGTTGTACCGCAGGTTGAATCGTGCCTTGAGTTCACCCGGGATCACGTTCGGCGCGCCGGTGCCCGCCGTGATGTTGGAGATCTGGAACGAAGTCGGCTCGAAATAGGCGTTGCCCTCGTCCCAGCGGTGCGCGGCGAGTTCGGCAAGCGCCGGCGCGAAGGTGTGCACCGGGTTCAGCGCCAGGTGGGGGTAGGCGATGTGGCCCTGAATCCCATGCACCGTCAGGCGACCGCTGAACGAACCCCGGCGGCCGATCTTGATCGTGTCTCCTGGTTCGCTTTCGCTCGAGGGCTCCCCGACGATGCACCAGTCGATCCTGTCGCCCCTCGCCCGCAGCGTTTCCACGACGCGCTTCGTGCCGTCGACCGACGGGCCTTCCTCGTCGCTAGTGATCAGGAAAGCAATCGAGCCCTTGTGGTCCGGATGCAGGCGGACGAATTCCTCGCAGGCCGTGACCATGGCGGCGAGGCCGCTTTTCATGTCGGCGGCGCCCCGTCCATACAGCACGCCGTCCTTCACGACCGGCTTGAAGGGATCCGTCTTCCACTCCTCGAGCGGGCCCGTCGGCACGACGTCCGTATGACCAGCGAAACAGAGCAGCGGCGCCTTGTCGCCGCGGCGCGCCCAGAAATTCTCGACATTGCCGTAATTGAGCTTCTCGGCCCTGAAACCGGCCGCCTCGAGGCGACGGATCATCAGGTCCTGACAGCCATTGTCCGTTGGAGTCACCGAGGCACGCGCAATGAGTTCCTGCGTGAGGGCCAGAGTGTCGGGTGTCTGCAACGTCGTGTCCTGGGTGGGGGCGATCGGCCGGAGGGGGAGGGAGGCGTCGCGTTTATACGGTCGCAGGCCATCGCAAATCAAGACCTTGGCGTCGATGTGATGCGTCGCAACAGCGACGACGGAAATGCAGGGTCCGGCTGCAATGAAGCTGTCACATGCCGGCAATACAGTGCCTGCCATTCGCGAAACGCGACGCCCATCCCCTCAAGGAGATTCACTGACATGACGAAGCGCGCTTTGATCCCGACCCTGCTGGTCCCCATGGTCCTCGGTTCCCTTGCCCATGCCCAGGCGGGCCGTGACTACATCTCGATGGCCGGTTCGTCGACGGTGTACCCGTTCGCCACCACAGTCGCCGAGCAGTTCGGCAAGGCCGGCAAGTTCAAGACGCCGAAGGTCGAGAGCACGGGTACCGGCGGCGGCTTCAAGCTGTTCTGCAGCGGCGTGGGGGCGCAGTACACGGACATCAGCAATGCGTCCCGCGCCATCAAGTCGAGCGAACGCGAGACTTGCGCCAAGGCTGGCGTCAAGGACATCGCCGAGGTCAAGATCGGTTACGACGGCATCGCCGTTGCGAACTCGAAGAAGGGCCCGCTGTTCAAGCTCACGCGCAAGGAGCTCTACCTCGCGCTGGCGAAGCAGGTCCCGGATCCGGCCAACGCCCAGAATCTGGTCGCCAACCCGTACAAGACCTGGAACCAGATCAACAAGGCCCTGCCGGCCGACAAGATCGAAGTCCTGGGTCCTCCGCCGACCTCGGGTACGCGAGACGCCTTTGTCGAGTTGGTGATGCAGGACGGCTGCAACGGCTTCAGCTGGATCAAGTCGCTGAAGGACATCGACGAGTCCCGTTACAACAAGGTCTGCAACACCATCCGCGAAGACGGCGCCTACATCGACGCCGGCGAGAACGACAACCTGATCGTGCAGAAGCTCGAGAGCAACCCGAAGGCGCTCGGCATCTTCGGCTACAGCTTCCTCGAGGAGAACCAGAGCCGCGTGCAGGGTTCCCACATCGACGGCGTCGCCCCGACCTTCGAGAACATCGCTGCCAGCAAGTACCCGGTTTCGCGCCCGTTGTACTTCTACGTGAAGGTCGCGCACGTCGGCGTCATCCCGGGCATCCAGGAGTACGTCAACGAGTTCACCAGCGACCGCGCCATGGGCGGCGACGGCTACCTGGCCAACAAGGGCCTCGTCCCGATGCCGGCCGCCGAGATCGCGAAGGTCCGCAAGGCCGTTGCGAACCTCAAGAAATAATCAATATTCGATCCACGGAGTCTGAACAGAATGAATTCCCGCATTACCGCCACGGCCCTGGCCAGCATCCTGGCCCTCGGCGCCGGCATCGCACCGGTCGCCGCGGACGAAGTCAGTGAACTCAAGGCTGCGCTGCAGGCCCTGCAGAAGCGCATCGACACGCTCGAGACCAAGGCGAAGGAAGTCGAGGACACGAACGACCGCCAGACGGACCAGATCGCGAAGGTCCGCAGCAACGTCGGATCCTGGGTCGGCAACTTCACCTGGAAGGGTGACATGCGCTACCGCAACGAGACAATCGACCAGGAATACGTGGCCAACCGCAACCGCGACCGCATCCGCCTGCGCACGGGGTTCGTCGCGAAGGTCAACGACACGATCAAGACCGAGGTGCAGCTGTCGACGAGCGAGGCCGCGGCCGTCGGCGCCGCCGATCCGCGTTCGCCGAACCAGACGCTGACCGGCGAAAACACCCGCAAGGGCATCTATGTCGACCTGGCCTATGTCGAGTGGCAGCCGACTGCCAACCTGAAGGTCACGGGCGGCAAGATGAAGTACCCCTGGGCGCGTCCGGCGGGCAACTCGTACTTCTTCGACAACGACGTGAATCCGGAAGGTCTGGCCGTTGGCTATTCGAATGGCGGGCTGTTCGTGAACGGCTTCTACAACCTCCTAGAGGAGCGCGGACCGGCGGCAGCCACGCTGGCCACGCCACGCGTTGCCAACGCCGAGTCGACCCTCGCCGGTGCGCAGCTGGGCTACAAGTTCACCCTGAGCGACAGCACGAAGCTGACTTTGGCGACGGCCTACTTCAGCTACAACGCCATCCAGGGCTGGAACGGCGCCTACAACGGTGGTTACAACGGCAACACGACCATGGCGACGGGCTGCCACAACGGGCTGACGGCCTGCTACGCCTATGACTACCGGATCTGGGAAACCTTCGGTGAGCTGAGCACGACGCTCGCGAACCGGCCGCTGGTCCTGCACGTGGACTACGCGAACAATTCGGAAGCAGGCAACGGACTCGACACGGCCTACAGCGTCGGGGCGACCTACGGCAAGGCCAGCGACCCGCACACCTGGGAAATCGGCTACAGCTGGAACCATATCGAGAAGGATTCGCTGTACGGCCAGTACATCGATTCGGACTTCGGTGGCGGCAATTCGGATGCCGAAGGCAGCGTGATCAAGGCGGCCTACGCGCCGGCGAAGAACTGGACCCTCAACGCGACCTACTTCCTGAACCAGACCAACATCGACAAGACTTTCACGGTCGAGACGTTCACCGGCCTGAACCGCGACTACAAGCGGTTGCAGCTGGACCTGAACTTCAAGTTCTGACGGGAGTTCGGGGTCGGGGACCATCGTGGCCTTGCCACGGTGGTCCACTCTGCCGGACCATACGTAAAAATCCCCGGCACGTATTTCGATATGTCGCATTCCGCCCTGCTGCTTGCCCTTGTCATCCTTTCCGTCGTGGCC
>JBEEKA010000011.1:0-25121 GCA_041168985.1 Pseudomonadota bacterium | reverse complement strand
ACCGGCGCATGCTGCGTGGCGCCGGCGTGCAACTGGTGGTCGCAAGCCGTCCCGGTTAGCGTCCCTTCCCGAACAGCGCCAGCTTGGCGTAAAGGTCCTCGAAGGTCAGACGCGTGTCGATCGCCGTATAGACACGGATCGGCTTGCGCTTCGAAGGCTTGCCATACCCGCCATCGGCCAGGATCGTCGGCCGGGGCCGGGTCACCCACGGGCTCGAGGCCGAGTCCGGTTCGAAGAACGTCTGCAGGGATGTCAGCGTGACCAGCGGGCTGTCGCCGAGGACATAGGTTTCGCCCACCCGGATGCCCATCGAAGGCGGCAGCGTGGCGATCATGTTAACCATGCCTTCGAGCTGGCCCAGGAGCCACACACCCAGGGGACCCGTGGGACGGAGCCTCGCCTCAAGCTCGGCGAAGGTCACCAGCATCTGTCGATAGACATTGCGCGGCACCTGCCAGATCGCGAGGTCCGTTTCATTGAAGACCTGCTGCACGGCCTTCACGTCGATCGTGGTGTTGTACTCGGCCTGGCGCGGCCCGGGCAGGGGCAAGCCAAGCCCCGGGTACTCCTCTCCCCCGATCCAGACCAGCGTCATGCGGCCCGCGATGCGCGGCTCCAGGCGGAGGGCCGTCGCGAGGTCCGTGAGCCCTGCGCCCACGCAGTAATACAGCGGCAAGGGGGAATCGTCCCGCATTGCCTCGGCGATGATCGCTTCCGCTGCAGGTGTGCGTTCGACCTTGGCGATGTCCGCGATGGCGTATTCGGCGCCTGCCAGGACCGGCGGTGGATTCGCCAGACCCATGATCGAATAGACCTCGCGTGCCTTCTCGGCCGCCAGCCGCGCCTGGCTGCCGGTCGGCGCGAACGGCTCACCGGCATGCAGGTGCGAACCCACCACCAGGCGGATGTCCGCTTTCGGGGACAGCAGGTGGTGCACGAACTGGAACAAGCCGTCGGGGTCCCCGGACAGGTCGTTGTCGATGATGAGGCGGAAGCGAGGCCCGACGTGGGAAGTCAGGCCGGAGGCGGCAGGCAGGGCCTGCCATGCGGCGAGGCCCGCACAGACACTGAGGACCTGTCGGCGTGAGATCGGCATGTCAATGCTCCAGGAGTCGATCAAGGGCTTCGGCCACAGCGGTCATGCCGGCCTGCGTCGGATGGTAGGCGGCAACGGGATGCTGCGGATCCCATTTCACGTAGCCGTTCATCCACGGATCCGTGGCACAGACGTGGTGGTCCCGCGTGACCTCGCCCGCACGCAACAGGCCCGCGCCATTCTCGAGCGCCACCGAAGCCGTCAGGCGCCGCAGTTTCTGGTCGATGCCGCGCGACACGGCGGCGTCTTCATCCGACAGCGGCATCGCCGCGCAGCGCCCGGAGGACGGCAGCACCGTCGCGTAATCGACCCACACCAGCCGCGCCTGCGGACTGCGGCGGCGGACCTCCGCGGCGATCTTCTGCAGGCGGGACGCCAGCGTCGCATAGGCCACCTCATCGGGCTCCAGCACGTGACGGCATGCGAGACCTTCCTTCGCCTCCGGCAATCCCAGACAGGAGGCGGCCATCAGACCTGAGATGTATCCCAGGTCATTGCCCCCGATCGTGACCGTCACGAGGCGCGTGTCGGCGCGCAGCGCATCCAGCTGCGGCGGCAGTTCGTCCCAGTCTCCCAGCACATGCGAGGCCTTGGCACCGGAACAGCTCACGTCGGTCAGCTGCAGCCCGCGCCGGTTCGCCAGCTGGTGGGCATAGTTGTCGACCGAACGCGCACAGCGCGCCGGTGAGCCCACAACCCCTTCCGTGATACCGGGACCTGCGGCAAAGGAACTGCCCATTGCCACGTAATGCGCGCCGGACGGCACGAGGTTCGCCGACGGAGGCCGTACCGCCGGCGCACTGCAGGCGGACAAGCACAGGATCAGGGGCATCAAGCGGAACACGACTTTCATGCAGGACCCCGTTGCTGGGTTGCTTGGCAGGCTGGAGACGCCCAGCTTATCGTCAGCCACCGCTTCGCTGCACCCGGACCTTGTCACCATGCGCCCAGGCTTCCTTTGCTCCGCGGCCCTCGGCTGCGCCCTGCCGCTGCTGCACGCCATCGCCCTGGCAGGACCGAACGTGGACTGGCCGGCCTATGGAGGATCCGCGTCAGGCGACCGCTTCAGTCCCCTGACGCAGATCCAGCCGGAGAACCTGCAACGACTGCGCGAAGCCTGGCGCGTCGAACTGCCCGGCGATGCCCTGCAGACGTCGCCGCTGGTCATCGACGGCATGGCCTATCTGGTGGCGCCTGACCAGTCGGTCATCGCCGTCGAGGGCAGCACGGGCCGGACGCGGTGGCGCCATGCCAGTGGCCAGGGTGACAGCCAGCCCGTGCGCGGACTCGCTTACTGGACGGACGGCCGCAGAGGACGTCTCTATACGAGCGAGGGCACGACGCTGCTCGCGCTGGATGCCCGGACCGGCGCGGAAATCGCCGGCTTCGGCAAGCAGGGCCGCATCGACCTCCGACAGGGACTGGGTGTCGCCCCCCGCAGCGTCGCGACCTTCCTGACGTCTCCCGCCGTCGTCTGGCGGGACCTCGTCATCGTCGGTTTCCGCACATCCGAGTCGCGGCCGGCGGCACCCGGCGCGATCCGCGCCTATGACGCGCGCAGCGGTCGCCTCCGCTGGACCTTCCGTACCGTGCCCGGCGGCATGGGCGCTGGCAATGCCTGGGCGGGCATGGCCGTCGATGCCGCGCGAGGCATCGTGTACGCACCGACGGGATCCATGGCACCCGACTTCGATGGCGCCGACCGACCCGGCGACAACCTGTACGCCAATTCCCTGCTGGCCCTCGACGCCCGGACTGGACGCCGACGCTGGCACTTCCAAGGCGTCCATCACGACATCTGGGACCGGGATTTCCCGTCGCCGCCCAGCCTGTTGACGGTGACCCACCGGGGGCGACGCATCGACGCGGTGGCGCAGGCTTCCAAGCAGGGTTACCTGTTCGTCTTCGATCGCGTGACAGGCGAGCCCCTGTTCCCCATCGAGGAACGTCCTGCGCCGGCCAGCCCCGTACCGGGCGAGCAGACCTCCCCCACGCAACCACACCCGGTGGCACCGGCTGCCTTTGCGCGCCAGTCGCTCACGGAAGCCCAACTCACGCACCGGACCCCGGAGGCCCACGCGGCCGCGGTGGCGCAGTTCCGCGGGTTCCGCAACGGACCGCTGTTCACGCCCCTGGCCATCGACCAGCAGACGGTGGTGTTGCCGGGCTTCGATGGGGGTGCCGAGTGGGGAGGTTCGGCCGTCGATGCGGCGCACGGCATCCTGTACCTCAACTCGAATGACATCGCCTGGACCGGCGGGCTGACGGCAGCCCCTGCCGCCGCAACGGGCGGCACGGGTTCGCGCCTTTACCTGCAGCATTGTTCGGTCTGCCACGGCGTGGACCGCAAGGGTCAGGCTGGCGTCGCGCCCGCCCTGGATGACATCGGTTCCACGCTCCTCGACTGGCAGATCCAGTTCACCATCAAGCAGGGCAAGGGCCGCATGCCGGGCTTTCCGCAACTGGAAGGCAGCGATCTGCAGGCGCTCGTGCTTTACCTGCGGGATACGCGCAACGATACGAGGGAAGTGTCGTCACCCGGGGCCTCGACCCGCGACCTCCCTCGCTACCTCTTCACCGGCTACCGGAAATTCATGGACCCCGACGGCTATCCCGCGGTGGAACCTCCCTGGGGCACGCTGAACGCAATCGATCTCAACACGGGTGATTATCTGTGGCGCGTGCCACTCGGTGAGTACCCGGAACTCCAGTCGCCGGGCAGCGTGCCCACGGGCAGCGAAAACTACGGTGGTCCCCTCGTGACGGCGAGCGGACTGCTGTTCATCGGGGCTACCGTGCAGGACCGACAGTTCCGCGCCTTCGACACGGGGACGGGCCGAGAATTGTTGCGCACGACCCTGCCTTACGCCGGGGTCGCAACGCCGATCACTTACATGGTGGACGGTCGACAGTACCTGCTGATTGCCACGAGCAGCAGTCGCAGCCGCAAGTCGCCGCAAGGTGCCGCCTACGTGGCCTTCGCGCTGGACGGACCCGCGCCGACCCCCTAGGCTCGACCGACTTCCACGGCCTGTCACCGGAGTCTTGCCCATGCGACTGACGACCACGCTTTGCGCCCTCTCGCTCTCCCTCGGCCTGGCCATCCCGGCACAGGCCCAGATCCCGCCGGAGCCGGTGAAGGACCAGCTTCCCCTGCTGCAGAGCAAGGACCCGAAACTCGCTGCCAACAAGAAGCTGGTGTTCGACATGTACCGCGAGGTGGTGAATGCAGGTCGCACGGCGAACGCGGCGAAGTACTTCACCGAAGGCTACATCCAGCACAACCCGAACGTGACGAGCGGACGCAAGGCGCTGGTTGATTACATCAAGGCGACGCGACCCGAACGGCCGGTTCCGCCGCAGATCACGTTCCCGGTGATCTCGATCACCGCCGAGGGCGATTTCGTCACCGTTGCCACGGTGAGCTACGAAGACGATCCGGAGAAGCCGGGCGAGAAGTACGTGACCACGCACTTCGACATGTACCGCCTCGAGAAGGGACTCATCGCGGAGCACTGGGACAACGTCGGCCGGAGCTCGGCCTCCAAGTCCAAGGACCCGAACGTCACCAACAAGCCCAAGTAAGCATGGGCCGCGGGACCTGCACCATCCTGGGACTGCTGGCCTTCATGGCCGGCACCAGCGGGTTTGCCCAGGTCCCGCCGACCGCGGTCAGCGACCAGTCGCCCCTGCTTCTCAGCGCCGACCCGAAACTGGCCGCGAACAAGCGGCTGGTCTTCGACATGGTGCGGACCGTATTGAACGCGGGGCGCGCCGGCGAAGCGCACCGCTTCGTGACGCCGGAGTACGTCCAGCACAACCCGAACGTCACGAGCGGTCGGCAGGGACTGGTCGACTACATCCGTCGCACGCGGCCGGAACGGCCGATACCGGACCAGATCACGTTCCCGGTGATCTCCATCACGGCCGAAGGGGATCTCGTCATCGTGGCGACGGTCGACCGGGAAAACGAGACGACCCACTTCGACATGTTCCGCATCGAGAACGGGCTGATCGCGGAGCACTGGGACAACGTCGTGCGCAGTCGCGCCGCTGCGACGAAGGACCCGAACGTCACCGCCACGACGCGGTGACGTCCGGACATCGCGCCGTCAGGGCACGCTGCAGGTGAAGTTCGCGGCGTCCGTCACCTCACCCCGACCCGCGTATTTCGGCAACTGGGGCCACGGGCAGGTCGGCCGCGTGAAGGCGGTGCCCGGGCCAGGGTGGGCCCCGGGGAGCACGTCCGGCGCACGCCCCGTCTCGACCCACTGGTCCAGGCTGCCCAGCCAGTCCACCTGGAAGGCGCCTTCCCCGCCGGAGCAGTGGTCCATGCCCGGCACGGCATAGAAACGGATGCCCGACGCCGTCATCCTTGCACCGAGTTTCCCGGCGACCGACTGGTAGTAGTCCACCGAGTTGGCAAAGGGGATCAGCCCATCGATCGTGCCGTGGTAGGTGATGAGCTTGCCGCCACGCTTCACGAACGCGGACAGGTCCGGATCCATCGCCACGGCCTCGCCTGACGACGCGATGACCCGAGGAACGTCACGATCCACCTGGAAGGAGTTCACGTCCCAGCCCGGATCCTTGGCGACGACATGACGGAAATAACTGGTGCCTATGCCGAACTGCGGGGAGGCATACATCGCCCAGAGCGGTTCGCTGGCCGGCCCGGTGCCCGGGAAGTAGACCTTGCCCTGTGCGCCCTTCACGCCGGCATGGATGCGGCGGGCGGCCTCGACCTCGGCCGGCGCCAGGCAATTCGCCGTTTCGCCGGCCTTGCAGGCCAGCATCGCAGGATCGAAATCGCAGCGGCGCGGATCAGTGATCACGCGGTCGGTCACGCCGTCCCGCCCGTCACAGGCTGCAATCGCCGCTTCCTTCAGGAGCCCCAGCTTGTCGACACCCAGGCCCTGCGGGCCGCCCATGTTCTGCTGCACGTGGATCGACAGGGACATGAGCGGACCCCAGTTGCTGGCGGGTGCACCCGCCACGATGCCGTCATAGTCCTCCGGGAAACGCTGCGCTTCCTTGAGTCCTTGCCGGCCGCCGGTCGAGCAGCCATACCAGTAGGACTTCGAGGGCTTCCGTCCGTAATGCGCCGTCGTGATCGACTTGCCGACGCCGGTCAGCACATGCACCGCGCGCCAGGCGTAGTCGGTGAACTTCTCCGGCTGGCCCACGGCCCAGCTGAAATCACCGCCCCCACCCTGGTGGCCCGTGTCGGTGTTCGCCACGGCATAGCCGCGCGCGAGCACTTCAGCGAGGGAACGGTGGACGATGGCCCCTGCGGCGCCACCGTTGCCCGCCTGCACGAACTTGCCGTTCCAACCCTGAGCCGGCAGCCAGACTTCGAACCGGACATCGGAGTCAGAGGTTGGCCGGATGGATCCCTGGACCCGGCAGAAAGCCGGGAGCTTCGAGTAGTCCGGCGGCGGCGGACCGGGCAGCGCGGCTTCGAGCGGGACGAACGCTCCTGCTGCGACCGCCTGCGCTGCGGTGATGGTCGTCTGTTCGAATGCGCGTCCTTTCAAGGCCTCGCAGGCCACGGCTGCATCGGCGGCGTGGACCGCCGAAGCCCCGCCCGCCATCAACAGAAATACGGCCACATCTACTTTGCGATTGCCCACCTTGCCTCGCCTCCTTCCATTCAGAAACAACCCTGTTTACGGAATCCCGGGAACGCCTCGCACCTCTTCTCCGGCGTCAGTCCCGTCCCGAGCGGATCGTAATACTGCTGCGCGCGTCGGAACCGGTCCTGCATCGCCGCCAACTCCGCGGGCTGGCGTTGCGCCACACCGTACTGCTCCGGATCGGCCTGGGTCATGTCGTGGAGCTGATGGCCGTTCGGCAGCGGGGCCGCATCCAGGCCTTGCGACGCGGCAGCCAGGACGACTGCCGGTCAGGCCCGGGCCGCCTGCGCGACGGCAAGCGCCGTCATGTTGAAGATGCGCCGCACTGTCGAAGACGGTGTCAGCACGTGGGCCGGCGCCCGCGCACCCATCAGGATCGGGCCGATCGTGACGCCCTCGCCCGCCAGCGTCTTCACCACGTTGTAGAGGATGTTCGCCGAGTCGAGGTTCGGGCAGATCAGGATGTTCGCTTCGCCACGCAGTCGGCTGTCCATGAGGTTGCCCTTGCGGATCACCTCGGACAGGGCTGCATCGCCATGCATTTCGCCATCGCATTCTATCGTCGGCTCGAGCTGCGCAAAGCGCTCATAGGCCAGCCGCATCTTTTCGGCCGAGGGATGGCGCGAAGAGCCGTAGTTCGAGTGCGAGAGAAACGCCACCTTCGGCGTGAGGCCGAAGCGGTCCACCTCGACGGCCGCAAGCTGCGCGATGCGCGCCAGCTGCTCCGCATCCGGATCGGTGTTCACGTAGGTGTCGGCGATGAAGATCGTGTGCTTGTCGAGCATCAGCGCATTCAGCGTCGCCAGCGTCTCCGCGCCCTCGTCGAGGCCGATGACATCCCGGATGTGGTCCAGATGGGCCGAGAAACGGCCATGCACGCCGCAGATCATCGCGTCCGCATCGCCGAGGTGGACCATCAGCGTGGCGATGGTCGTCGTCGAACGGTGCACTGCTGCCTTGGCCGCCTCCGGGCTGAAGCCGCGGCGCCCCATGATCCGGTGGTAGGCCGTCCAGTACTGCTTGAAACGCGGATCGTCGTCAGGGTTCACGAACTGCACGTCCTGGCCCAGGCTGAGCCGCAGACCCGCCTTCTGGATGCGGGCCTGCATGACGGCCGGCCGACCGATAAGGATCGGCTGCGCGATGCCCTCCTCGATCGCCATCTGCGCGGCGCGCAGCACACGCAGGTCCTCGCCTTCCGCATACACGATGCGGTTGGTCCGCGACGCCTTCGCAGCACCGAAAACGGGACGCATCAGCATGCCCGTCGTCGAGAAACGCCTTGAGAGATGTTCGCGGTAGGCCTCGATGTCGGTGATCGGACGCGTCGCGACGCCGGAAGCCGCGGCCGCGGCCGCGACGGCCGGCGCGATGCGCAGGATCAGCCGCGAATCGAAGGGCTTCGGGATGATGTAGTCCGGACCGAACTCCAGTTCCTGTCCCGCGTAGGCACTGGCGACTTCTTCGCTGATGTCCGCCTTGGCGAGATCGGCGATCTCGCGGACACAGGCGATCTTCATCGCTTCCGTGATCTTCGTCGCGCCGCAATCCAGGGCGCCGCGGAAAATGTACGGGAAGCAGAGGACGTTGTTGACCTGGTTCGGGTAATCGGACCGACCCGTCGCGATGATGCAGTCCGGGCGCGCAGCCTTGGCCAGCTCGGGACGGATCTCGGGCTCCGGATTGGCGAGCGCGAGGATGATCGGGCGCGGCGCCATGGTCTTGACCATGTCTGCCGTCAGCACGCCGGCTGCGGAACAGCCGAGGAAGACATCCGCATCCTTGACGGCATCGGCCAGCGTGCGGGCCTGCGTGTCCTGGGCGTATTTCGCCTTGGACTCGTCGAAGCCGCCGGGACGGCCCGCATAAACCACGCCCTTGGAATCGCAGACGAAGACGTTTTCGCGACGGATGCCGAGGCCCACCATCACGTCGAGGCAGGCGATGGCCGCGGCGCCCGCGCCGGAGGTCACGACCTTCACGTCGCCGATCTGCTTGTCGACGAGCTCCAGGCCATTGAGCATCGCGGCGGCGGAGATGATCGCCGTGCCATGCTGGTCGTCATGGAAGACCGGGATGTTCATCCGGTCGCGCAGCTTGCGCTCGATGTAGAAGCACTCTGGCGCCTTGATGTCCTCGAGGTTCACGCCACCGAGCGTCGGCTCCATCGCGGCGATGATGTCGACCAGCTTGTCCGGATCACGCTCCGCCAGTTCGATGTCGAAGACATCGATGCCGGCGAACTTCTTGAAGAGGCAGCCCTTGCCTTCCATGACCGGCTTGGCGGCCAGCGGCCCGATATCGCCCAGCCCCAGCACCGCGGTGCCGTTCGTGATGACGCCGACGAGGTTGCCCCGCGAGGTGTACTCCGCCGCGGCGTTGGGATCCTCGTGGATATCGAGGCAGGGATAGGCAACGCCCGGCGAATAGGCCAGCGACAGGTCGCGCTGGTTGGCCAGCGGCTTGGTGGGATTGACGGATACCTTACCCGGGGTCGGCAGGCGGTGGTAATCGCGAGCGGCGTCGCGCAGGGCCTTCTCGGCCTCGGTAAGTTTCTGTGTCATCGGCCGATTATCAGGGCTTGGCATCGATTGTGCCACCCACCCCCGGGGAAGGGTTCAGGAGCGCAGCGTAGTGCGGAGCCTGGAATAGATGCCCAGGACCCTGGGCACGTAGACCATTGTTTCCTCAAAGGGTGGGATCCGCCGCCCGCTGCGATCCACGGCCCCGGCACCCGCGTTGTAGGCGGCGAGCACCAGCTTGAGATCGTTCTGGTAGCGGACTTTGAGATCCGCCAGCAACCGGGCGCCAGCCCGGATGTTGTCGGCCGGATCGAAGACATCGCGGACGCCGTATTGCCGGGCCGTATCGGGCATCAGCTGCATGATGCCCCGGGCCCCTGCGCGCGATACGGCCAGGTGGTTGTAACCACTCTCGACCACGATCACGGCATGCAGGAGCGCAGGATCCAACTGGCTGCGCCGGGCTTCGGACTCGATAATGTGCGAATAGCGCTTGGACGCGGCCATCATCGATTCCGCGCCGATACGCTCCCCCGCCCAGGTCTTCTGGCGAGCGGCAAGGCGATAGATCGTGTAGCGCGGGTCATTGGTCGGGACGTTCGTGAAATGACGAACGCCCTCCTCGTCCACGAACTGGTAGATATCCCGTTCCGCGAATGCAGGGGACGCGAGCAGCAGGGCACCCAGCAGGAATGTTCCGGTCCGGACCATCTTCCAAGGATAGCCGCGTGCCGGGGAGGCTGTCTCGGCGCACGGCAGCAAACCGGCCCTGGTCCACACTTTCGGGCGCCGCGTTCGCGGTTAAGATCGGTGATGCACGCGCGCCACAACAGCGCGGCCGGGGGAAATTCGATGCATCGAGCTCAGCGCTTCTTGGCGGCACTGGTCGTGTCAGGGCTTGGCACGGCCACACAGGCCGGTGACCCCGTGGTCACGGACAGCAAGGTCATTTCCGAGGAGCGGCGCCTGTCGCTGCTCGAAGCCCGCCTCAGCGGCCTTCGCCTGCAGGTGGAAAGGCTCGAGGACCGCCGCGCCATCGAGCGGCTCCAACAGGCCTATTCGCACTATGTGACCGCCGGCCGCGCGCACGATGCGGCCCGCCTGTTCTCCCGCTCGCCCGATGCATCGATCGAATGGGCGCAGCAGGGCGTCTATCTGGGCAGGGCGCGTATCGAGGCTTTCCTAGCCAAGGTCGCCCCGTCGGCACCGGGCGTGCTGCACGAGACGCCGACCCTGCAGGGCGTGATCCATGTCGCCAACGACGGCCGCACGGCGCAGGGACGCTGGCGTTCGCTGGTCATGGCTGGCGTGCACGGCGAAGACGGCAGCTGGATCGAAGGACCGTACGAGAACGAATACGTGAAGGAAGACGGCGTCTGGCGGATCCGGTCCCTGCACTGGTTCACGACCGTGGAGGCGTCCTATGACAAGGGCTGGGCCAAGGGAGCGCGACAGGCCGCCGCGCCGCTCAAGGACCTGCCGCCCGACCGACCGCCTTCTGTCGTCTACCAGTCCTTCCCCAGTTATTTCCTCCCGCCCTACCACTACACACATCCGGTAACGGGCAAGCCCGTGGGCTGGGACCCGTGAGCACGAGGAGCACCCTGGTGAAACCCATCAAATTCCTCGCCGCACTGGCATTCGCCACGACCGCGCCGCTCCTGCCGGCGCAGTCCCCGCAACCGGACCTCGGACCGCGCCTGGCGCGGGCCGCCGAGCGTGTCGCCGCGATGGACCAGCGCGCCGACCGTGTCGCGGATTACGACGAACTGAAGAACCTGCAGCAGATCTACGGGTATTACGTCGACAAGGCACTGTGGGACCAGGTCGTGGACCTGTTCGCCGATGACGGCAGCCTCGAGATCGGATTCAACGGCGTCTATGTCGGGAAGGACGCCATCCGCAAGTATCTCTACAGCCTCACCGGCGGCAAGCCGGGCCTGCTGAAAGGGCAACTCAACAACCATCCGCAGTTCTCGCCATACATCACGATCGGTGCCGATGGCCGCAGCGCAAAGGCCCGCTGGCAACAATGGATCTACGACGGAATCCACGGTGCGGGTTCCGGCGGCAACTGGGGCGCCGGGACCTTCGAGAACGAATACGTGAAGGAGGGGGGCGTCTGGAAACTGCGCAAGCTGCAATTCTTCCAGCGTTTCTATGCGCCCTACGAAGGAGGCTGGACACGCGCCGCACCGGAGAGCGCCTATCGTTACGGCAAGTCGAAGGTGAAGCCTTCCCGGCCGTCCAGCGTTTCCTATGCGCCCTACCCGACATCCTTCGAACCTCCCTTCCACGATGACCGCCCCGAGCAGGCGGGTGCCCTGCTGTCCGCCGGGGACACCCGCCCCGTGGCCCCGGCCGCTGGTCGATCGGTCTCGGAACTCGAAGCCGCGGTCCGCAAGCTCGAACTGAAACTGGACCGGCTGCAGGCCGTCGATGCCGTCGAGACGCTCGAGGCGGCCTACGGGTTCTATGTCGACAAGTCCCTGCCCGATGCCATCTCGGCCCTGTTCGCGCAGAACTCCACGCTGGAGATCCTCGGTCGCGGCGTCTTCATCGGGCTCGACCGCAACTACGAGTACATGCGGCGCCTGAGCGCACCGGCCGCGGGGGCCATGTTCAACCACATGCCGCTGCAACCCGTGGTCCATGTGTCGCCGGATGGCCAGTCCGCCCAGGTGCGCGCGCGACTGCTCGTGATGTTCGGTGCCACCGGTCGCGCTGCGCAGTGGGGCGACGGCACTTACGAGAACACGTTCATCAGGGAAAACGGCGTGTGGAAATTCCAGACTCTGATGGGAACGATGGGCATGTACACCGACTATGACCAGGGCTGGGCGAAGAAGCCGGCACCGATGATGTCCTACTTCCCCGGCTATCCGCCGGACATGCCGACGTCGCTGAAGTACGAACCGTATCCGGCGAACTTCGTCACGCCTTTCCACTACAAGAATCCGGTGAGCGGCCAATGACCGCGCGGGGAACCTGGCGGGCCTTGCTGGTTGCGACGGGACTGTTGGGGGCTTCCGCCGCGACACGGGCTGCGGAAGGACCGTCGATCATTGCCGACGACGCCGCACTGGGCGCGAAGGTGGCGCAACTGGAAGCACGCGCCGTCCGCGTTCAGGACGCCCTGGCCATCAAGCGCCTGCAGCGGGCCTATGGCTATTACTTTGACAAGGGCCTGTGGGACGAGGTCGCGAACCTCTTTTCCCGCGATGGCAGCATCGAGATGGGACTCGACGGCGTATTCCGGGGGCGCGAGCGTGTTCGCGCATACCTGTATGCCTATGGGAAGGGACACAAGGGTCTCAAGCCCGGACAGCTCAACGAACACTTCCAGCTGATGCCGGTGGTCACGATCGGTCCCGATGGCCTCACTGCGCGTGGCACCTGGCGCGACGTGATCCTCGCCGGACAGAAAGGCAGGGAAGCGATGTGGGGCGAAGGCCCCTTCGAAAACGAGTACGTGAAGGAAAACGGCGTCTGGAAGCTCCAGTCGCTGCACTGGTTCCAGACCGTGTATTCACCCTTTGAAGGCGGCTGGACGAACCATACGGACGTGAACGGCGGCCGCTTCGTCACGACGATGCAGCCGGACGCACCGACGACCTTTCCCTACCGGGTCTGGCCCCGGGCCTACACGCCGCCCTTCCACTTCAGACCCGTGAATGCCGCGAAGATCGCCTGGCCTGCCGCATCGCCGGCATCGACGCCAGCCGCCCTGGGCGGCAAGGCGGCACAGGCGCGCGTCGCGCAACTGGCTGCCGACGTGCAGCAGGCTGCCGACCAGCTCGAAATCGAGAACCTGCAGCGCATCTACGGCTTCTACACGGACAAGAGCCAGTGGTCGCAGGCCGCGGCACTGTTCACGCCTGATGCGGAACTGGAGATCGCCGGCCGTGGCATCTGGCGGGGCGCGGCACACATCAAGGCACGCCTCGACGCCATCGGCCCCGAAGGCCAGCTGCAGGACCTCCTGAACGACACGATGCAACTGCAGGGCGTCGTCCATGTCGGCGTCGGGGGCCGGCAGGCGAAGGGACGCTGGCACTGGTTCTCGCAGCATGCTCGCGCCGGCCGGTTCCACGAGTGGGGAACCGGCGTCCAGGAAAACGAATACCGCAAGGTGGATGGCGTCTGGCGCATCCACCGCATGCGGCTCTATCCGACGATGACGACGCCCTTCGATGCCGGCTGGCACAAGGTATCGCTGCCGGCATCCAGCCTGGAACCGAGCGTGAAGCCGGACGCACCGTCGACGCTCCCGCGTGCGGATTACGAGAGCGGTGGCATTGCGCCCTTCCACTATGAGAACCCCGTCGCGGGCGCACGTCCGGCACGCGCGACGCCGCTGCCGATGCCCGAGGACACGGGCGCCCTCAACCTGCAGGTGAAGCGCATCGAGGCGCAGCTGTCGAAGGCCGAGGACATGACGGCCATCGAGAACCTGCAGATGACCTACGGGTATTACCTCGCCACCCTGCTGTGGGACGACCTCGCGGATCTTTTCGCCGACAACGGCACGATCGAGATCGCGATGCGTGGCGTGTATGTCGGCAAGGCCGCCGTGCGCCGCAACCTGAATCTCTACGGCCAGGCCGGGCTGGACGACGGCGTACTCCACAACCACATGCAGTACCAGCCCGTGGTCAGCGTGGCCGAAGACGGCAGGCACGCAAAGCTGCGCTCCCGCGCGCTGTCCATGATGGGCAACTACGGCAAGAGCGGCATGTGGATGGGCGGCCTGTACGAGAACGAGTTCATCAAGCTCGACGGCCAGTGGAAGTTCATCAAGGACCAGCAGATGAACACCTATTTCGCGCCCTACGAGGTGGGTTGGAAGGACCTGAAGCTGCGTCCGCCGCCGGGCATCACCGAGTCGAACCCTCCGGACAGGCCGCCGACATTTTCTTTCGACATGTATCCGAAGGGCTTCCTGCCGCCGTACCACTATGCAAACCCGGTAACCGGTCGGTAACAGCGGCCTTGTGTTGCCGACGTTCGAGCAGGCTGCATTCGGGAGCCCGTTTGGCGGATTCAGCGAATCCGTTCGTCGAGCCACTCGATCCAGTGTCGGACGGGAACGCCACCCTCATCGCCCAGTTGCGTGATGCAGCCGATGTTGGCCGAGAGGATCAATTCAGGTTCCACGGCGCCGATCGCGGAAAGTTTTCGTTCACGCAGTTCCGCCGAGGTCTTTCGCTGCAACAGGCTGTAGGTGCCGGCCGATCCACAGCACAGGTGGCTGTCGGCGAAGGGAAGCAGCGTTGCACCGGCGGACGCGAGGATGGATTCCACGACGCCGCGGAGTTTCAGCCCGTGCTGCAGGCTGCAGGGAGGATGGAAGGCGATGCGCTGAGGCGTTCCCCGCCCTGCGGACAGCCGGGCGACGCCCTCCGCTTCGGCGGCAATGACTTCCGAGATATCGCGCGCAAGTTCGCTGATGCGCGCGGCCTTGACGGCATAGGTCAGGTCATCGCGGAGCAGATGGCCGTAATCCTTCAGCAGGGTGCCGCAGCCGCTGGCGTCCGCGATGATCGCTTCAGCGCCCGACTCGATGAACGGCCACCAGACGTCGATGTTCCGGCGCAGATCACCCAGGGCGGACTCCGTTTCGCCGAGATGGTGGCGGATGGCTCCGCAGCAGGCCACCAAAGGCGCGATCCGCGCTTCAATGCCCAGCGCGTCGAGCACGCGTCGCGTCGCCGCGGATATACCGGGTGACAGAGAAGGCTGCACGCAGCCGGCCAGCAACAGCATCTGGCGTGCGTGCCGTCTGTCCGGAACTGCCCCCGCGACGCGACGCGACGGCAAGGCGCGTCGCAATGAGGCCGGCAACAGCGGGCGCAGCAGGCGTCCCAGCGCGACGGCGGGCCGGAAGTACGGCCCTGTCAGCGCAGCGGCCAGTGCGATGCGGCCGAGCCTGGCGAGCGGATGGCGCGGCAGGGCTTCGTCGACGAGCTTGCGCCCGATGTCGACCAGTGGTCCGTAGGCGACGCCAGAGGGACAGGTCGTCTCGCAGGCGCGGCAGGTCAGGCAGCGATCCAGGTGCAGGCGCGTGCGCGCCGTGGTCGGCTCCCCTTCCAGCACCTGCTTGACCAGATAGAGACGACCACGCGGCCCATCGAGTTCGTCGCCGAAGAGCTGGTAGGTCGGGCAGGTCGCCGTGCAGAACCCGCAGTGCACGCAGCGACGCAGGATATCCACCGCCTCCGCGGCGTCGCTGCGCCCCTCGTACTTTGGATCAAGCGTGACCTGCATGCGGCTTCCGACCTGTCAGAGCCCGGGCACGAGTCTGCCCGGATTGAACACGCGCGCCGGATCGAACTCGTCCTTCAGGCGTTGATGGATCGCGAGCAACACGGGTGACAGCGGCGTGAAAACGTTGGCATCACGCTGGCCGCCGCGGAACAGGGTGGCATGCCCGCACAGCGAAGTGGCCCGTGCGCGCAGGACGTCCGCGGCCTGGTCCGTGCGAAGCCATCGCTGTGCGCCGCCCCATTCGATGCAGTGGCCGCCTTCCAGCCCGAGCGGCGCAGCCGTCGATGGCAATGCGAAACGCCACAAAGGCGCCTCACCGGCAAAGAACCCAGACTGCTGTTCGCGCAGCGCGCGCCAGAATCTCTCCGCATCCTGCGTGTCTGCCGTTTCGCCACCAAGCCGTCGCGCCGCGGCGTCTACCGCGGGCAGGGCACCCGCAAGCCGAAGGTGCAGGACGCCGGCCTCCCAACAACTGGCGGACAGGGGGAGCGGCTCGCCGGCCCAGGCATTCAGCCGATCCAGCGCAGCGGCCTCGTCCAGTTCGAAGCGCAGCGTGCGCTCGGCGCGAGGCCGCGGCAGCACCTTCAATGACACCTCGAGGATCAGGCCCAGGAAGCCCATCGACGCCGCCAGCGCGCGCGTCACGTCATAACCCGCCACGTTCTTCATGACCGTGCCGCCGAAACGCAGCACGCGACCGCGACCATCCAGCAGCGTCGCGCCAAGCAGGAAATCCCGCACACTGCCCTGCGTGGTGCCGGCCGATGCTCGCCTGGGTCCGGCAAGCCCTGCGGCAATGCAACCCCCTACGGTGGCGCCGGCGCCGAAATGCGGCGGCTCGAACGCCAGCATCTGCCCTTGCGAGGCCAGCAAGGATTCAAGCTCGGCCAGCGACGTGCCGGTGCGCGCCGAGACCACGAGCTCGCTCGGCTCGTAAGATACGATGCCCGCATGCGCGCGCGTATCCAGGACCTCGCCGACCGGCAGGTTGCCGTAGAAATCCTTCGTACCGCCGCCGCGGATACGCAAGGCACGGCCGCAGGATGCAGCGTCGCGCACACGATCCACGCAGCCTGCGACGAAAGCGTCCATCAGAACCGCGGCAACTCAGGGAACGGCAGGTCGCCCACCTTCACGCGCATCCGGCCGTATTCCGCGCAACGATGCAGCGTCGGCACGACCTTGCCGGGGTTCAGCAATCCATCCGGATCGAAGGCGCGCTTCACGCCGCGGAAGGCGTCGAGCGACTCCGCGTCGAACTGCGAACACATCTGGTTCAGCTTCTCCATGCCGACGCCGTGTTCGCCGGTCACCGTACCCCCCAATCGCACGCTCTCCTCGAGGATCTCCGCGCCGAAAGCCTCGGCACGCGCAACCGAATCCGGATCCGCATCGTCGAACAACACCAGCGGATGCAGGTTGCCATCCCCCGCATGGAAGACATTCGGACAGGCCAGGCCATGGCGGCGTTCCATGTCCTGGATGCTCCGGAGCATCGTGCCGATGTGCTTGCGGGGAATGGTGCCGTCCGTGCAGTAGTAGGCCGGCGCAGCGCGCCCCGCAGCGGGAAAGGCGTTCTTTCGCCCGGCCCAGAAACGCAGGCGCTCGGCTTCATCGCGTGACACCTGGATGCGCGTCGCATGTGCCGTGCGCAGTACGTCCGCCATGCGGGCGATCTCGTCCTCGACCTCTTCGGGGGTGCCATCGGATTCGCAGAGCAGCACCGCGGCGGCATCAAGGTCATAGCCGGCATTCGCGAAAGGCTCCACGAGCCGCGAAGCCGCCTGGTCCATCATTTCGAGGCCGGCGGGAATGATGCCGGCGGCGATCAAGGCGGCCACCGCATCGCCTGCCTCGCCCACATCAGCGAAGCTCGCCATGATGCAACGGGCCAACTGCGGCTTCGGCACGAGCCGCACGGTAACTTCCGTCGTCACGGCCAGCATCCCTTCCGATCCGATGACCAGGGGCAACAGATCGAGGCCGGGCGAATCGGGCGCCAGTCCGCCGAACTCGACCGACTCGCCCGCCATGGTGTAACCCCGGACGCGCAGCACGTTGTGCAACGTGAGTCCGTACTTCAGGCAGTGCACGCCGCCGGAATTTTCCGCGACGTTGCCGCCGATCGTGCAGGCGATCTGGCTGGAAGGATCCGGCGCGTAGTACAGACCGAATGGCGCGGCCGCTTCGGAGATCGCGAGGTTGCGAACGCCCGGCTGGACGGTGGCCGTGCGCGAACGACGCTCGACCGCGATGATGCGGTTGAATCGCGCCAGCGACAGCAGCACGCCATCCGCCCGCGGCAGGGCGCTGCCGGCAAGGCCGGTGCCTGCACCGCGCGGCACGACCGGCACGCCGGCTTCGCGGCAGAGGCGCAGCACGTCGACCACCTGCCCTTCCGTCACCGGAAGGGCCACGGCCAGCGGACGCTGGCGGATCAGCGTGAGGCCGTCGCATTCATAGGGCTTCGTGTCCTCTGCCGCGGTCAGCAGCGCTCCCTCCGGCAGGATGCGCCGCAAGGCTTCCAGCAACGCAGGATTTTCGACGGCGACCGTCTGCTCCATGGGCGACAGGTTATCCGGGAACGAGCCAGGTAAAGGGAGGCACATAGGCCATCAGCAGCACGACGAGCCCCACGAGTCCCGCCAGCGCGATGCTGTGGACGAAGACATAGCGCAGGATGCGCCCCTCTTCGCCGAACCAGCGCGTCGCGGTGGAGGCCACGACGATGCTCTGCGCATCAACCATCTTGCCCATCACGCCACCGGCGCTGTTTGCCGCCGCCATCAGCGTCGGTGACAGGCCGAGCTGCTGCGACGTGACTTTCTGCAGCCCCCCGAACAACACGTTCGACGCCGTGTCCGAACCGGTGACCGCCACGCCCAGCCAGCCCAGCAGCGTGCCGAAGAAGGGATACATCACGCCCGTCGCGGCAAACGCGAGTCCCAGCGTCGCATCGACGCCCGCGTAGCGCGTCAGGTAGCCCAGCGCGAGCATCGCCGCGATGGTGAGCAGACTCGCCCTCGTGGCCAGGCATGCACGCCAGTACGTTGCGAGGATCCCGCGCGGCCGCGCACCCAGCAGCAGGCCTGCCAGCACGCCGGACAGCAGGATGGCCGTGCCGGTCGCCGACAGCAGGTTCAGCGTGAAAAGCGCCCGCTCGATTTCCGGTCCCGCCACCACGGGCGGCAGCCGCTGGATCATCCGGTCCAGACCGGGCACCGGCAGCACGAGCTTGAACAGCCCATCGAGGACGGACTTCACGACGGGCAATCCCCAGATGAAGACGACGACCATGAGGATCAGCCAGGGCAGCCAGGCTTTGCGGAGTGCCGAGGGAGCCAGCGGCACGGCGACCTGCGGCGCCGAGTCGGTCTGACGCATGAGACTTCGCGGACGCCAGACCTTCAGGAAGCCGACAAGGCCGAGCATCGACACGAGTGCGGCGCCGATGGCCGTGAGCCAGGGACCGTGCAGGTTCGAGATGAGCAACTGCGTCAGGGAAAAGGACAGCCCGGCCACCAGTACGGCAGGCCAGACCTCCAGCGTGCGCCGCCAGCCGCAGTAGGCCACCAGCAGCCAGAACGGCACCAGCAGTGAGAACGGCGTCATCATCCTACCGACGGTTGCCGACAGGTCATGGAGCGGCAGGTCCGTGACGCCCGACAGGGTGACCAGTGGCGTTCCGAGCGCGCCAAAGGCCACGGGCGCAGTGTTGGCGATGAGTGACAGGCCTGCCGCCTGCAGCCGCGAGAAACCAAGGCCGATCAGCATGGCACCGGTGACTGCAACGGGCGTACCGAAACCGGCGGCGCCTTCGAAGAAGGCGCCGAAGCAGAACGCGACGAGCAGCAGTTGCAGGCGGCTGTCGGCCGTGATGCCGGCGATCGAATCCCGCAGCACGGCGAACTGTCCTCGCTCTTCCGTGAGCTGGTAGAGGAAGATGATGTTGAGGACGATCCAGCCGATGGGCAGAAGCCCGTACGCGGCGCCGAATCCCGCCGCCCGCAGCGCGAGTCCTGCCGGCATCCCGAAACCCGCCACGGCGACCAGAAGCGCCGCCACGAGACCCAGCAGGGCCGCGACGGGCGCGCGCAGGTGGAAGAAAGCGAGGCCGGAGAGCAGCACCAGCAAGGGCGCAGCGGCCAGCAAGGTCGAAAACCCCGCTGATCCCAACGGATCGTACGTCTGAGACCAGAGCATCGTTCACATCCCCCCGCCGGCCTGTCGCCGGGCCCCGGGGGCATTCCACCACATCAGCGCAATTCGCGGTCGATGGACTCGCAGAGATCGGTCACGGTCGACGGCTTCAGCAGGACTTCCTTCACGCCCATCGCCAAGGCCCGGTCCCGGTCTTCCGGCCGGACGTACCCGGTCATCATCAGGATCGGAACCGAGGCGGAGATCCCGCGGACTGCCTGCACGACGTCGAACCCCGACATCTCCGGCATCGACAGGTCGGTGACGACCAGATCGAATGCCGACGGCGAAGCCCGCAGGGCGTCGAGCGCCTTGCGCGGGTCGGTGTTGCCGCTGACCTGGTAGCCCTGTCGCTGGAGATAGCGCGTCACCAGGGACACGAGGGCCGGCTCGTCGTCGATGTACAGCACATGACGGCCCCCGCCACGCGGCGCCTGACGGTCCACGCCCTTGCCCGGCGCCGCCCCGGTCGAAAGCGGCAGCACGATCTTCACGCGAGTGCCCTTGCCCGGCGCGCTCTGCAGTTCCAGCGAGCCGCCGTGCTCTTCGACGATGCCCCGCACGATCGCGAGGCCCAGGCCGGTGCCACGCCCCACATCCTTTGTGGTGAAGAAGGGATCGAACACGCGGGACATCACGGCGGCGTCCATGCCGCAGCCATCGTCGGTGACCGCCAGCACTGCGTACCGACCGGCCGGCATCACGCGCAGACCGAACTGGCGTGGCGCCTCGAAGACCTCCGTATCCAGTTCCACGCGGACCTGCCCTCGCTGTTCCGGGCCGACATCCTCGATCGCGTGCCCCGAGTTCGTGATCAGGTTCACCACGACCTGGTGGATCTGCGATGCGTCCATGTCCACGTTCACCGCATCGGCAGGGTACTCCCGCTGCAACTGGACTCGCGCCGGCAGACTCGGACGCATCAGCTCCACCGCTTCGGAAACGACCTCGCGCAGGTCACCGGTGCTGCGCTGAGACTCCTCGGCGCGGGCGAACAACAGGATCCGGCGCACCAGGTCCTTGGCCCGCCGACCCGCGCGCTGGACTTCCTGCAGGCTCGTGTGGGCCGGGTGCTCCGCCGGCAGGTCGGACTCCGCGAGCGTCGCATTGCCCGCGATGGCCAGCAGGATGTTGTTGAAGTCGTGGGCGATGCCGGCGGCCAGCGTACCCAGCGATTCGAGTCGCTGGCCCTGGACGATGGCCTGCTCGGCCCGCCGCCGCTCGGTGACATCCGTGAAGGTCAGCAGGGCAAGGCGGACCTTGCCGTCCGCTCCCCATACCTGGCTGCCATTGCACGACAGGGTGCGACGCTGGCCGGTCCGGGGATGCACGAAGACACATTCGAAGTCGCGCACCTGCTCGCCGCGCAGCGTCCGCTGCCCCGGTCTCTGCTCCAGCGGAATGGGATGACCGTCCAGCGTTTCCATGACGGCGAAGTTCTGCCGGCCCAAGGTGCCGCCACCGCGCTGCCACTCTTCGAAGTCGATGCCATTGATGCGCATGGCTGCCGGATTCATGCGCTGGATTTCTCCCTCGGCATTGAAGACGATCATGCCTTCCTCAAGGGCATCGAACATGGCCACCAGTTCGGCCCGGCTTTCCTCGAGGGCCTTTTCCTGTCGTTTCAGATCCGTGACATCACGCGTGACGCCGAAGATCGCGGTGACCCTGTCCTGCGGATCGACGATGGGCCCCAGCGTTATATGGATTGCAAGGCCTCCGTTCGCACCCTGGGACTGCCTTTCCAACCTGCGTACCTGCCTGTCATCGCGGATCTGGCTGTCGACGCGGCGGATTTCGGCCACGACCTCGGGCCCGAACAGCACGCTGCTGTCGCGACCGACCACTTCCGCAGCGGACTTGCCGAACAGGGCCTCCGCCTGCGGGCTGAACATCAGATAGCGGCCTTCCAGGTCCCGCAGGAAGAGCGCGTCGCCCGACGCCTTCAGGATGGAGTCCACCATCTGCAGCGCCTCGAGCCGTTCGAAGTCCTGCCGTTCCTTTTCCGTCACGTCATGCAGGATGGCCATCAGCGCCGGCGCACCGTTCAGCGTGACCGGATTGGCCTGCATGTCGAGCAGCGCTTCCGTGCCGTCGAAGCGTGTCACGCGCAGCGAGCCGCTATACCCGGCCTTAGGGTCCTGTTCGAGCAGCTCGAGCTCCCTCACGGATTCGTCTCGATCCCGCTCCACGATGGTGTCGAGTATCGACCGCCCCATCAGGTCCGGCAGGGTACAGCGCATGATCTCCGCCGACCGTGGATTGGCGTAGACAATGCGACGATCCCGCACGATGACCACCGCCGAGACGGACTGTTCCACGAGACCACGGAACTGAGATTCGCTGTCGGCCAGCTTCTGCTCCAGCCGGCGCCGAAACATCATGGCCCTCATGGCGAAACTGCCCAGAAGCATGAGCAGGCACAGTCCAACTATCATCGCGACCTGGAACATCCGGTCGTATCGGTCCGCCTTGGACTGTTGCTGGTTGCGCAAGGCGGCGTCCACCGCGTCAGCCGTTCCCTTCAGTCGCGCCAGCGCGAGGTGCAGGGACACGGAGACGGACGATGAATCCCGGTGCGATTCATCGTCATTGAGCAGGTTGCGGAAGACTTCGAGATCCTGCCTGAACTGGCTGGTCACGGATTCCTGATCGGGCAATTCCCGTGCCGCACCTTCCAGTTCGGACAGTGACTGCCGCAGGAGCGCATAGCCCCGCGAGCGCTCCCAGAGTCCACCATCACGTCCATCAAGGGACAGATGGAGAAACCCGGTCATGAGGTCATTGCTGGCTCGACCGTATTCGCGCACGACACGTGCCCCGGCCTCCAGCCGATCCTGCTCCAGTTGTCGCAGCCCTACGAATGCAAGGACGTACAGCAAGGATGAGCCGAGCACCGTGAAGAACCATCGGGTCGACAGACCGACCGCAGGACCCGGCCCTGAATTCATCGCGCTTCGTCCCTCGTCTTCCCCATCTGGCGAAGCACGTCGTCCCAGCCGCGCTTCAACGCCCGGTCTTCCAGCCTGAACGCATACCCCATCTTCAACCAAGGCCGTCCGGACGCGTCTTGATCCTCGACCAGTTCGAACTCGCCGGGATGGTTCTGAATGATCCTGCGCAGGGACGGCTCCGTACGGACCAGCGCATGCGCTGCGCCTGCGCGCACCGACGCTGCTCCGCTTTCGCCTTCCGTCGCGAAAACCAGCTGTTCCGGACTGAATCCCCTGTCCCTGAGCTCACCAATGGTCGGCGCCCCCTGCTGGACGGCGATGTGGAGACCGGAACGCGGATCCAGGCGTGCATATGCCGGCACATGCCGTGGGTTGCCCCGCGCAACCATCACACCGTACCGCACGCTCAGTGCGGGGACGGAAAACGCGACCTTCCGTTCCCTTTCGGGGGTCATGACCAATTGCAGAGACACCACATCGAAGCGGTGGTCGAGCAGGTCCGGTATCAGCTGCGCGTAGGAGGTCTGTATCCACTCCACGCGCTCCACGCCCAACGATGCCGCGACGGCCTTGATGTCGTCGACGGCCAATCCGTCCGGTTGTCCCCTGGCATCGAGCGCCGCGTACTGCGGGCTCAGGGCAAACCCCGCGCGCAGCACACCCTTCCGCTGGATGCGCGACAGGGATTCATCCTGCTGCCACCACCGTACGGGACTGCGTGACGCCAGGGAAGCAGCCAGCAGCACCAGGCCTAGCAGCCACAGCAGGTATCGATTTTTCCAGCTTGAAGACACGGGTGCCCGTCACCATCTCCGACTCCGCAAAATAGAGCACAGCGAGCTCGCCGATGTGAAGCAAGTTCCCTCAGGCGCGACATTGTGCGACGCACAAGCCTTGCCGACAAGACTTGTCCGCCTGAATATGGAGTTATGGACACCCCGCCTACCAGACTAGGACGCAGGGCCGTACTGGGCGGACTGCTGGCCACCGGCGGATCCCTCGTGCTGCCATCCCGTGCCCGCTCCGACGAGATGCCCCGCCCGGCACGCTGGCTGGAACTCGCCAGCACGCATACGGGAGAGGTCCTGTCGGTCGCCTATCGAAGTGCGGTCGGCCTGCTCGACGACGCGGTCGTTCGACTGCAGCACCTGCTCCGCGACCACCGGAATGGGGAACAGCACCCGATCGACACGGGTCTGTACGACCTGCTGTCGGATCTGGCCGAACGCGCCGGCGTCGAACCGCGGTTCGAGATCATTTCCGGATACCGATCCCCGGCCACCAACGCGAGGCTGCATGAACGCAGCGCCGGCGTGGCGGTTCGCAGTCTCCACCTGCAGGGCCGCGCCATGGATGTCCGCCTGAAAGGCGTACAGTGCGACCGGCTCGCTACCCTGGCGCTGGATCTGCAGCGCGGCGGCGTAGGTTATTACCAGAGGTCCGACTTCGTGCATGTCGACACGGGACGCATCCGGCACTGGCAGGGCTAACGCCCGAGCAGCGCCCGCAAGCGGTCATCGTGGCCGTAGAGATCGTCGAAGAACCGCGCCTGGCCGTCCTCGGCGGCAACAGCCGTCGCGTAGAACACCATCACCGGCACCGGTTGCGGAACCGGGTAGCGCGCCGAGGCCGGCCCTTCGGACTGGGCGGACCGGATGCGCGCTTCGTCCCAGCCGGCCCCCTCGCCGAATACGAAACGCGCCAGGGTCACCGGGTCTTCGACCCGGACGCAGCCATGGCTGAAAGCGCGGCGCGACCTGCCGAACAGGCTTCGCGCCGGCGTGCTGTGCAGATACACGTCATACGGATTCGGCAGAAGGAACTTCACGTCGCCGAGCGCGTTCCGGGGACCCGGGCGCTGCCTCAGCCGCAGGGACCCGGCCGAGAGGTCGTCAGCCACGGCGCTGCTCCAGGGCACGACGGATGAGTCGTCACGCTGGCCCCGCACTGCTTCGTACCCTTCCCTTGCTACCCGCGACGGTTCGCGACGCAGCTCCGGCAACACTTCGTTCCGCAGGATGCTCCGCGGCACGTCCCAATAGGGCCTGAAAACGACTTGTCGGATTGAGGCCATGAACACCGGCGTGCGGAACCGGGGAAATGTCTTGCCAACAATAACGTTCATCGCGGTCATCGACTGTTCGGCATCGAATGGTCCGCGAAACGCGAACAGCCGGAACTGGGGGATGTTCACGACGATGAACGGCCCCTCGGGCGGCGGCGGAAGCCAGCGAACCCGCTCCATCGACCATTCGATCTGCGCAACACGATGTCGGAGCGGCACATTGAGTGCTTGATGCGTGGCCTGTCCCAGTACGCCGTCATCTTCCAGGCCATGACGCCGCTGGAATGCCCGGAGTGCCGTGACGGTGTCGGCATCAAGCTGGCTCGCCATGGCCGCCGGACCATCGATCGCCGGGAGATCACCCAGTTGCTGCAGGCGCAG
>JBEEKA010000010.1:0-7290 GCA_041168985.1 Pseudomonadota bacterium | reverse complement strand
GTCGTCCAGGCCATGGACGGCGGCACGTTCCGCGAACCCCATCGGAGTGCCGCTGCCAAGCTGGCGGTGGACTGGCTCGAGTTGCAGCTGCGCGGCGACCGGAAAGCGGCGCAGCGCTTCGTCGGTCCCCACTGCGGACTGTGCCGCGATGAAGCCTGGACCTTCGAACAGAAGCATCTCGGGCGCTGAACCGGCAGCGGAACCCGATGCTGCTCGATCTCGCGCGCCGCATCGGCAGGGTGCGTGGCTACGCCGCCTGGCAGTGGACACAGGCCCGCGCGCAGTGGCAGCGCAGGCTGCGCCTCCTGCTCGGCGTGGGGCTGGCGTGGGTTGCCCTGACGCTGGTGCTCGCCGCCGTGAAACTGTGGCGGCGCCTCTGACGGCTACTGCCTGACGTTCCTGCCGGCGCCATACCCGCAGAACGCCATCGTCATGGCACACAACGTCGTGAACAGCATCGACGCGGTCCATCCGCACAGCTGGTCGTGCAGGAACCCGAAGCTGACCGGCCCCGTCGCCGACAGCAGGTAGCCCAGCGACTGCGCCATCAGCGACAGCGCTGCCGCGGAGCGGGGATTCACGGCGCGAAGACCCATGAAGGACAACGCGAGGATCAGCGCCGGACCGGTGCCGAAGCCCAGCAGGACCATCCAGAACCACATGCCCTGTGGCAGCAGCAGCACCCCCAGGGAACCGATCGTCGACAGGATGCCGACGGACGCTGCCAGCAGGCGCTGGTCCGGTCCGCGATGGATGAGCGAAGGCACGAGCAGTCCGCCCGCCAGCGCCGCAGCCTGATACAGCGTCAGCAGTCCCGAGATCGCCTGCACGGAAAAGCCGCCGTCCCGAAGCATCGTCGGATACCACGCGACCGTGACGTAGAACATCAGGGACTGCAGGCCCATGTAGCCCGTCACCTGCCAGGCGACGGCGTTGCGCCAGGGCAAGCGCGGTGGCGGTTCGTTCGAAGCGGGCGTGACGTGCAGGTCGCGGCGCGTGTGCGGGAACCACAGCAGCAGTGCGATGAAAGCGGGAACCGCCCAGCTGGCGAGCGAGGCCCGCCAGCCCCCCGGCAGGGCCGACGCGAGCGGCGCCGCGAAGGCAGAACCGACTGTCGCGGACAGTCCCATGATCGTCGCGTAGGCCGTGGTGACGGTGGCGACCCGCTCCGGGAAATGCTGCTTCACGAGCACCGGCAGGAGGATGTTGGCCACCGCGATTCCACAGGCAAGCAGCACCGTGCCGCCATACAGCGCAACCAGATGCCCTTCGGACCGCAGCAGGATGCCTGCGATGAGCACGACCAGCGCACCGAGCAGAAGCCGCTCCGTGCCGTGGTTGCGCGCAAGGCGCGAAGCCGGCGCACCCAGGGCGAACATCAGCAGCGGCAGGCTCGACAGCACACCGGCCGCGGTGGCTGACAGGCCCAGGTCCGCGCGGATGGAGGCCAGCAACGGACCGACGCCGGTGACCGAAGACCTCAGGCAGGTCGAGACCGCGAACAGCGCGACCAGGAAAGACGTGAACCGCAACATGCCAGGATCGGTCAGGCCACGATGCCCGCGACCGTCGCATCGAGCAGGCGCGCGATATCGCGGGGATCCATGCGGACCTGCAGGCCGCGCTGGCCGCCATTGAGGTACACGAGCGCATGCTCCATCGCCGTCGCCTCGATCGCCACCGGCACTTTTTTCATCTGCCCGAAGGGACTGATGCCGCCGACCTTGTAGCCGGTCATGCGCTCCGCGTCCGCGGCAGGCATCATTTCCGCCGACTTGCCGCCCAATGCCGCCGCGAGCTTCTTCATCGACACTTCGCGATCCGAAGGCAGGATCACGCAGGCCGGCTTGCCATCGACGCGGGTCATCAGGGTTTTCAGGACGCGCGCAGGAGACTCTCCGAGCGCCTCCGCGGCCTGCAGCCCCACGCGGTCCGCGGACGGATCGTACTCATAGGCATGCAGCGTGAAGGCGACCTTGGCCTGCTTCAGCTGCTGGGTGGCGCGCGTCGATCCCGACATGATGGCGTCATTGTAGACTCGATCGCCCCGTCAATCCGGCCCCGTTGGAGCGCAAGACATGTCCGATCACGATCCCGGCGAGAAGTACGTTCCACCCGGAATCTGGCGCTGGAAGAAGTCCGGCGGCCCTTTCGCGAACATCAACCGCCCTGTCTCCGGCGCGACCCATGAACGGGAACTGCCAGTCGGCAGGCATCCGATGCAGCTGTATTCGCTGGGAACGCCCAATGGCGTGAAGGTCACGATCCTGCTGGAGGAACTGCTCGCCGCGGGACATGACGGCGCCGAGTACGACGCCTGGCTGGTGAACATCATGGAGGGCGAGCAGTTCGGCAGTGGCTTCGTCGCCGCGAACCCGAACTCGAAGATCCCCGCGCTCGTCGACCGCAGTGGCGCGGCGCCGGTCCGCGTCTTCGAGTCCGGCGCGATACTCCTGCACCTCGCGGAAAAATTCGGCGCCTTCCTGCCGGCCTCCGGCGCGGCACGCGCCGAGTGCCTGTCCTGGCTGTTCTGGCAGGTCGGCGCGACCCCCTTTGTCGGCGGCGGCTTCGGGCATTTCTACAAGTACGCCCCGGTGAAGATCGAGTACGCGATCGACCGCTTCACGATGGAGACCAAGCGCCAGCTGCACCTGCTCGACCAACTCCTCGCCACGCGGCGCTACGTCACCGGCGACGACTACACGATCGCCGACATGGCGATCCTGCCCTGGTATGGCCACTTGTCACTGGGGGAAGCCTATGACGCGGCGGAGTTCCTGCAGGTGGAGGATTACACACACCTGCGGCGCTGGGCGCTGGAACTGGGTGAAAGACCTGCGGTAAAGCGTGGCAAGCGAGTCAACACAGTGTGGGGTGGGCCCGCGCAGCAGCTGCGCGAGCGCCACGACGCGAGCGACTTCGGCTAGACCAGGGGCCGGTAGACGACGTGGCCCACGGCCGTGTTCGAAGCCGGCACGTGGTAGAACCGCTGCAGCTCCTTGACAGAGTATCCCATGGCACCGCGCATGATCAGCCACATGATCAGCTCGATACCTTCCGAGCCGCTTTCGCGCAGGAACTCAAGGCGCGTGATCTTGCGCAGTTCGTCCGGCCGGTCGACCAGTTTGTCGAGGAAGGCGTTGTCGAACTCCGGATTGATGAGCCCGGCGCGCGGCCCCTGCAGCTGGTGGCTCATGCCACCCGTGCCCCAGACCTGCACGTTGAGGTCCTTGGGATAGGACTGCACGGCATCGCGGATGCGCGCGCCCAGTTGCCAGCAGCGCTCGGCGGAAGGCGTCGGGAACTGCGTGACGTTCACGGCGAGCGGGATCACGCGGACCGGCCACTGTTCGACCTTGCCGAACATGAGCGAGAGCGGAACCGTTAGGCCGTGATCCACATCGAGGTGGTTCATGAGCGTCATGTCGAACTCGTCGATCACGAGCTGTTCGGCGAGATGCGCCGCCAGCACCGGATCACCCATGACCGTCGGAACGGGCCGTCGCCCCCACCCTTCGTCCGCCGGCTCGAATTCCTCCGCGCAGCCAAGCGCGAAGGTGGGCACCACGTCGAGCATCATGGCGCTCGCATGGTCGTTGTAGCAAAGGATGACGACGTCCGGCTCCTCGCGCTGCTCGAACTCCTTGACCCACTCAAAGCCGTCGAAGACCGGTTTCCAGTACGGATCCTGCGTGCGACCCATGTCGAAGGCCGCGCCGATGGCCGGTACGTGACTCGTCGCAATGCCGGCGGTGATGCGTGCCATCAGCACTTGCCTTTGATGGAGCGGTTTCCTTCGATAGACCGACCGCCCGCCCGCATCATCGCAGCGTATTCATCCGGGGTCATTCCCGTCATGGAGCCCACGGCCTTTACCGTGCTCCAGCCATCCGTATTGGACAGCTTCACCAGGAAGTAGATATTCCCGCCCAGCTCGATCAGCTGGTTGAAGTCGCGCTCGATGACCGCCTGCTTCTGTTCCGGACTCATGCGGAAGCGATCGAGGTAGGCCTTCTCGTCCTGCCGGAATGCCTCCCGGTTGGCGGCCTCCATCAGGGACATGCAGAACTTGTGCAGGTGATAGGCCTGCCGACTGCGCATCGCGGTAAAGACCTTGGTGCCGGGGATATCGTCCAGCTCGTCGAGCGAATAGAGTCGGGTACGCATGGCCTCTGGCCTCCGGCTTGTCGTGGCGACCACTATAGTCCCCGGACGCGAGAGCTGTCATGGCGAAGTCCTCGGCACGACTACAACCCAAGGGGGATATCTCATGCGAAGCAGGAATACGTCCATCCGCGTGATCTGCGCCACCGGCGCACTGGCATTCGGCGCAGCGGCCTGGGCCGGGAAGGCATTGAAAAGATTTATCGCGACACCGCCGCCCGGTCGACGGACCGCAAGGGCACGTTCAAGATGCTGCTCACGAACATCAAGATCTCGGTCAGCGGCACTACCGCGACGGCCGACATGCTCTGGACCGGTATCAATTCGGAATCCGTCACGGCAACACCCGTTCTCGTCGAGCAGGGCCATGAACACGACGAACTGGTGAAACAGGGGGGACGCTGGGTCTTCAAGCATCGCTGGGTCACGCGTGACGGCGGCATGCCGTCGGTGCTGCTCAAGTCCTACCAGAAGCGCTAGGCCGGTCGCGGTCCCTCAGTTCCCGAGGGACCTTCGCTGTGCGACGTCGAGCGAAGAGATCCAGTCCCGAACGAAACGTTCCTGGACCGCGAAGGCCCGCTGCGAGTCCGCGTCGATAGACGAGACGCGGACAAGCAGGCCGTCCGGCACGGTCCCCTGGATGCCGCTGCGCAGTTGCGCGAGTTTCCTCGGCCATCCCGGCAGGACCGCGAGGTCGTTGACGGTCATCCAGTACGTCACGGGCTCTTTCCGCTGCCCGAGTTCCGTGCGGAGCCGTCGCACGGGCATGCGGCCACCGGGTATCGACAGGCTGCCGTTCTCCGGTTCCGTGACATTGAAGCCCTGCGCGCCGTAGCAGTACTCGGGGCGATGGACATGCAATCGGTCGCTCAGCTGGTTCGGTGCGTAGGCGATCGACAACATGATCGACTCCCCCGCCGAGCTGGCATAGATGACGGCCAGCTGCCGTGCATAGGGGTCCGGCAGTTCGTCGTCCGTCTTCACCACGCTGAGCGTGCTGACATCTTCGGCGACCCGTCGCCATTCCCCGAACTCTTTGGGCGCGAACCCCGCGAGCCCCAGGGGCGGACGGGGCGACGTGGCGGGATGCAGCATCTGGGCTGCCAGTCCCGCAAGCGCCAGCACGGTGGCGAGGCGCAGGCAGCGTGCCGACTCACCCGGACGGGTGGGAAGCACCCGGGCGCGCGGCATGGCCTTCCGCCCGGTTCCGTGGGCGAGCAGCCGATGCATGCCGTACAGCAGGACGATCTCCACGACGAACACCAGCAGCCCCGCCGCACCGTGGGCGGCGTGGGTGAACTGATCGCCGAACCGGTAGGTAAACAGGAGCAGCAGCAGGACCCGCACCAGGTTCGCCAGCAGCGCGATCGGCAGGATGGCTGCCACCAGAAGCGCGTCGCGCCAGCGCGAAGACCTTTCCGTGAGGTGCACGAAGAGCAGCCCCAACGCGGACATCGCCATCAGCGAATGCATTCCCGAACAGGCATCCGCGATGAACAGCTGGTACTGGCCAATGCTGATGACATTGCCCAGGCGTGCGACGGGAAAGCCGCAGGCGTACAGCAGCGCGTCCGCCAGATAAGCGACCCATTCCTTCAGGCTGCCGGTGAGCTGGACGACCAGCACGCCCGGCAGCGGAATCATGAAAGCCAGGAACGCAATGGGGAACCAGAGGCGACGGAGTGCCTCGTGCCCGCCCAGCAGCAAGGCCAATCCGGCAACGACGGGGATCTGCGAGGCGACATCCAGCTCCGGCACCGCCAGCGCACTGCCGGCGATGTGCGACAACAGGCCGATGCCCAGCAGGATCGCCCCATTCAACCTGGCGTGGCCGGAACCCGGCGCGCGCAGCGCCGCGCGGTACTGCCACAGCAGGGCCGCCGTCACTACGCCGATTATCGGTCCGAAGGCGTAGTCATCGGATCGCCACAGGGTCCGGGACAGCGACAGGTAGGTCGGCAAATAGGCCGCCAGGACGGCCAGCCAGGGCAGCAAAGGAAAGAACCGGTCCTTCCAGTCCGCAGGCTCTTTTTCAGTCTGCGCGGACGGAGGTCCGTCAGCCACGCGGTGAACCGGCCGGCATCAGCCGCGTGATATCCCCGAAGTATTCGATGTGCGCCGCCTTGCGCAGTCGCTCCGTCTCCGCATCGACCGCAATCTTGCCCTGTCTTCGCAGGAAGTAATCCTTGATGAGGGGCGAGGCCTCGTTCCAGTCGAGGGGAGCGTCCTGCGCTTGCAACACCTGGTAGATCACCAGGCCTCCGGGCGTCTGGAACAGGACGATCTGGCCTTCGGGCGCGGCGCCGAGCCGGGGCAGCGCCTCGATCGGCAACTGTTCCGCCGAACGGATGATCAGCTGGTTGCTGAAGGAAATCTTGTCACGCTGCAACGCTGCGAGCAGCTGAGGCAGCGGGGGTGATTCAGCCACCAGGGCTTTGACTGCCGGCGCGGACTGCGCGTCGGGCCTCAGCTGGATCTCGCGCAGTCGATAGACTTTTCGCCTGGCGAAAAGATCCGGGTGTTCCGAATAGTAACGGGCCGCTTCTTCTCCCGCGGCGGGAGCGGCCACCAGCGCCTGCCGGTCACCCACCTGCCTGGCATAGGCGCGGGCCAGCACGTCCCGGCGCGCCTCTTCGAGTTCGAACATCACGTCAGGCTGGCGGTCGAGCTTCTTCGACAAGGCTTCCTGGACGATCAGCTCACGGTCCACCAGCTTGTTCGCCAGTTCCCGTCGCATGTCGTCGGTCGGCGTGGCCTGCCCGGTGAGCTTCAGTACGTGGTTGTACTGGTGGACTGCGATTTCCTGCCCATTGACCTTGGCAAAGACCTGCCCGGGTTCCGACGAAGGTTTGCAGCCCGCCAGCAGGAGCAGCGGCAGGATCAACGCAATCTTCATGCAGCGAGAGCCCCGTCATCGCCCGTCCGGCCGGTGAGCGGGCGGGCAAGCCAGCCCACGAACAACAGTCCCAGCAGCATCAGCAGCGTGGTCGACGGTTCCGGTGCTGGAGAGACCATCGAAACCGATCCGCCAGGCGCCATGGCCAGATTCGGCGAGGAAGTGGTGCCGGTTCCCTGGATCACGACACTGCCCCAGTAATCGGCAACATTGCCGGAGCCGAAGCCCGT
>JBEEKA010000009.1:0-11197 GCA_041168985.1 Pseudomonadota bacterium | reverse complement strand
GGCACCAAGCGGCTCTGCCTGGACACGAAGTACTACGAGACCTTCAACCTGCCGCAGGTGCGACTGGTCGACCTGCGTGAAACCGCCATCATGCGCTTCACGTCGGACGGCATCGAAACGACGGAAGGCCTGCGGCATTTCGATTCCGTCGTGTTCGCGACGGGCTTCGACGCGGTGACCGGTGCGCTCGATCGCATCGACATCCGCGGCGCTCACGGCAGGACGCTTAAGGATTCCTGGGCAGAAGGACCGAAGATGTACCTGGGACTCATGGCCGCGGGATTCCCGAACCTGTTTGCGATCACCGGGCCGGGCAGTCCTTCCGTGCTGAGCAACATGATCGTGTCGATCGAGCAGCATGTGGACTTCGTGCGGGACCTGCTGGCGACGATGCGGTCGCGGGGCGACCTGCGTGTCGATGCCGACGAAGCAGCGCAGGATGACTGGGCGCGCCACGTCTCCGAGGTGGGCCACGGCACGCTCTATCCGCAGGCGCAGTCCTGGTACATGGGGTCGAACATCCCCGGCAAGGCGCGGGTATTCCTGCCTTACGTTGGCGGTGTCGGCCCGTATCGCAGAAAATGCGACGAGGTGGCCGCAAAAGGCTATGCGGGGTTCAGCTTCGCAGGCTGAACCCCGCGCGACTCAGGTCTTGCAGGTCTTGATGCCGAGCAGTGTGTAGGCCGGGCACCAGCCGACAAGGCCGGTCAGGACGGGCAGTGCGCCGATGTATCCCCAGGCGCCGACCTTGCCTGTCGCGGCGAGTCCGATCATCGCGAGTCCGACGATGACACGCAGGGTGCGGTCGAGGCCGCCTTCGTTTCGGGACATGTGGTTCTCCATTCTGGACGGTGAGGTGTCGACGATGTTCGAACGCAGGGATTATGAGCGCTATGTTTCCGCATTCAATGCGAGGAACTACGAGGTACTCGAGACGTTCTTCGCCGACGATTTCGCGCTGGAAAACGCGGGGTTCATCGTCAGGGGAAAGCCCGCCTTCCGCGCCTTCTATGCCTTCTTCCATGACTACTGCCGCGAGACGGTGACGATCCGGCGCTTCTTCGGCGGCGAGGACGCATTCATGGTGAACGTCGTGATCCGCTTCGAAGGTATCAAGGACCTGTCGGCGGCGGTCCTGGCCGAGAAGGGATACCCCGGCATGACGGTGATACCCCGGGGCGTCGCAGTCGACGTGGATTTCCTGATCCTCTACGAACTCGATGCCGACGGGAAGATCCGGTATATCAAGGGCGCCGTGCACGAACCGGCTCGGCCCGTGGCGTGACATGCCGCAATGGCATCAGGATGGCGGCAGGAACGCGTCCAGTTTCTCCAGTGCTTCATCAAACGCGAGATCCTGGACCGCTTCGTGGATCGCGGCGAAGCCGGATGCAATCGCGGTCTGGTCAAGGATTCGCACTATCTCGTCTGCGTGCTTCATGGCCGACAGCTGGTGGGCGAGCAGCGATCGCCGCAGTTTACTGGTGAGCCGTTCCAGCTCCACTCGATCGATGGGCCGCGTCGCATCAGGTTCGCCGGGCAAGGGGAGAGGCATCTCCGCCTCCAGAGCGGAAAGGCCCTCCAGAACCGTCCTGAGCCTGCCCTGTGCCTCGTCCCATTCCGGGGAATCCCTTGTGACAGCGCGCAGCGCATCCTCAAGTCGGCCACAGGACTTCGACAGCTCCATCGCAGCGATATTGGCCGCCTGGCCGCGCAGGCGGTGGATGAAGGCGGCGGACTGGTCGAGATCCGCCGATTCCCGGTACGCCGCAAAGCGTTCGTCCGCGGTGGCGTATTCGGTGGCAAACCGCTTGGCCAGTCGCAGGAAGAGTTCGCGATCCCCCATCAGCAGACGCTGGACCGCGGCCACGTCGATGCCGGGAAAGGGCGGCCAGGTCAGGGATTCTTGCGTGTCCTCGTAGATCTCCGTTCGCAGGTTGGCGGGCAGGCGTTGGCCCCTGTGACTTTCGATCAGGCGACGCAGGACGCGAACGAGCCGTGTGACATCGATGGGCTTGCCAAGGTAATCGTCCATGCCGGCAGCGAGGGCCCTGTCGCGTTCACTGGTCAGTGCGCCGGCGGTCAGGGCGACGATCGGGAGCTGGAGCAGCCCAAGATCCTGACGGATCTTCCGCGTGGTTTCGAAACCGGACTGGTGTGGCATCTGCAGGTCCATCAGCACGGCGTCGAAGCGGTTCGGCGTGTCCCGCAGCAGTTCCAGTACCTGCAGTCCGGAGTCGCAGGTCGTGACCGCGGCGCCCTCGTACTCGAGCAACTGGCGACAGACGTCGAGGTTCATAGGGCTGTCGTCCACAACCAGCATATTCGTATTGCAGAGCCAGCGGACCTCCACCGTTTCGATGGCTGTCGAACTAAGGACGTGCTCCAGCCCGCGTCCCCGCGCGACCAGGGCTTCGTTCACGGTGTCGAACAGGAGTGAGGGGGAAAAGGGTTTCGTCAGCATACTGTCGGGTCGGGCGATACGCGATGCTTCCCTCCGGAGTTCGCCGAGGTCACCTGCCGTCACCATGATGACCGCGGGCATGGCGTTCACAGGAACGGATTCGTTCAGGCGCGCAAGCACCTGCAGGCCGCTGATGTCGGGAAGCCGCCAGTCCAGCACCAGGCAGTCGATAGGCGACCCGTCGCGCAAATGCCGCGCCAACTGTTCCAGGCCGGCTTCGCCCTGTTCGATGGCTTCTGCATGCCAGCCCAGTCGTCCTGCGAGTTCGAGCAGTGTCGCGCGATCCTGGGGATCGTCCTCGACCACGAGGAGTTGCAGCGGGCGGCTGCCGACGAGGTTCTCTGCCTTGAGATCGGATTCCGTGGCCAATCCGAATGGCATGTCCACGCGGAAGCAGCTTCCCACCTGCGGCTTACTTTCGACTTGCACGCTGCCGCCCATCTGCTCGGCCAGGTGCCGGACGATGGCCAGTCCGAGGCCCGTTCCCTGGTACGCGCGGGCAGTGGACGAATCCGCCTGCGCGAATCGACGGAACAACCGGGCCTGCTGGGCAGCGGAAATGCCGATCCCGGTATCCCGCACCTCGAAGCGGATCACGACCTGGGCATCATCCCGTCGGAGAAGACCCAGCTGCAGCGAAACCGAACCACGGTGCGTGAACTTCAGCGCATTACCCAGAAGGTTGGTGAAGATCTGGCGCAGGCGCATCTCGTCGCCGAACAGACCATCCGGAATGTCGGCGGGAATCGCCGCTGGAATATCCAGGGCGAGATGACGCTCCATCGCCACTGGTTCGAAAACCGCGTTCAAGCCCGCCAGCATCGAGGAGAGCTGGAAGGCGTGCGGGGCGAGCAGCAATTCGCCGGCCTCGATCTTGGAAATGTCGAGAATGTCGTTCAGCAGGTTCATCAGGTTGGTGCCGGACACCGAGATGGCATCCAGCTGTTTTCGCTGCTGCGGCGACAATGCAGTGCGGGCAAGATTCTGCGCCATGCCGAGAACTGTATTCAGCGGCGTGCGGATTTCGTGGGACATCGTGGCCAGGAATTCGGACTTGGCCTCGCTGGCCGATTCGGCCGCCTTTCGGGCCATCACCAATGCAGCTTCGTTATGCTTGAAATCCGATATGTCCGTGACGGTCACCAGTACACGGCCATCGTGGAGCGGCGACAGGCTGACCTGCACCCACCTGCCATTGGCCTGCTGTCGTTCATAAGTCCATGATGTGTTGCTGCGCAGCTGCTTCCGGTGGGCTTCCATCACGTCCTCGAATCGGGCGTGCTGGCCAAAATCACCGCGGGCATGGAGGTGCCGGATCGTTGCCTCCAGTTCCACTTCCGTTCCGGACTGCAGGTCCCCATGCAGGTCGAGGACCTTGCCGTAACTCCCGTTGACGGTGAGGAGGGAGGTCAGCGGGTCATACATGGCGACGCCAAAGGGCAGGAAATTGAAGATTTCCTGCAGCAGCTTGCGCTGCGCGCTTAACTTTCTCTCGTTGTCATGCCGCTCGACTTGTCGTCGCGCGAGGAGCAGGGACAGCAGCCCGAGCAGGGCCAGCGTGAAACCGCCGCCCAGCAGACCGCCTGGTCCCTTCCAGGGCATGCCCGCATTCAGGGGATCGAGGGAGACCTGGCGCAGCAGATACCAGCGTGGCCCTGAGCCGGCAATTTCCCCGGCAGCGTACCTGTCACGGAGGGGATCCAGCGTCTGGTACAACCACAGCAGGTTTCCGGTCCGCAGACGGCCCATGTTGGCGCCCCGCATCGCGCTCCACAGTGCCGGATCCGAACTTGCGAGGCCGTCCTGGGGCCGCTGCAGGTCGAAACTGAAGTTCTTCGAGGCGTCCGGGCCGGTAAGCCAGTCCCCGCTGCTGTTGACCAGATAATTGCGTGACGACAGCTGCTCAGTGTCAGGGCGGGTGGCTGCGTTCAAGGCAGACAACAGTTGAGCCGCCCGTGCGTTGATGACCAGAATTCCGCGTCGCCGTCCTCGCGCATCGAACAAGGGCGTTGCCGCCCGCAGCATGGGCTTGTGCGGAAAGTCGATCCGGCCGAATTCCGCGTTGAGGTTCATCGGTGACAGGTAGAGGGCACCCTGCGGCAGATCCATGGTCTCGATGAAATAGGGTCTATCCCGCTTGTCCTGCAGGGCCGCGTCGGGAACTCGCAGGGCACGACTTTCCCATTGGTTGATGCGCACCTTCTCAAGGCCGGATTCGTCGATGTACCGGATCTGGTCGTAAAGATCCGAATGCTCCAGGAAGGCGCTGAAAAGCTTTCCGATGCGATCCGAGTTTTCGGCGTTGGCGCTTTCGAGAAACTGCGTGACGCCGGGTACCTTGCTCAGGACACGCAGATCCTGCGTCATCCCTGCAATTTTCGAGACCATGGCGCTCGCAGCGCTTTCCAGGTTGGCACGCTCGCGGATCTCCAGCGTACGCAGTGCCGACGCTTCGAGCGTCTTCAACACAGGCCACGCTATCAAGGAGGTCAGGGCGATCGAAGCCAGGAAGTAGAACAGGAAGCGTTTGAGGAAATGTCGTGTCGTGGAAATGTCGTCGGCTTCGGTAGCCTCGGGTGCTGGGCGACGACGCCCCAGACCCAGCCAGACGACGGCAAGGGCGGACCCGGCGAACATCAGCCGCGCGGGGATCGCAATGGACTGCCAGACTTCGACGTCGTGCATCGTCCTCGCGCCAACCCGCGCCGTGACCTTGGCAATGGGCTGCATGATCTCTTGCGCGGCGCGAAGGTACTCGTCGTCACTCAGCATTGCGCTGGCCTTCAGCCGCGCATCGCGTTCCCTGCCGTTGCTTTGCTTTACCAGGTCTATCGCCGGGCGCTCGAGTTCGACCAATCGGTTCGATGCAGCCTCCGCGGCTTCCAGTAGCCGCAGTTCGCTCGGCTGGAATCCGGCTGAACGCATTCGCTGAATGAGGGCTGCGCTTGCAGGACCGGGTGTCGGAGGGGGTATTGCGCCGGACAGCACCAACTCCAAATTGGTCGAAACATGTCCCGCCGGGACCCGAGTCAGCCCGTTCCGGGTATCGAGGAATGCGTCATGGAACGCCGTGTATCGGTCATCCCCCGTCGCGACGTAAAGCCGCGACATCATCGACAAGTGGTCGAATGAGTCCGTCAGCTTTTCCGCCGGCGCAGCGGAAGCCTGTTGTCTCTGGAGCGCGGCATCGCCCCGGTCATTCGCGAACCAGAGGAGCAAAAGCGACAGCGCGCCCGCCACGACTGCCACGATGAACGCCGTGGCATCCGGCTTCTTCGACGCCGGGTTCACGGGATTTGAAGACGCTGTGTCGACCATGGCCCAAGTCCGATTCTCAGCCCAGCAGCCTCCGGGCGAGGAATGCCGGTGTTCCACTCGCGGCGATCACCCGGTCGAAACCCATGGTGTAGGCGTCCAGCTCGGCGGCTTCGTCGTGCTGTTTCTGCAGCAGGAACCATTGCACAGACGTTTCATCCCGGCGAGACAGTGCCTTGAATGTCCCGAGCGCTTTACGAAGGGTTGCGGGCGCGAATCCGTCTTCGACGACAACGCGGTCGAAGTCCCCGGATGCCACCATGCGGGGAACCTGCTCGAGATGGGAGGCCATCACGACACTACACCCCGCCTGCTGCAGACACTCCGCCAGCGTCACGGACTTTTCGAGCTTGGGTGAAACCAGTAGCAGGGAACCGACAGGCCGGTCATTGCCGTGCGAACCGAGCCGGCCTAGCCGCCAGCGGAGCAGTCCGGGGTTGACTGGTTTGAAGATCAGATCCCGTGCGCCTTGATCCAGCGCCGTGCGGATGAGGTTCAGGTTGTCGTGCACACTGAGGAAGTACACGGGAAGGCCGGCAGCCTGCGGCAGGCTGCGGAGGGACTGCAGGAGCTGGAACCCGCTTTCCGACCCCATCTCGATGTCGATCAGCGCCAGGTCCACCGGGTTTCGGCCCAGCAGCTTCAGGGCGTCGCTCGCTGAACGGGCGGCGACGACGTCGAATCTGTCTTCCAGGATTTTGCCCAGCAACTGGATGAATGCCGCGGAGTCGTCCACGACCAACAGTCGCGGCCTGTTCATGACTTTGCCAGTCCTGCTTTTTCGGACAGGTTTCTCCGGATGGTTTTCACGACCTGCTGGAAGTCATAGGGCTTTCCGATGTGGTCCACGATGCCGGCCGTCCGGCAGCGCTGGCGGACCTCGTCATAGACGTGGGCGCTGATTGCGATGACCGGGATATCCGCGTGCACGGCTAGTGCCTTGAGCGCGATGGTCGTGGCGTAACCATCCATGCCCGGCATGCTGAGGTCCATGAGGATCAGGTCCGCGCAGTCGGGACCATTCTTTCGGCAGTAGTTCAGCAAGGGCGTGCCGCCGTCAAAGACGCGCACGCTGGCGCCGAGTTCCTTGAGCAGGTGCTCGATGACGGACTGGTTTATCGGGTCGTCTTCGGCTACCAGCACGCGCACACCGGCAAACTCGCTGTGGGACGCATCGACGCTGCGCGCGCCTTCCGGATCCGGTTCCCCGCCTGCCGGCAGGGGGCGGACGGGTAACTGCAGCGAGAAGGTCGAGCCTGCGCCGACTTCGCTCTCCACGCTGACTCGCCCGCCCATCAGGGCGGCCAGATCCGCGGAGATGGCAAGTCCCAGGCCCGCTCCCTCGTACTGCCTCGTCAGGGAGTCGTCGGCCTGCATGAATGGCTGGAAGAGGCGCTTGAGCGTCAAGGGACTCATGCCGATGCCGGTATCGGACACATCGATCCTGAGCCCGTCGATTCCGACATCGGCACGTACTGTCACGGAACCGCGAGTGGTGAACTTGACTGCATTGGACAGCAGCACATTGCAGACCTGCCGCAACCTGGCCGGATCTGCACCGATCCTCAGGGCCTCGAACTCCGGCGATGCTTCAGAGTGCAGGGCGAGGCCCTTGCGCTCGCAGCGGTCGCGGAATCCCTCGACGCATTCCTTCAGGATGATCGCAGGCGAGCAGGACGACTCGTGCAGGGCGAGCTGCCCGATCTCCAGCCGGGAGAAGTCGAGGACCTCCTCGACAATCTCCCGCAACCGTCCGCCACTCTCGAGGATCTGGGTCAGGCATTCCCGGGTCTTGTCCCTGTCGCCCAAGGTGCTGGGTAGCAATCCGACGTGGGCCAAGCCGAGCACGCCATTGAGTGGCGTGCGAAATTCATGGCTCATGTTCGCCAAGAAATTGGATTTGCTCCTGGCCAGGGTCATCGCTTCCTGCAGCGCCGCCTTCTGCGCCGCTTCGGCCGCCCTGAGCGGCCCGATGTCCGTCAGGACCAGGACCCGGGAAACGCCGGAATCCGTCCGGAATCCTCCGACGCTGATCTCCAGCAGCAACGGCTTGCCTGACACGGTGTGGCCCGGGAGTTCCACATCGAAGCTATCGATTTCCTTTTCGGTGGCAAGACGGCCGAAAAATGCATTTACGTCCGGAGAAGGGGCCAGCAGGGCCTCGAAGCGGACGCCCAGCAATTTTTCAGCCGAGAGGGCGCCGAACAGTGCCTGCGACCGCAGGTTTGCCGAAATGATGAGATGCTCGTGATCCAGCACCAGAATGGCATTCGGCGTCATTTGCAGGATCCGCTCGACGCGCTGTTCGCTGGCTTCCAGCGCACGGTTGACTTCGATGAGCGTCGACGTTTCGGTGTAATTGATGACCACGCCGCAGGCGGAACCCGTGATCTCGCCATACGGACTGCAGCGCCGCAGGAAATGCCGGTTCCCACCGACTGCGATTTGGCGGCAGACGTCCACGCGATTTTCAAGCACGGCATCGACGTCCGGCCAGAGGCGGTCGTCGCGGAAATGGGGGCGGAAATGCCGGATGTCGCGCCCGAGGTCCTGGGGCATGAAGGAAAAAATTTCCTGCGACTTCGGCGTGTAGAGCTGCAGCAGCCCCTTTTTATCGAGGAAGATGGTTGCCGTATCGGTCGACTGGATCAGGGTGCGAAGGTTCGCACTGCTTTCAGTCAATTCCTCGATCTTGAGTTTGTGTTCGGCGTTGACCCGATTCAGATTCTCCACCCTGGCCCGCAGGGATTCCAGTTCCTGCAGGTACGCCTTGCTGCAGGCGTCCAAGTTGAATTCAGCTTCTTTCAAGGTGCTGGCCTGGTGTGTCGATTTACCGGCGACGGTATCGCAAGTCGGGCCGAAAATTGCTGAGTCCTACCATTTCGGTGCAGATTCTTGGTGTACTTGAAGTCGACTGTGCAGCAGGGCAACCAGTTCGAGGCGCGTCTCGGACAGTGCTTCCGCCAACGCGGCCGGCAAGGTCGTTCCCGGGTCCGGTGCAGTCCGGCGCAGACCTTCCTGTACGTCATGCAGCCGCCCGGCGAGCACCACGGCTCCCAGGCTCAGGGCGCTGCCGCGAAAGGAGTGGAGCAGGAGGTGCAGATCCTCTACGCGGGCCGCAGACCAGGCCTGCCGGAGTTTCCTGAAGCGTTCCTCGTAAGTGTCGAGGAAGCGGGTGGCCATGGCGTCGTAGATCTGCCAGTTCTGGTCGATGCGCTGGAGCGCAGCGGCGAGGTCGAAACCCCGGGAAGGACGGACGGAAAGGTCGACTTCCCGAGCGATGCCATCGCCACCGGTCTGCAGTTCAGCCTTGCGCCCACAGACCTCCAGCAGCGTCCGGATCAGGTTCATCCGGTCAAGCGGCTTTGGCAGGAAGGCGTCCAGACCGGCAGCGATGCAGGCTTCGCGGTCCACCGGCGAAGCGTTCGCAGTCAGTGCGACCAGCGGGAGCGTCGCGCAGCCTGACGTGGCGCGGATCAACCTGGCGGCGCCAAGCCCATCGAGTCTCGGCATCCGCACGTCCAGCAACCCGACATCGTAGTCGCCGGGGGATGCGCGACATCGTTCCACCGCCGCCATGCCATCGTCCACGGCGTCCACGACAGCGCCCAGCGACTCCAGCAAGAGTCGAGCGACGAACTGGTTGTCGGGGTCGTCCTCCGCCAGCAGGATCCGCAATCCGGACAGGGCGGCCGTACCCTTCGGCAACTCGGATTCGGGCTTGTCGTCACGACTCTCGGGGACAGTACTGTCGGCGGGGATGCCGGACCCGGCGTCGTGTTCCCTGTCGACCAGCGTGCCCTGGTTGTTGTTGCGCTGAGTCGGCAACCAGCCTGCCTCGAGAGACAACAGTCCGGATGACATGAAATTGATCGTGTCGTCCAGCAGGTTGTGTGTCACCTGGCTGTTTCGGCAAGAAACCCCATGAACGCGATCAGGCAGTCCGGAGTCCAGCGCGAATTCGAACTGCAGCCCCTTGTCGAGCGACTTGCTGCGCTGGTACCGGGCCAGCTCCTGCAACAGCGCTCGCAGGTACATGTGCAGCCAGTTGAGTTTCAGTAGCTCGGCGTTGGTCTGGATGAAATCCAGAACGTCATCGATCAGGGGCTGTAGCGACCCTGACGCCCAAGGGAGGGCGTCCCGGGACGCCCTGTCGGGTGACGCCGCGTCTGCGGCAGTCTCCGACGGGGGCGTCTGAAGCTGGCAGGTCAGCCAGGCCGACAGCAGGTAAAGCAGGACTCCGGACAGCGCGTAAGGCAGGGCGTGCGCGCTATCGTCGCCAAGGCGGATAATGGCTAAAGGCACAGCGAGCGTCATCAGGATCGTGGCAACCGGCCAGTGCTGGAAGGGCTTGAGGATCCCGTAGAGAAGGCCCATGAAGGGTACGAACGCGAGGCTTGCCTGTGTCTTGAGGAGCATGGCCGCAATCAGGCAGACCGCGATTGCGAGAATTCCCAAAAGCCGGCACAGCACTGCTGCGGCAGCCGAATCGGATTCCGCGATGGGGGTGGCTGCGCCGTCAGGCATTGTTCGTTTGCCAGTACTGTTCGAGGGCGAGGGTGTCCGGCCGGATGTCGATGAAGGTTTCCACAACTCGCGGCTCGAAATAGAGCATCGATGGCATCGGCGACCGCCACGATCAGCGTGACGGCCAGCATGACCGGCACGCAGATGACCGTGGTCTTCAGGGGCAGAGGCCAGGGAGCCCGGGATACGGAGCGGGAGATGTCGGCTGTAAGCGCCATCCGCTTTAGCTTAAGTGGGCGTCGCAAAAGGGATTGTAAATAGCATGTAAATTGTGAATTCTTCGTACGTAGTTCAAATCTGATGTTCGGTGGAGTGCGCTTTGACTCGGAACGTCCAGGTAGGGCTTCTTGAGGACGATCCGCTGATAGTCGCGATGCTTCGGATCGCCTTTTCCGACCAGGGCTGGCAGTGCGAGGCCTTCGGACGACGCGACGATCTGGCCCAGGCGCTGGGGTCGCGGCGCTTCGACGTCCTGGTGCTGGACTGGCAGCTGCCGGACGGCACGGCCGAATCGATCATCCGCGAACTGCGGGGCCCGCTTGCCAGCGCCGCGCCGATCCTCGTTGAAAGCCTCCATGACGACGAGAAGCTGATCGTGCATGCGTTGGAGGTCGGTGCCGACGATTACGTGGTCAAACCCCTGCGGCTCGCGGAGGTGGTCGGTCGGATCAAGGCTCTGCTGCGAAGGGGCCGTGAACATGTCGATTCGGAAACGGTTTTCGGGACCTTTCGCGTCGATTCGGCCAACATCCAACTTTATCAGGCGGGCCTGCGCGTCAACCTGACCCGGCGGAAGTTCGAACTGGCCAGTTTCCTTCTGCACCACGCAGGTGAGCTGCTGTCCCGGGAGTCCCTGCTGCGCAACGTCTGGGGCACCGACCCGGATCTGGA
>JBEEKA010000008.1:0-5843 GCA_041168985.1 Pseudomonadota bacterium | reverse complement strand
GGCCGCCAGAGGCGCAGGTGGTCCGGGTGGGCGCGCCGGAGGGCCTCCAGGCGGCGGGCCTCCGGGAGCCCCTCCAGCGCAGGGTCCGGCGCGCTAAATTCGGTAGGAAACGGGGCGCACTTGCGCTTAGAATGCGCGCCCCTCTCGTACGTCCCCATCGTCTAGAGGCCCAGGACACTGCCCTTTCACGGCGGCGACAGGGGTTCGAATCCCCTTGGGGACGCCATCCAATTCCAAGAATCCAGGCTGCAATCTCATGCGCATCCTCGGCTGGCTGCTGGTCGTCGCGATTATTCCGTTGGCGAAAGCACAAGAGGCAGCGCCTCTCGATCCCTTCATGACAGCGCCTACCTTCCCGGCGCAGCAGCGCGCAATCGCCGATGCGAAGATCGTCGAGCGCGGCGCCACGTTGTTCGCCATCCAGTGCAAGGGCTGCCATGGGGCAGACCTGCGCGGCGGCGACATGGGGGGGCCGAACCTCCTGCGTTCGCAGCTGGTCATGGGCGACAAGGCCGGCGAAGCCATCGTCCCGGTCATCCAGAACGGTCGCAGCGGCACGACGGGCAGCGGCGTCATGCCGGCGCTGCCCCTGAGTGATGTGGACGCGCATGCCGTGGCGGAATACATCCACAGCGTGGCGGCCACGCGCCAGCGGCAGGGTGGAACGCCGCCGGTGAAGGTCGAACTCAACCTGCTGGTGGGTGATGCGAAGCGGGGCGCCGGTCATTTCAACCGCTGGTGCGCGGAGTGCCATTCGCCGACCGGTGATCTGGCGAGCGTGGCGACGCGGTACGGCAACAATGCCGAAACACTGCAGAACGCCTGGGTCGCCGGCCGCAAGCCCGGCGTGCCCGAGCCCGGCGTGGAAAACCCCCGTCGCCAGGTGCAGGCCACGATCCACTTCGAAAACGGTTCGGAAATCCGGGGCGTGCTGCGCCGCATGGATGATTTCACGATCAGCCTGCTGACGGACGGCGGCCAGTACCGCAGCTTCGTGCGCCGTTCGGCCAGGCCTGCGATCACGAGCGTGGACATCGAGGATCCGCTGGCGCGCCATCGGAGCCTGTGGAGTGAGGTTTCGGACGCGGCAATGCACGATGTGACGGCTTACCTGGCGACGCTGAAATGAATAGCTTCTCCCGAAAGTCCCTGACGCTCTTCCTGCTGGCCTTGTCCGGCGCATCCGCTGCCGGTTTCGCGCAGGCCGATGGCCTGCCGCCGGGAAAGCTGCTTGCGCCCCTGTCGGACAGCTGGCCGGGTTACGGCGGGGATTACACCGGCCGGCGATACAGCGCCCTGAAGCAGGTCGATCGTTCCAACGTGAAGCAGCTGACACTCGCGTGGACGCTCCGGCTCAACGAAAGAGTCCGCGATGGCAAGCCGCGCGGTTTCCAGCTGACGCCGGCGGCGGAGCTCGTGACGCAGGTCGGTGGCGAGGGCGCGGGTGGATTCCCCATTCCCCCGGCGGCGGTGAAGGGCTCCATCCTGCAGGTGGATGGCGTGATGTACGTGACGGCACCGGACCACGCCTGGGCCTACGACGCACGGGATGGCCGCGAGCTCTGGCACTTCTACTGGAAAACCCGGGGCGGTACCCACATCGCAAACCGTGGCGCGGCGCTGTGGAACGATTCCGTCCTGTTCGAGACGCCTGACAATTACCTTGTTTCGCTGGACCGGAGTACGGGTAAGGAAAAGTGGCACGTGCAGATCGCGCCGCTGGAACAGGAGTATTTCTCCACGACGGCGCCGGTCATCGTCGGCAACCGGGTCCTCGTGGGAACGGGCAACGACACGGACGAGCCCGGGTTCCTGCAGGCCTTTGATGCCGAGACGGGCAAGCTCCTGTGGAAGCGGTACATGGTACCGATGGAAAAGGGCGATCCGGCGCTGAAGACCTGGCCTACGCTGGATGCGGCGCGCCACGGGGGCGGGCAGGTCTGGATGCCGGGCGTGTACGACCCGGAAACCGACCTGTATTTCGTCGGCACGGGCAACCCGACGCCGGGTTATACGGGCGTGGCCCGGTTGGGTGACAACCTGTACACCTGTTCGGTCGTCGCGGTTCGCGTGGCGACTGGCGAGATCGTCTGGCACTACCAGACCTCGCCGCATGACACGCATGACTGGGATTCGGCGCAGACGCCGGTCCTCGTCGATGGCACGATCGACGGCAAGCCGCGCAAGCTGATCGTGACGGCCGCGCGAAATGGATACTTCTTCACGCTGGACCGGAACACCGGCGAGCGGATCGTGTCGGCGAAGTTCGGTCGGACCGTCAACTGGACCAAGGGGCTGCGCAAGAACGGTGCCCCCGATCCGGACTCCAGCAAGGAGGCAACGGTACCGGGCTCCCTTGTCTCACCGTGGGAAGGTGGCGTCACCAACTGGCCCTCGCCGGCATTCAATCCGGATACGGGCTATTTCTATATCCACGAAACGAACGGCTTCAACCTGCTGTACCTGACCGACCCCGATCCGCGCGGTTCGATGGGGCTCGGTGGCAAGCGTTTCTATATCGTGGGTTTCGACGGCAACGCCTTCAAGGCCATCGACTACCGGACCGGCAAGGCGGCCTGGCGTCGTGAATGGTCCGGCGGCGGCGGATCGGGAAGCGGCGTGCTGACAACGGCAGGCGGCCTCGTGTTCACGGGGGACGGCAGCGGCAACCTGGTCGCGCTGGATGCTGCGAACGGCGACCTGCTCTGGCACACGCGCATTGGCCAGATCAGCAATGCGCCGCAGACCTGGCGGCTGGATGACCGGCAGTATGTCGTTGTCGCGGTCGAATCCACGATTTACGCCTTCGCGCTGTATTGATCGACGCGATCTGATCCAATCCGGATGATTCTGCTGCCCTGCGGCCTGTAGAAACCGCAGGGTTTTACGCATCATTCCGCGCGCGAAAACCGTTTCGCGGGGGAGTGCCTGTCGGCGGCACTTTCATGTCCGCTGTGGCGCGTGGAATCTCGATGCTCGAATCGGATGTCATTGGTCTGGTGGATCTGCCGTTCCAGCAGATCGTCGAAAGCCTGGACGAGGTTGTCTGGCTCAGCGATACGACCACCGGCCGCATCCTCTACATCACGCCCCATTTCGAGCGGATCTGGGGACTGTCGCGCGAGTCGCTCTATCAGGATCGTGACGCCGCCCTTGCGATGGTCCACCCCGACGACCGAGACAGGCTCCGCCGCCTGATCGCCGACCAGCAGGCTAACGGTGGCTATGACACCGAATACCGCTTCATCCGCGGGGACAGCGCATTGCGCTGGGCGCATTCCCGGCTCGTTCCCCGGTACGACGATACGGGATTGCACCACCGTGTCGTGGGGATCACCCGCGACATCACGAATCGCAGGCAGGCCGAGGACGATCTCGAGGTCAGTCGGGAACGAATGGGTTTGTTCGTCAGGCATGTCCCGGCGTCCCTCGCCATGTTCGACCGGGAGATGCACTATCTGGTCGTCACCGAACGCTGGGCCGCGGCCAATGGACTTGCGAGCAAGGACCTCGTGGTTCGAAGGCACTACGAAGCCTTTCCGCAGACGTCGGAGGCAGTGCGCGAGGCGCACAGGAGGGCCCTTGCCGGCGCGTCCCACCGTTGCGAAGAGCAGCGGTTCGTGCGGCAGGACGGTTCCGAGTACTGGTTGCACTGGGAAGTTCACCCCTGGCGGCACGAGGGCAGCCAGGAGGTCGCCGGTGTCATCGTGTTTACCGAGGACATCGGCGAACGAAAGCGGTCGCAGTCCCTGATGCTCGAGATCGCCCACGGGGTCTCGACGGAGACCGGGGAGGGATTTTTCCAGTCGCTGCTCGAGAGCCTTGCGCGGCACACCCAGGCGGCCAGGGTGACCGTCGCCGAGCTGGTGGGAAGCGGGCGGCAACTGAGGCAGATCGCGCAGCGGAACGCGGATCCCGCAAGCTTGCCGGACCTGTCGGAAGTCGCCGGAAGGCCCTCCGAAGCGGTGTTGGGTCAACGCCAGGTTTTCATCTGCGGGGACCATGTCGCGGAGGCCTTCCCGCTCGACGTGGATCTCGCCCGCCACGGCATCCGGGCATTCGCCGGCGTTCCGCTGTTCGGCAAGCTCGGCGAGCCGATCGGCGTCCTCAGCGTCTGCGCGAAGCAACCCTTTGCCCGCGTCTCCGAGGTGGAGGCCACGCTGCGGATCTTTGCCGCCCGCGCGCAGTCGGAACTGATCCGCATGAGCCACGAGCGGGAGATCCTCGAGCTGAATGCGTCGCTGGAGGCGCATGTGCGCGAACGCACGGCCTTGCTGGAGATGGCCAATCGCGATCTCGAGGCGTTCTCCTACTCCGTTTCACACGACCTGCGGGCGCCGCTGCAAAGGCAGTCGTTCGACAAGGCCCGGCGCACCGTGAAACGCATGGGCGAGCTGTTCACCGAACTCATGAGCCTTGGCCAGGTCGACCGGCAGGCACTGGTTGCTGAACAGATCGACCTGGCGGATATCGCACGGTCCGTGCTGTCTTCTCTGCAGGAACGGGAACCCGAACGTCGGGTGGAACTGCTTCTGGCGTCCGCGCCGGCCCTGGCGGACCCGCAGGCCTTTCTATGTGCTTGCCGACAACGGCGCGGGTTTCGATCCGGCCGGAGCGACCCGCCTGTTCCAGCCTTTCCAGCGTCTGCATTCCCGGGAAGAGTTCGACGGTACCGGCATCGGACTGGCGACCGTGGAACGCATCGTCCGGCGGCATGGCGGCAGGATCTGGGCCGAGGCCCGGCCGGGAGAGGGGGCAACATTCCGCTTCACTCTGGGGGGCATTGGCTAATCCGGCTTTGCAGCGCCTGATGCTGCGTTGCGCGATCTCGGAGTCGGGACATGTGCCGACTCCTTTCGGAGGGGGTTGCCATGTTAGGTTCAATCCCATGCTGGCAATGGCGGACAAGAACTTCGCATTGACGCATCGCCTCATCGTTGTGACAGCGATCGTGCTTTTCATGGTGTCGGCAGGGCTGGTCGCCTATCTCTACGGTACCTATAACCGCGAACGCGATGCCCTGGGCGACGCCAGCGCCGTCGTTTCAAACGCGCGCCAGGCCTTGGCGGCAGGTTCGGCCGACGTCGAGGCGGCGCTCGATGCCGTGCAGGATATGCTGCAGCGAACCATCCCGTCGCATCGGACAGAGACCAGTTTCCGTACCCGCCGACTGAGCTTCGAACTGGACTCCCGTTCGTCGGTCGAAGCGCTCGACGCGGCGCTGCTCGAGGTCGACGCCGATATCCGCGGGCACGTTCAGACGCTGCGCGCGCAGCGGGACCACCTGTTCCTGGGCATGCTGGGGCTGTCCTTCGCCTTGATGGCCAGCCTGCTGGTCGTGTCGAACTGGGCCTATCGCAGGCAGAGAACGCTGCTGGAAGACATCTCGGAAAGTGACCGTCGGTTCCGGCAGATCGCCGAAAACATCAGCGAGATGTTCTGGCTGTCGGACGTCCGGTCGAACCGGGTCCTGTACATGAGCCCGACTTTCGAGGCGGTCTTCGGGATCAGTCTCGACAGACTGTACGCGGACCGAAACGTCTGGATGCGTGTCGTCCATCCGGATGATATCGCCCGGATCCAGCATGCCCAGGCCAGTGCCCTGAAAGAGGAACGGGTCGACTTCGAATACCGTGTCTTGCGTGCGGACGGAAAAATCCGATGGCTGCGGGCCTGCCTGGAGCCGGTCCGTGACGAGTCAGGGGTTGTCATCCGCATCGCGGGGGTGGCGGAAGACATGACGGCACGCCGCCAGTTCGAGGGCGACCTGTATGACAGCCGCGAACGCCTGCGGCTGTTGATCGAGCACGCACCCGCGGCATTCGCGATGTTCGACACGCACA
>JBEEKA010000007.1:0-10883 GCA_041168985.1 Pseudomonadota bacterium | reverse complement strand
CTGCAGGTCGTGGAGCCGGTGGTCGAGGAAACGCCTCCGCCGGAACCCATGGAGCCCGACGAGACGGATTACCAGCTGCGCGATATCTACGCGCGGGAGACCGACAGCCATGTCGCCGTGGTCAGGGCGTTCATCGAACGTGCGCTGGCCGATGGGATGCCGGTCGCCATACCGGAACCGGTCTATCGGGCCTGTCATACGCTCGCCGGCAGTTCACGCATGGCCGATGCGCGCCATGGCATCCGCCTGGCCCAGCCGCTGGACCACTGGCTGCGCAAGGCCTTCGATGGCGGCGTGGAGCTGACGCCTGAAGAACTGGTCCTGCTTGGCGAATGCATGACGGCGATGGAATCCGTCAGCCGCCATCTAGACGAATCCACGGGCTTCTTCGTGGCACATGGCCCGATTGCAGAACGCATCGCCGTGGCGGACGCGGAAGTCGATCGCCGCATGCAGTTGCGACTTTCGCAGGCTTCTCCGCCGGTGCCCGCGCCGGTCGAAGCGCCGCCACCGCCCGCCAGTTTCGATTACTCGCCCGAAATCGCGTCGATCTTCGCCGACGAAGCGACCGAACTGCTGGAAGGCATGCAGGCGGAGATGTCCGGCATCACGCCGTCGTCATTGCCGGATGAGGCCGTCAAGGCGCTGAAGCGGCCGCTGCACACGCTCAAGGGCGGGGCCCGGCTCGCGGGCATCCTGACCATGGGTGACCTCGCGCATGAGGTCGAATCACTGATCACGCGTATCGAGCTGGGCCTGACGCCCTGGGGCGCGCCGGCCTTCGACGCACTCCAGGCGGGACTCGATGAGCTGGCGCGCATGCGTGACCTCATCGTCGCGGGCGAGCCCGTACCCGCTGCGACTGCCCTCACGTCGCGACTGCAGGCCGTCGATGGCAGTGCGCCGGTTCCGGCGGCCGAGCCGGCCCTGCCTGCCGAGGCTGCGCCCATCGAGGCCGAGCCCGAACCGGTCTTCCTGCCGGAATCGGTGTTCGTACCGGAATCGGTATTCACGCCGGAAGCGGCATTTGCACCGGAACAGACGTTTGTTCAGGTGCCGCCGGCGGTTATGCCGGAGCCGGCGTTTGTGCCGGAGACGCTCCACGAAGCGGAGCCCATCGTGGCCGTCGCTGCGCTCAATGCGGCGGTGGCGCCATGGCGTGCGGACGCCCTCGCGGTCCTGACGACGATCCACGTGCCGGATTTGCAGGAAACGGCGCCGGTCGAGACGCCTCCCGTCGAGTTGCAGCCGGTCGAGGAACAGACTCTCGAAGTGCCGCCTGTCGAGTCGCCGGCACCGGTCCTGGACGTGCCTGCGGGAATCGCGGCTGTGGTGGCCCCACCAGGTCGCGAGGCCATGCCGGCAGTCGTCGAGCGCGTCGAGATGGCGCGCGTCGATCCCGAACTGCTCGACGAGCTGCTCAACGTGGCCGGCGAAGTCAGCGTCGGGCGCGCGCGCGTCGAACAGCAGCTCGGTTCGATTGATTTCAACCTCGGCGAGCTGGCGCGGACCGTCACGCGACTAAAGGAACAGCTGCGCAATCTCGAGATCGAGACCGAGGCGCAGATCCTCCATCGGCACGAAAACGAGTCGGCGCAGCGCAGCGACTTCGATCCGCTGGAGCTCGACCGTTACTCATCGATCCAGCAGTTTTCGAGAGGCCTCGCGGAGACGGCGGGCGATGTCGCCAGCATCCAGGGTCTGCTCGAATCGCTGACCAAGGATACCCAGGCCCTGCTGCAGCAGCAGGGACGCGCGGTCGTCGAAATGCAGAACGGCCTGATGCGTACGCGCATGGTGCCCTTCCAGCGGCACGTACAGCGGCTCACGCGTATCGTCCGCCAGACCGCGACCGAGACGCAGAAGCAGGTCGAACTCATCATCGAGGGCGCTTCTGGCGAATTCGACCGGCAGGTCCTGGAGCGCATGCTGCCGCCGCTTGAACACCTGCTGCGCAACGCGGTGGTCCATGGCATCGAGTTGCCGTCCGTCCGCGTGGCGAACGGCAAGCCGGCCATCGGTCGCATCACGCTGGATCTCCGGCGGGACGGCAGCGAGTTTTCACTGCTCATCGCCGACGACGGCGCCGGCATGGACCTGGCCGCGATCCGTGCGAAGGGCGTGGCAACCGGACTCATCCATCCGACGCAGCAGTTGTCGGACGAAGCGCTGTTGCAGCTCGTCCTCGAGCCCGGCTTCTCGACCGCGGGCTCGGTGACGCAGTCGGCGGGGCGCGGCGTCGGCATGGACGTCGTGGCCACCGAAGTGAAGAAACTGGGCGGCTCGCTGAACATGGCGAGCGTTGCCGGCCAGGGGTCGACGTTCTCGATCAGGCTGCCCTTCACGCTGGCCGTGAGTCAGGCGCTGGTCGTGCGCATCGGCGAAGAGTGCTACGCCCTGCCGCTGCCCACCGTCGAAGGCGTTGTCAGGTTGCCGGCGCGCGAAGTGGCATCGCACCTGGGCGAGGACGTGCCGCCCTACGTGAAGGACGGTTACCGCTACCGGCTGCAGTCCCTGGGCATTTTCGTCGGGACCACGCCGCAGCCCCTGCCGGATCCGGACGTGATGGTGCCCGTCGTCCTCGTGCGTGCCGGCGAACATTCGACCGGACTCGTGGCCGATGAACTCATCGGCAGCCGGGAAATCGTCGTGAAAAGCGTGGGACCGCAGATCGCTTCGATCCGCGGCATCTCGGGCGCGACGATCCTCGGCGACGGCCGGATTGCGATCATCCTGGACATCGGCGCGCTGTTGCGCGCGGAATGGCGCGGTCGCGCTGCGCTGCCGGCCGCGGCACTCCGCGCCGAACGCCGGGTGACGGCTCTGGTCGTCGACGATTCCATTACCGTGCGCCGCGTGACGCAACGCCTGCTGGAGCGCAATGGCATGCGCGTCGTGCTGGCCCGGGACGGCGTCGATGCGATGGCGCTGCTGCAGGACATGGTGCCGGACGTCATCCTGCTGGACGTCGAGATGCCGCGCATGGACGGTTACGAGGTGGCGACGCAGGTCCGCGCCGATCCGAGGACCCACGACGTGCCTATCATCATGATCACCTCCCGCATGGGCGACAAACACCGCACGCATGCGCTGGGGCTGGGCGTCGATGATTACCTCGGTAAGCCTTACCAGGAAGGGCAGTTGCTCGAGGCCATCCAGCCGCTGGTCGCGCGGCGATACGCAGCGCTGGGCCTTCCGATGCCGGCCATCGGGGCCTGAAGGCCGACATGCCATGAGTGAACGCGACGAAGAAATGTACTGCCTGCTGGTGCCGCTGACGGACCAGCGACTCGTGATCCCGCGCAGCTGCATCGCCGAGGTGATCGGGTACGTCACGCCGTCCGATCCGGCCGATGGTCCGCCCTGGTACCTCGGCATCGTGAACTGGAGCGGACGCTACGTGCCGCTCGTGTCGTTCGAGGGCGCGTGTGGCGGAAAGGTGCTGCCGGCCTCGAGCCGCGCGCGAATCGTCATCCTTAACGCGGTGTCGCCCGGCGTGGAGAGCGGCTATTTCGCCATCCTTGCCCAGGGCTATCCGCAGCTCGTGCGTGTCTCGCGGCGCAACCTGCAGCCGGTCGCCGAGCCCGCTGCCGGCCTGCCGGGACCGGTGCTGTGCCAGGTCCGGCTGCTGGACGAGACGCCCGCCGTGCCGGATCTCGCGGCCATCGAGGCGATGCTCGTCGAAAGCCTCAGGGACTTGCCGCAGGACTGATCCGACTAGAGCGTCGGGTAGTCCGTGTAACCCTTCGTGCCCCGGCCGTAGAACGTACTGAAGTCCGGCGCGTTCAGCGCACTGCCCTCGCGGAAGCGGCGTGGCAGGTCCGGGTTGGCGATGAACAGTTTCCCGAAGGCCACGGCGTCGGCGGCCCCCGACGCGATCGCGGCGTTGCCGCTCTCCAGGTCATACCCTTCGTTGGCGATCCACGTGCCGTGGAATCGGTGCCGGAGCGGTCCGCCGATGCTGTCTTCGCCGGACCGTTCGCGAGTGCAGATGAAGGCGATGCGGCGCTGGTCGAGCGAATCGACCACGTGGCTGAATACGGCCAGCCGGTCGCTGTCGCCCATGTCATGGGCGTCCCCGCGCGGCGAGAGATGCACGCCCACGCGCGCCGCGCCGAATGCGGCACTCGCGGCGTCCGTGCAGTCGAGCAGCAGGCGAGCGCGGTTGGCGATGGCGCCGCCGTATTCGTCGTTGCGCTGGTTGCTGTGGTCCTGCAGGAACTGGTCCAGCAGGTAGCCGTTCGCACCATGCAGTTCCACGCCGTCGAAGCCCGCCGCCTTCGCGTTGCCGGCCGCCGTGCCGAATTCCGCGACAACCTGGGCGATTTCATCCCGGGTCATGGCATGTGGAACGACATAGGGCGTTTCCGGACGTATCAGGGAGACATGGCCTTTGGGCGCGATGGCGCTTGGTGCCCAGGGCAGTCGACCGTCGAGCAGCATGGGGTGCGAAATGCGCCCCACATGCCAGAGTTGCAGGACGATGAGTCCGCCGGCCTCGTGCACGGCGCGGGTGACGCCGCGCCAGCCTTCGATTTGCTCGTCGGACCAGATGCCCGGCGTGTCGGCGTAACCCACGGCCTGCGGCGACACCACGGTCGCTTCCGCAATGATCAGGCCGGCGCCCGCGCGCTGGCGGTAGTACTCGGCCATCAAGGCGTTCGGCACGCGGCCGGGGGCACGAGTGCGCGTCAGCGGTGCCATCACGATGCGGTTCGGCAGCTGGAGGTCGCCCACGCGCAGGGGTGAAAACAGGTCGGTCATCGGTCGAAGTCTCCGGCCAGGGCTTGCAGTGCGGCGAGTGCCGCGAGGGGTGCGGTTTCAGTGCGCAGCACGCGCGGTCCCAGAAGCGTACTCACGAATCCGGCGCGGCGTGCGGCGGCTTCCTCGGCATCGTCGAGGCCCCCTTCCGGACCGACGAGCAGCGTGATGCCTCGGGCGATCGTGTCGGCATCTGCCTCGCGCAGCAGCGCGGACAAAGGACATGCGCCGTCGACGGCCAGCATAAGCTTCAGGCCGCAGTCGTCCGCGGCGCAGGCTTCGGCCACCGTCAGGGGCGGGAGCAGCCTGGGGACGGTGTTGCGCCCGCTCTGTTCGCAGGCGCTGACGGCCACGGCCTGCCAGTGTTCGAGCTTGCGCGTCGCCTGGCTGGCATCAAGCTTTACGCTGGAACGCTGCGCGCGCAGGGGTCGGACGGCGTGCACGCCAAGTTCCGTGGCTTTCTGGATGATGAGGTCCATGCGTTCGCCGCGGGCCATGCCCTGCAGCAGCGTCACGCGCAGCGGGGATTCGCGTTCGACCGCATCGTGAGCGCCGAGCGCGACGTCCACGCTGCGCTTGTCGACCTGCGAGATCGTCGCGGCGTATTCGCCGCCGCGCCCGTCGAACAGGACCAGCGCATCGCCGGCACCGAGGCGAAGCACGCGTGCCACGTGGTTCGCGGCATCTTCCGTCAGCCGCACCGAGTCCCGTCCGGCGAGCAGCCGGTCGACGAACACCCGCGTCAGTCGCATGTCGCGGCCTCGATCGCTTCGCCTGCCACGCGGACCATCCGGTCTATTTCGTCCGGCGTGATCACATAGGGCGGCATGAAATACACGACGCTGCCGATGGGGCGGATCAGCATGCCCTTCGACAGCGCATGCCGGTACGCGCGCAGGCCGCGCCGCTCCCGGAAGTCGTAGCCTTCGCGCGTCGCGCGGTCCTTCACCATCTCGATGGCGAGGATCATGCCGGTCTGGCGGACCTCCGCCACGTGCGGATGGTCGGCGAGCGGCGCTGCGGCAGCTGCAATGTGGGCAGCCAGGGTCCGGTTGCGCTCGATGACCGGTTCCTCGGCGAAGATCCGAAGTGTCTCGCGGGCGACGGCGCAGGCGAGCGCATTGCCGGTGTAGCTGTGCGAATGCAGGAAGGCGCGCAGTTTCGCGTATTCGTCGTAGAACGCGTCGTAGATTTCCTCGCCCGCAAGGGTAACGGAGAGCGGCAGGTAGCCACCGGTAAGTCCCTTGGATACGCACATGAGGTCCGGCGAGATGCCTGCCTGCTCGCAGGCGAAGAGCGTTCCGGTGCGGCCGAAACCCACGGCGATCTCGTCCGCGATCAGGTGCACGCCGAACTCGTCGCAGGCCTCGCGCAACAGCTTCAGGTACGCGGGGTGGTACATGCGCATGTCGCCGGCGCACTGGACCAGCGGTTCGACGATGACGCCGGCGACTTCGTCCGCATGGCGCGCGAGCAGCGCGCGCATCGGCACGATCTGGCGCCGGGCCACATCCTCCGCGGTTTCGCCCGCTTCGCGCGCGTAGGCATCCGGCGAAGGTGCCGTCAGCACGTCCATCAGCAGCGGCGCGTAGATGTCCTTGTAAAGCGCGACGTTGCCGACCGCCAGTGCGCCCAGTGTCTCGCCGTGATAGCTGTTGGCGAGCGTCACGAAACGCGTCTTGAGTGGCCGGCCCCGATTGCGCCAGTAGTGGAAGCTCATCTTCACGGCCACTTCGATCGCCGCCGAACCGTTGTCGGCGAAGAAACAGCGGGTGAGCCCCGGTGGCGCGACACGCGTGAGCATCTCGGCCAGTTCCACCGCAGGTTCGTGCGTGAAGCCTGCGAAGATCACATGCTCCAGCTGGTCCAGCTGCCGCTTGATGGCGCCGCCGAGTCGCGGGTTGGCATGGCCGAACAGGTTCACCCACCAGGAACTGATGGCGTCCAGGTAGCGGCGGCCCTCGAAGTCCTCCAGCCAGACCCCCTCGCCGCGCCGCAGCGGAATCATCGGCATGTCCCGCTCGTGGTCCTTCATCTGGGTACAGGGGTGCCAGACATGGGCCAGGTCGCGGTGCGCCAGGGCCTCGTTCAGGGGACCGCCAAAGGATTGCAGGGACATGGTGCTAGGGTACCGGAGGCCGGGTGTCGCGGGCCGCGCCGAGGTGATTCCCCTCGGGCGGTATCCGCGGCATGATCCGTAGGTTGCAACTGCAACACAAGAACGTCCGCCGGGGGTCCTTTCGATGAGCCGCAATCCGTCCCGAGAAATCCATGTACCGCGCCTCGGCATTGCCGCGGCAATGGCCACTTCGATGGCCGCCGCACTGCTGCTTGCCGCCTGCGGCAGGAAGGCCGATGCGCCGCCGCTGCAGCCGACCGGCCAGGTCGATGCCGCCCGCCTTGCCAACGTCGACAAGGAGCCGGGCGCCTGGCTGACCACCGGTCGCGACGGCGGCAAAACCCATTACTCGCCGCTGGATGCGATCAACCGCGAGACCGCCGGGAAACTCGGCTTTGCCTGGGAGTACAAGACCGGCACGAACCGCGGCATGCAGGCCACGCCCGTCGTCGTGGACGGCGTGATGTACACCTCCGGCGTCGCCGGCCGGGTGTACGCGCTGGATGCGGCCACGGGCAAGCTACTGTGGCAGTTCGAGCCGCCGCTGAAGCTCAAGAACGCGCGCGGCTCCTGCTGCGACATCGTGAACCGCGGCGTGGCCGTGTGGCAGGGCAAGGTTTACGTCGGGTCCTTCGAGGGCGTGCTGTTCGCGCTCGACGCGAAGGACGGCAGCGTGCGCTGGCAGGTCGATACGATCGGCCATGACCGCGCGTACTCGGTGACGGGCGCGCCGCAGATCGCGGGCAAGGTCGTCGTGATCGGAAACGGTGGCGCCGAATACGATTCCCGCGGCTATGTCTCGGCCTATGACCTCGAAACCGGCGAGATGAAGTGGCGCTTCTACACGGTGCCCGGCGATCCGTCCAAGCCGCAGGAAAACAAGGCCCTCGAGATGGCCGTGAAGACCTGGGACCCGAAGAGCCGCTGGGACCAGGGCCTGGGCGGCAATGCCTGGGATGGGTTCGCCTACGATCCGAAGACGAACCTCGTCTACTTCGGTACGGCGAACGGCGCGCCCTGGAACAGCGCGCACCGCAGCCCGAAGGGCGGCGACAACCTCTTCCTCGCGTCCCTCCTCGCGTTGAATGCGGACACGGGCGAATACGTCTGGCATTACCAGCAGACGCCAGGCGAGCGCTGGGACTACGACGCCACGCCACAGCTGATGCTGACGAGCCTGAAGTGGGGCGACAAGGACCGCGACGTGCTGATGCAGGCGTCGAAGAACGGGTTCTTCTACGTGCATGACCGCGCGACGGGCGAGTTGCTCGCGGCCGACAAGTTCGTCGATGCGAACTGGGCGCTCGGAATCGATCCCAAGACAGGGCGCGTGATCGAGAATCCGGCGTCCGACTACACCAAGGGCAAGCCGGTCATCGTCTTCCCGTCAGGCGTGGGCGGCCACAACTTCAACCCGATGTCGATGTCGAAGAAGACCGGCCTGGTCTACATCCCGACCGTGCACAGCGGCATGGCGATGATGCAGGCACCGGAACAGCCGCGTGCGCAGGAGCGCATGTCCTCGGGCGTGATCCTGGCCTTCGCGACCCAGTTGCTGGTGCCGGAGGCGATTCCGCCGGCGCTGCGCGCGGTCACGGATCCGGCCTACCTCAAGACGGTGCCCAGCCTCGACATGCATGCCTCGCTGAAGGCCTGGGACCCGATCGCGCGCAAGGTCGTGTGGGAACACAAGTACCCCACCTTCATGGACCACGGTGGGGTGCTGACCACGGCGGGCGGCATCGTCGTCCAGGGCAGCATCGACGGTGTGCTGCGCGTGTTCAACGACGAGACCGGCGCACTGATCAAGGAGATCAATACCGGCAGCCCGCTGATCGCGGCCCCAGCGACCTACACCGTCAACGGCGTGCAGTACATCGCCGTGCTCGCGGGCACCGGCGGCGGTGGCTGGAACTTCTGGATGCCGGGCAACGTGGCTGCCGAGCGCGGCAACGACAACCGCATCCTCGTGTTCCGTCTCGATGGCGGCGAAACGCCGGTGCCGGCGCCGCTGCCGGCCGTGCTGCCCATCCCCGAGCCGCCTGCGCAGGTGGGCACGCCGCAGGACATCGCAGCCGGGGCGGCGCTCTTCGGCCGCAGCTGCACGACCTGCCATGGCAATGCGGACCGCGCGCCGGTACCGGACCTGCGCAAATCGGGAATGATCCGCGAGGCCGTGGCCTTCCAGTCGGTCGTGCGGGGCGGCGCCCTCGAGAAGCGCGGCATGCCGAGCTGGGATGACCTGCTGACGGAAACGCAGGTCGAGCAGATCCGCGCCCACCTGGTGTCGGTCGCGCGGGATGCCTACGCGAAGCAGCAGGCCGGGAAGGCCACGACGAAGGAACAGGGGGTCAAGGAAGGCCATCTGTGAGGCTGATCCTGCCGCCGGGCCTGACCCGGGCCCGGTTCGACCAGGCGATGGCCGCGTTTGCGCGCGCCATCGGCAAGGAATGGGTGCTCGCGACCGACGAGGATCGCGAGACCTACCTGGACCTGTACGCGCCGGGACAGGAAGCGAGCCACGCGGCCGCGGGTGCCATCGCGCCGGGCTCGGTCGAAGAGGTGCAGGCTGTCCTGAAGGTCGCCAACGAGTACCGCGTACCCCTTTGGCCGATCGCACGCGGCAAGAATTTCGGCTACGGCGGCGCCGCACCGCGCATGTCCGGTACCGTGATGCTCGACATGGGGCGGATGAACCGCATCCTCGAGGTCAACGAGAAGGCCGGCTATTGCATCGTCGAACCGGGCGTCGGGTTCTTTGACCTCTGGGAATACCTGCGTTCGCGGAAGATCCCCCTGCAGCTGGGCATTCCCGGCAATGGCTGGGGCAGCGTCATGGGCAATGCGCTCGAGCGCGGCTTCAGTGGCGCCGGCGACCACAGCGGCAACATCTGCGGGCTGGAGATCCTCGCGCCCAATGGCGATCTGATCCGCACCGGCATGGGCGGGATGGAAGGCGGCAAGGCCTGGGCGCTCTTCAAGCACGGCTTCGGGCCGTCCTGGGACCAGATGGTCGTGCAGGGCAACTGCTTCGTCGTCACGAAGATGTGCCTGTGGATGAAACCCGAGGACGAGGCGGCGATCTCCGTCGAGGTCAAGCTCGACAAGCCTTCCGACATCGGCTGGTTCACGGATGCCGTGACGCCCTTGCGCCAGCGAGGCGTGCTCGATGGCTTCGTGCGGCTCACGAGTTACCAAGCGACGGCCACGGTGCCGACGCTGCGCAAGGAGTGGTACCAGGGCCGCGATTCGATTCCCGACGACGTCATCGCGAGAATCCGCGAGCGCTTCGACGTCGGCTGGTGGAACGGCCCGGTCCGGTTGTCCGGCTATTCGGATGTCTGCGAGGCGAACCTGAAACGGCTGCTGGATGCCCTGGCGAAATACTCGAATCAGGAGTTCAAGGTCACGCGCATGGCGGGTAACGCCGTGCCTGGCCCCAGCACCTACCCGCTGCAGATGGTGAACTGGTTCGGCGGGCGCGGTGGCCACATCGGTTATTCGCCGGTCATGCCTGCGGACGGCAAGCTCGTGTTCGAGCAGTTCGAGCGCACGCGCCGCCGGTTCATCGAATTCGGGCTCGATTACTCGGGCACCTTCTACAACGACGGACGTTCGGCGACGAACGTGAACCTGATCCTCTACGACAAGGACGACGCCGAGCAGAAGGACCGCGTGCGCAGGCTGTTCGTCGCACTGATCCAGGACGCGAAGGAGCAGGGCTACGGCGAGTACCGCACGCACCTGTCCTACATGGACGACGTCGCGGACAGCTATGACTTCAATGGCCACGCGCTGCGGCGGCTGAACGAGCGCATGAAGGATGCCCTGGATCCCAACGGCATCCTGGCGCCGGGGCGCAATGGCATCTGGCCGAAGGCCTATCGCCACCTTCGGGGCAAGCTGTGATGCGCCGCTGCGCCCGTTTGTTGGCGGCCATGCTGCTGTCGTCGTCGTGGGTCGGCGCCGCGGCCCATGCCGCCAGCGCACCCGAAGCGTCGTC
>JBEEKA010000006.1:0-18349 GCA_041168985.1 Pseudomonadota bacterium | reverse complement strand
TCTGCAGCGCATGCATGCGAACGAGCTGCCCTGGCGCGTCCAGGGTGACAGGTCGGAAGCGGGCCTCAACCGCTATCCGGAGCCGCAGCCGCCGCCGCTCGTGGAGGGCATGGCGCGCTTCTATGGCGTGGACCCGAAGCAGGTGCTCGTGGGCCGCGGCAGCGACGAGGCCATCGACCTCTTGCTGCGCGTGTTCTGCCGGGCCGGCCAGGATTCGATCCTCGTCTGCCCGCCGACCTACAGCATGTATGCCGTGGCTGCGGGCATCCAGGGCGCGGGCATCGTCCGCGTGCCGCTGCTTGCGGACTCTGGGTTTGCGCTGGACGTGGAGGCCGTCATCGCGGCGGTCGTGCCGGGCGTGAAACTGGTCTTCGTCTGTTCCCCGAACAACCCGACGGGCAATGCCGTGCCGCGTGCGCAGCTGCTCGACCTCGCCACGCGACTCGCCGACAGCGCGATGGTCGTCGTGGACGAGGCCTATGCCGAGTTCATGGACGAGGCCAGCGTGGCACCGGACATCCCCCGGCACCCGAACCTCGTCGTGATGCGCACGCTGTCGAAGTCGCACGGCCTCGCCGGTGCGCGCTGCGGCGCGCTGATCGCGGATCCGGAGCTGATCGGTCTCGCCCGCAAGGTGATTCCGCCCTATGCGATCACGGAGCTGACCGTGGAAGCGGTGGCTCCGCTGCTCAGTCCTGCGGGGATCGCGGCCATGCAGGCGCGCGTGAAGACGCTGCTGGCCGAGCGCGCTCGGCTTGCGGCGGGCCTCGCCGCCGTCAAAGGCGTGCTGAAGATCTGGCCGAGCGACGCGAACTTCCTGATGGTGGATTTCGAGGACCCGGACAGCGTGCTGCGCGCCGTGCAGGGCGCTGGACTCATCATCCGCGACATGCGGCAGCAATACCTGCCGCAGGCCCTGCGCATTTCCATCGGCACGCCCGAACAGAACGACATCCTCCTCCGGAGCCTGGCATGAACGCGACGCCGCTGAAGGTCCTGTTCATCGATCGGGACGGCACGCTCGTCGTCGAGCCACCGGATGAACAGGTGGACCGCCTCGACAAGATCCGTTTCGTGCCGGACGTCTTCGCGCCGCTGCAGCAACTGGCGAAGGCGGGCTACCGCTTCGTCATGGTCACGAACCAGGACGGACTCGGCACGGCGAGCTTCCCGATGCCGGATTTCGAGATGCCGCAGCAGTTCATCATCGACGCCTTTGCCTCGCAGGGCATCCACTTCGATGCCATCTGCATCTGCCCGCACAAGCCGGCCGATGCCTGCGATTGCCGCAAGCCGAAGGTGAAAATCGTCGAGGACTACCTCAAGGACCATGTCATCGACACCGCGCAGAGCGCCGTGATCGGCGACCGCGACACGGACCTGCAGTTCGCGCAGAACCTCGGCATCCGCGGGTTCCGGTATCGCATCGACGGCGCCGAGGCGGAGACCTGGCCGGCGATCGCCCGCGAATTGCTCGCGCGTCGCGCGACGGTCACGCGCAAGACGAAGGAAACGGACATCCAGGTGTCGGTGGACCTCGATGCGGAAGGCCCGATCGAGATATCGACCGGCCACGGCTTCTTCGACCACATGCTCGAGCAGATCGCCAAGCACGGCGGGTTTTCACTGCGCCTGAACTGCAAGGGCGACCTGCACGTCGACGAACACCACACGGTCGAGGACTGCGCGCTCGCCCTGGGCGAAGCGCTACGCAAGGCGCTCGGCAACAAGGCGGGCATCGGCCGATATGGCTTCCTGCTGGCCATGGACGAGGCGCAGGCCCAGGTCGCGATCGACCTGTCGGGCCGCGCCTATGCCGTCTGGGAAGGCAAGTTCGCACGCAATGAAGTGGGCGGCCTGGCGACCGAACTGGTGCCGCATTTCTTCCGTTCGCTGTCCGACACCCTCGCCTGCGCGTTGCACGTAAGCGTGCGCGGCGAGAACACGCACCACATGGTCGAGGCCTGCTTCAAGGGCGTCGGTCGCGCGCTGCGCCAGGCCTTCCGCCGCGAAGGCAATGAACTGCCCAGCACGAAGGGAGTGCTCTGATGGCCCTGGATGTCGCGATCATCGACTCGGGCGGTGCGAACCTCGCGTCGCTGGTGCATGCGCTGGACCGGCTCGATGCGCAGGCCGTGGTGACCACGGACCATGAACTGATCCTCAACGCACCACGCGTGCTGTTGCCCGGCGTGGGCTCGGCCGGAAATGCCATGGCCCGCCTGCGCGCCGCGGGACTCGACACGCTGATCCCGCGCCTCGCACAGCCGCTGCTCGGCATCTGTCTCGGCATGCAGCTGCTGTTCGATACGTCGGAGGAAGGCGAGAATGGCGACACCCGCTGCCTGGGACTCATTCCGGGACGCGTCGCGCGCATGCCGGCGTCGCCGGAACACCCCGTTCCTCACATGGGATGGAACAGCCTGCGCACGCTGCGCGCGGACCCGCTGCTCGAGGGCATTCCGGACAGCGAGTATTTCTACTTCGTCCACAGCTTCGCGGCGCCCGTGGGGCCGCACACGCTCGCCGTCTCGAATTACGGTGGCGAGTTCTCGGCCGTCGTCCGCCGCGACAATTTCCGTGGCGCCCAATTCCACCCCGAGCGGTCCGCGCGCCCCGGCGCGCGTCTGCTCGCCAACTTCCTGAAGATCACCTGATGCTGCTGATTCCCTCCATTGACCTGCGCGGTGGCCACTGCGTGCGCCTGTTCAAGGGTGCCTTCGATGCCGAGACGCGTTACGACCTCGACCCCGCCCTGCTGCTCGAGCGCTATGCCGGCATGGGGGCGGGTTGGCTGCATGTCGTCGACCTCGACGGTGCGCGCGACGGCAAGCTCGGCAACCGCGACCTCATCGCAAAGCTCGCCGCCAAGGGCCTGCTGAAGGTCCAGGTGGGCGGCGGCCTGCGCAGCCTGCCTGTCATGGAAGACCTCTTTGCCGCCGGCGTGGCGCGCGCCGTGATCGGCAGCGCGGCCGTCGAGCAGCCGGAGATCGCCGAGGAAGCCCTGCGTCGCTTCGGGCCCGAGGCCGTCTGCCTCGCGATCGACGTGAAGCTCGATGCCGACGGAGTGCCGCGGGCGCGCACGCGCGGCTGGGTGCACGAAAGCCCCTTGAACCTCTGGGAACTGATCGAGCGTTTCAGCGCCTTCGGCCTGAAGCACGTGCTTTGCACGGACATTGATCGGGACGGCGCGCTCGCCGGTCCCAACAAGGACCTGTACGAGGAAGGCCGCAGGCGTTGCCCCGGCATCGCCTGGCAGGCTTCGGGTGGTGTGCGCGACGCGGCGGACCTCGCTGCGCTCGACACGCTGGGCGTGGCCGCCGCGATCAGTGGCAAGGCCCTGCTCGAAGGACGCATGACGGCAGAGGAGCTGCAGCCATTCTTGCGCGACGCATAATTCCCTGCCTGGACGTCCGCGACGGCCAGGTGGTCAAGGGCGTGAAATTCAAGGAACACCGCGTCGTCGGTGACATCCTCGAACTCGCGCAACGGTATCGGGACCAGGACGCCGATGAGCTGGTGTTCTACGACATCACGGCGAGCCCGGAGGGCCGCTCGGTCGATCGCGGCTGGATTTCGCGCGTGGCGCGCGTGCTGGACATCCCCTTCTGTGTCGCCGGCGGCATCCGTTCCGTCGAGGACGCCGAAGCCGTGCTGAATGCCGGCGCCGAGAAGGTGTCGGTGAACTCGCCGGCCCTCGCCGACCCGGATCTCATCGACCGGCTGGCGCGCCGCTTTGGCTCGCAGTGCGTGGTCGTCGGCATCGACAGCCAGACGACGCCGGAAGGCTTCAGCGTCTACCAGTTCACGGGCGATCCGACCCGCACCCGGGACACGCGTCGCGACACGCTGCAATGGGTGCGCGAAGTGCAGGACCGGGGCGCAGGCGAGATCGTGCTGAACTGCATGGCGAGCGATGGCGTGCGCAAGGGCTATGACCTCGCGCAGCTTGCGGCCGTGCGCGCCATCTGCCGCGTGCCACTAGTGGCTTCCGGCGGCGCGGGCGAGAAGGAACATTTTGCGGACCTGTTCAAGGCGAAAGCGGCCGATGCCGCGCTCGCCGCTAGCGTGTTCCACACCGGCGCGATCGCGATCCCGGACCTGAAGACCTATCTCAAGGCGCAACAGATCGAGGTGCGCACATGACGCTGACCGCAAGCCAGGCCAACGCGCTCGCCTGGGACAAGGGCGACGGACTGTTGCCCGCCATCGTGCAGGACGCCGACACGGGCAGCGTCCTGATGCTGGCCTACATGAATCGCGAGGCGCTCGGCGAAACGCTGTCGCGTGGCCGCGTCGTGTTCTTCAGCCGCTCCCGGCAAAAGCTCTGGGAAAAGGGTGAAAGCTCCGGCCATACGCTGGAGCTCGTGGACCTCGTCGCGGACTGCGATGCGGACACGCTGCTCGTCACGGCGCGCCCGAAGGGGCCGACCTGCCACCGCAACACGGTCACCTGCTTCGGCGATGGCAGCGCCCTGCCCGCGGATGCGCTGCGCTTCTTCAGCCGGCTCGAAGCCGTGATCGACCAGCGTCTCGCGGACCAGCCTGAAGGCAGCTACACGGCGAAGCTGTTCGCGCGCGGCACGAAGCGCATGGCCCAAAAGGTCGGCGAGGAAGGCGTGGAAGTCGCCCTGGCGGCGACGGCCGGCGACGCCGCCGAACTGGTCTCGGAGTCCGCCGACCTCCTCTTCCACCTCACGCTGCTCTTGAAGTCGCGCGGGCTTTCGCTCGCGCAGGTGGCGGACGAACTGGCCGCCCGCCACCGCAACAGCAGCCGCTAGACGAAGAGTTCGTCCGGCGGCTGACGCAGGTTGTACTGCGAGGCCATCGACCGGCCATAGGCACCCGCGTTGGCGATGAGCATGACATCGCCCTCGCGGCTCTCCGGTAACTGCCGTCCATGTCCCAGGACGTCACCGGTCTCGCAGATCGGCCCCACGACGTCGTACAGGCGGGTGTGGGCCTCGTCGAGGCGCGACAGGTTCTGGATCTCGTGGAAGGCGCCATAGAGCGCCGGGCGGATCAGGGCGTTCATCCCCGTCGCCACGCCGAGATAGGCCTGCTCGCCCTTCTGCTTCACCTGCGTCACACGGGCCAGCAGCACGCCGGCCGTCGAGACGAAGTAGCGGCCGGGCTCGATCCAGAGCTCGAAGCCCGGGTGCTTCGCCTTGAACTCGAGCAACGCCGCATCGAGCTTCGCGAAATCAACCGTGGACAGTTCCGCGCCATCCGGCACGCCGAAGCCACCGCCGATGTCGAGGACCTTCACGCCACCCAGGCGCGTGGCCACGCCCGCCAGCGCTTCCGCGGTCTCGGTCCAGTTCGTGATGTCGAAAATGCCGCTGCCCGTGTGGGCATGCAGGCCGGCGATCGAGACGCCGACGGACTTCACGAGGCTGGCCAGCGCGTCGATTTCCGACATCGGGATGCCGAATTTGGACGTCTGGCCCGCCGTGCGCACGTGCGCGTGGTGGCCGCGTCCGGTGCCCGGGTCGATACGCAGGAAAACCGATTTCCCGCGGAACAGCTCCGGCCAAGCCTGCAGCGCGTAGAGGTTGTCGATCGTCACCGGGACGCCCTGCTCCAGCGCCCAGGCATATTCCGCGCGCGGCGCGAAGTTCGGCGTGAAATGGATGTCCGCCGTCTTGATGCCCGGCAGCGTGCGACGCACGTGTTCCACTTCGGCGCGCGACACGCACTCCATGCCGATGCCTTCGCCCTGCAGCAGCTGCAGGATGTCGGCGTTAGGATTGGCCTTGGTGGCATACAGCACGCGGCTGACCGACTTCAGGCTACGCAGCGTGCGTGCCGCGTCGCGGATCGTGTCCGCATGGTAGACGTAAGCTGCATCGCGCTCGCCCAGCGCCGCCAGCACGGACTTGGCGCCGGACTGCCACCACTGCGTCGGGCGCGCCGGCTTCGCGGCAGGCTTGTCGTACAGCTGTTCCCAGGTGGGGCCGAGCACGCGGTCGCCCGGCACCGGCTGGATCAGCAGTTCGTGCAGCTGGTTCACCAGGCGGTCGGCCTGGTCCTCGTCGACGACGAACGTGAAGTTCAGGTCGTTCGCGGCCTGACTCACGAGATAGATGCGCTGCTCTTCGAAGAATTCGAAAGCGCCACCCAGCTTGTGGAGTATGCCGCGGATGTTGCGACCCACGAGGCTGACCGATGCACAGGGACCGATGACCTGAACGCGCGACAGCTTCGAAAGGTCCGCGACCAGTGCATCGACGATTCCCTGGTCCATCGTGTTGGCCTGCGGGTCCAGCGACACGGTGACGTTCGTTTCCGACGTGGACACCAGGTCCACCGACAGGCCGTGCTGTTTGAAGACCTGGAAGGTGTCGGCGAGGAAGCCGACCTCGTGCCACATGCCGGGGCTGTCGAGGGATATAAGCGTGATGCCTTTCTTGACGGCAACGGCCTTGACCTTGGCGGAATAATCGCCCGGATCGTTGCTGAGCCGCGTGCCTTCGAGGTCCGGCGTCTGGGTCGCGTAGATGTACAGCGGGATGCCGTGCACGCGGACCGGCAGGATGCAGCGCGGATGCAGGACCTTGGCGCCACTGCTGGCGATCTCCTGCGCTTCGTCGTAATGCAGTTCACGCAGCAGGCGCGAGGCCGGCGTCGAGCGCGGGTTGGCGCTGAACATCCCGGGAACGTCGGTCCAGATCTCGAGGCGCTCGGCGAGCAGTTTCGCCGCGAAATAGGCGCCCGACGTATCGGAGCCGCCGCGACCGAGCAGCACGGTGTCACCGGCTTCGTTGCTGGCGATGAAACCCTGCGTGATCACGACCGGCGCCAGCGCCTGCAGCGAGGCCGACAGGGTCGCGTCGGGCGAAAAATCACAGGTCGCCGACAGGTAGCTGCCACGCGAATTGGCGCCGCGGTCCTCGGCCTGCAGGCCGGTCCGGGCATCCCACCAGGCCACGTCGATACCCTGCGACTTCAGGAATCGGGAACCGATCTCCGTCGCCATCAGTTCGCCGTTTGACATCACGCGCGCGCGCGTGCGGTCGGAGATCTCGCGCATCAGGCTGATGCCCTGCGAGATCTGCCGCAGTTCCGTGAAATAGCCCTGCAGCTGCGGGCTCATGCCCACGCCCAGCTCGTCGCAGAGCTGCGCGTGGCGCGCTTCGATGGCCGCCATGGCGGCTTCCTGCTCACCCACCAGTGCGGCGGCCAGCAGTTTCTCGAGGGCGTCGGTGATCTTGCTGACGGCCGAGTGCACGACCATCACGTTCGCGCCCTGTGCGCGACGTCGTTTGACGACTTCAGCGATGTTGCGCCAGTTGGGAAGCGTGGAAACGCTCGTGCCGCCGAACTTCAGCACGATCCAGGGCGAGAGGGCCCGTTCGTTCATGGGTGTGAGCCTTGCCCGGCCAGGAAATGGCGCCGGGGTCAGTTAATCGATGTCGAGCGCGTCGAAATCCAGGAGGTCTTTCTCGAGTTTGCGGTCCGCGAGGACCTCTTCGAGCTTGCTCCAGGCAGCCTTGCCTTTCTTGCCCTTGTCGCGCGCGCGTTTGTCCACCCGATCAAGGATGCGGTCGTAGTCGTTCCCGTCTTCCTGTTGATCGAGGAACTCTTCATCGAGGTCGAAACGCTCGTTTTCGCGGTCAGGCATCGGTTTCGAGGTCTTCAAAGTTCAGACAAATCAATCACTTGCGAAAAAAGACGCAAGCGCCAGCCGCGGACTATAGCGGATCCGGGCCGAGGTTCAACCCGCTGGAGGCAAAATAGCGGCCTCGGCGGTCGCCGCAACCGGCTCTGCCGGCACCGGAACCGGGGCGTCCGGCATGTCTGCGGCGAGTCCCACGATGACCGGCATGCCCCGCGCCTTGCCCAGTTCGTCCCGGGCCAGATCCCAGTGGATCGCCACGGTCGATTCACCGAGCGCGGCGTCCAGCATGCCCTCGAAAGCCCGCACGTCCGGCTCGATCGTCTGCCCTTCCGCATTCACCGGAGGGTGCACCTCGAGATACAGGCGCCCGTCGATCCAGGCCAGCTTAAGCGGTTCATTCACGAGGTATACAGGCGTGTTGACCGGCACGAGCGGGAACAAGGCCTCGATGTCCTCGGGGTACATGCGGATGCAGCCGTGCGTCACGGCCATGCCGACGGCGATGGGATTGTTCGTCCCGTGGATCAGGTAGGCACCCGGCCTGATGTCGAGGCGCATGGCGAACAGTCCCAGCGGATTGTTCGGGCCGGGCGGCACGACCGCGGGCAAGGGATCGCCGTTGGCGATGTGTTCCTTGCGAACCGCCGCCGGCGGCGTCCAGCTGGGTCGCTCCGTCTTCGAGACGATCCGCGTCCTGCCCAGGGGGGTACGCCAGTCCATCTTGCCGATGCTGACCGGATAGGTGATGACGACCGGCTTCTGCCCCTTCTTGACCTTCGGGTAGTAGTAAAGGCGGTGTTCTGGCAGGTTCACGACGATGCCTTCGCGCGGGCCCGAGGGCAGGATCCGCTCGCCCGGGATCACGACGTTCTTGCCGGTCCCCGGCAGCCACGGATCCATCCCCCGGTTCACCCGGACTATTTCTTCCGAGCCGAGGCTGAAACGCCGCGCGATTTCGTACAGCGTGTCCTGGTAGCTCGTCACCACCCGTTCTTCGCGGCCGAACAGTGCCGATCCGCTGGCCGGCAACTCATGGACCGCCGACCGTGCCGCAGTGGCTGCAAGGATCGCGGTGGCGAGGATCAAGGTCTCGAGGATGCGTCGCATACGCGAATGATAGGCTGGCCCGCATGAAAGTCGAAGAACTGCCCGGCCTGATCGGCCGGACGCTGGCGCCCAGCCCATGGATCACGGTCGACCAATCCCGCATAAACGCGTTTGCGGAATGCACGGAAGACCGTCAGTTCATCCATACGGAGCCGGAGCGCGCGGCGCGCGAGTCACCGTTCGGGACGGCCATCGCGCATGGCTTCCTGACCCTGTCGCTGATCCCGGCCAGCCAGCCGGAGGATTTTCCGCGGCCGGACGACCTGGGGGTCACCGTCAACTACGGGCTGGACCGCGTCCGGTTCATGTCGCCGGTGCCGGCCGGCGCACGCGTGCGGCTGCACACGAAAATCCTCGATGCACAGGTCAAAGGACCCGGCCGGGTGCTCGTGAAGGCGCAAAAGCAGATGGAAATAGAAGGCGGGCCGAAGCCCGCCTACATAGCCGAACAGCTGACGCTGTTCGTCGCACGCGGCGCCTGAACCAGGACGCCGCGAAGCGCTCGGTCGAGGGCTTCAGCCCTGCGCCGCGTCGTCCGCCGGGGCGGCATCGGAGCCGATGACCGACTTCCAGGACACCGAGTGGCCGTTGCGGCGGCCCTTTTCGACCAGCTTGAGGCCGTCGGCGTCAATCGTCAGGGTCCAGGCCTTGTCATCGATGAGGATTTCGCGCTTCAGCGGGCGGTCGAGCTTGGTCGTCATGTCAGGGGGGTGTCCTTGTGTCAGGGGGCAGGAAGACTAGCACAGGAGGACCCGACGGCTGGCGCCAACCCCTCCCCGGCCCTAGACTGCCGCGGCATGAATGATCCAAAACAGCCCGTTTCCGCGCGCATCCGGGCGCGTATCCAGCGGGCAGGCCGCCGCTTCCACGCCAACGACAACATCGCCGAATTCGTGGAGCCGGGGGAACTTGACGCACTGCTTCTGGAGGTCGAAGGGCGGTTCAAGGCGGTTCTGGACAGCCTCGTGATCGATACCGTCAGCGATCACAACACCCAGGACACGGCCCGCCGGGTCGCGAAGATGTACCTCACCGAGGTGTTCCGGGGGCGTTATCACGTCGCGCCGGCCGTCACCGAGTTCCCGAATGCGGAACGGCTCAACGAGCTGATGATCATTGGTCCGGTCGTTGTGCGCAGCGCCTGCAGCCATCACTTCTGCCCGATCATGGGTCGGCTGTGGATCGGCGTCATGCCGAACGAACACTCCAACCTGATCGGTCTGTCCAAGTACGCGCGCCTGGCCGAGTGGATCATGAGTCGCCCGCAGATCCAGGAAGAAGCCATCACGCAGCTCGCCGACCTGCTGCTGTCCAAGCTGAGCCCGGATGGCCTGGCCGTCGTGATGGAGGCCGATCACTTCTGCATGCACTGGCGCGGCGTTCGGGACACCGGCGCCAAGATGATCAACAGCGTCATGCGCGGGTCGTTCCTGTCCAACGCCCCCTTGCGCCGCGAGCTGATGTCGCTGATCAACCTGAAGGACTGAAGGCACGGCGCGTGCCGGGCCTCGCCGCGGCACGCTCAGTCCAGCGGAACACGTGTCGCCTTGTAGGGACGCTCCGGCGGCGCCGGCGTGTTCGGTGCGCGCATGATGCCGGCCAGCTGGCCTTCGATGGCGTAGGCATTCCGGCCAACCGGCGTCACCGACACGACGCCGTCGAAACCCTCCTTGACCGTCCGCACCGTGCCGATGTGGTCGAGCAGCGTCACGCGGACGATCTTGCCCGTGCCATCGGTCGACAGGAGGCTGTCCCGGTCCAGTGCCCGCATGCCGTCGGGCCGCAGCACCGGGCGCGTCAGCTTCAGTTCCGTGACCTGACTCGCGCTGCCGTCGCGGGCCACGTCGACTGCGAACAGCTTGCTGGTCACCAGCGTATTCACGATGACGCGCTTGTCCACGATCGTGATCCCATCGAGGACGCCACCGGCGGGACCGAACACACCATGGCCGGCCCAGACCTCCAGCGCCGCCCCCCCTTTCTTCAGGCGCAGCACCTGCATGCCCGGTGTGTCGGTGGCGTAGGCCGTGCCATCCACAGCCGTGACGATGTCATTGCAGCCGCCGTCCTTCGGGAACTCATAACGGCCCTTGGGAGCGCCGCTTCCGAGGTCGAAGGCATGCAAGGCCGACGGCGGACGAGGCTGGCCCGGCTGCATGTTGAGCGGGTTGCTGCAGACCCAGAGCGTGCGTTGCCGTTCGTCGGCATAGACGCCGAACACCTGCAGCAGGCCTCCGCTGCCGGCAGCGATGAACGGCTCCGCCACGTCGGCGCCGGGCCTGGCGCGGTACACCACGCCCTTGCCCATGCTCCCGATGTAGAGACTGCCGTCCTTTGTCGACGTGATGCTCTCCGGAAAGATGCCCGTACCGGGCAGATGGACCTCGTCCGGGAGGCCGGCTGCATCGGCGCAAGGCAGGACCGTTGCCACGAGGAGCACGAAGATGGTCGGTCGAAACATGGCTATCTCCCGTGTCGTGCCAGAAGCTGATACGGGGAACATAGCGCGCCGCTGCCTGTACCGGGATGATTGATTCATTCAGCCCGCGGACAGGGTGCCCGGCGCACGATCGCAATCGTCCTTCTGCTAGACTCGGAGCGGAATTCGGGATGGTCCCGAACCACACCTGTCCAGCTCGTAACCTGGGGGAATGACGAATGAAGCGTTTGATCAGCATCGGCCTGACCGCCGCCTTGTCGGTGGCCATCGCGAACGCGGCGGAGCCGCAGCAGCGGTCGCCGGAAGATCTTGCCAAGCAGGCAATCGAAACCCGCCAGGGCCTGTTCAAGGTCATGGGTGCGGTGTTCGGGCCGGTTGGCGGCATGCTGCGCAACCAGGTCCCCTTCGACGCCGCGACGGCCGAAAAGGCAGGTACCCGTCTGGTGACGCTCGGTGGCATCGCGCCGGACCTGTTCGTGAACGACACGCGCAAGTTCACCAGCATCAAGACCACCGCCCTCGATGGCATCTGGAACAGCCAGGCCGACTTCAAGGCGAAGGCGGATGAACTGGTGAAGGCGGCGACCGATCTGGCCGCGGCCGCGAAGACCGGCGACAAGGCTGCCACGCTGAAGGCCGCGGGTGCCGTCGGCAAGTCCTGCGGTGGCTGCCACGACTCCTACCGCGTGAAGAACTGATCGGCCGACGCCGATCCATGAAACAAGGGGCCCTTCGGGGCCCCTTTTTTTCGTCAGTCGAATGACAGCGCTGGCGGTTCCGGCGCCTTCCTGACCAGTACCGTCACCGCGCCCACGCAAAGCAGCGCAACGATCAGCGCCTTCAGCAACTGCGAGCCGGGAATGGCCTCGCCGGGCGGCACTTCGCTGGCGGGCTTCAGGCCGGTGATCATCGGCGGGACCAGCCGCTGCCGTTTCCATACGGCGTAATAGACGATGGCCGCGACATGAAGGCCGATCAGCAGCAGCAGGACTTCATAGTTCTCGTGGTGGATCCCGCCCATCTTGTCGGCAGTCGCTGAACTCACCGCGGCGTTGTAGGGTCCGGACCAGACGATGTCATCCGACGTGAACAGGCCGGTAAACGCCTGCAGGCCGACGCTGGCCAGCAACACCAGCACCATCAGGGCGCCGACCGGGTTGTGTCCGACGGCGGGCTTCGAATCCCGCTTCAACACTCCCCCGAGGTAACCGAACAGCCGCGACGGCCCCGGAATGAAGTTCGCGAACCGCGCGTGCTTCGGGCCCACGAACCCCCAGATGATGCGGAACAGCAGCAGTCCGATCACGAAATAGCCAATGCGGAAATGCCATTGCATCCAGGTGGCATCCACGTGGCGCGTCAGCCACGCCATGTAATCGGCATCCGCCTTGGCCGTGACCCACAATCCGAAGATGCTGAGGAACAGCAGCCAGTGGAAGGCTCGCAGCGGCAGGTCCCAAACCAGTCGTTTCTCCGACATCCCCGATACTCCCGATGGGGCGACGCTTCCGCCGCCAGTGTTGAATGCGCCGGACTCAGACCACGCCGCGCTGCTCGCGCACGTGGTTCAGGAGTCCCCTGTAAGTGCTCTGCAGGAACTGCGTGGGATCGCCGAGCGCCGCATCGAAGTCCGCCGTCGGCTTTGCCGCGATGATGTCCCGGTCGTTCATGCCCTTGCGCATGAGTTGCCAGACGCGATCCTTCATCGTGTCGAGCAGGTCGGCCCGGGCCTGCAGCTGGGCGCGGGTCGCCACGTCCCCGATCCCCTGGAGGATCAGCGTCCGGTCGTCGCAGAGTTTCAGCAGCTTCCGGCAGGCTTCGGCCATGCCGCCGATCCATCCACCGCTCACATAGTCCATCACCGGCCAGCGGCCGGTCGCCAGCACGCCGCCCGTGATCAGGATGTTGAGCTTCGGCAGGTGGACGTAGATGTCACCGTCCGTATGGGCCTGGCCCAGGTGCCCATAGCGGATGGCATGGGGCCCGAAGTCCATGCCGTCTTCTGCGTAGAAGGTCTTCGTCGGCAGGGCCTTTGCCGGCAGCGGCGGATACTCCCGCTTGTCCCAGGGGATGTAGTTTGGCCGCTGCAGCCAGAGCTTCGTGTTCTCGTGGGCGACGATCGGAATTTCCGTCCTGCCGAGCAGGTCATTGGAACCGGTGTGGTTCCAGTGCCAGTGGGTGTTGATGAGCGTCCGCACCGGATTGCGTTTCCAGTCCAGATGACTCATCAACGCCGGAGCATGGACCGCGAGGCCGCCGTCCACGAGCACCTGCCCGTCCAGCCCGGAAATGGCGATGACGTTCGCACCGGCGCCGCTCACGAAGCGCACGCCCGGCGCAACCTCGCGCGACACCAGGTCCGACCGGGTGGCGGACAGCGCAAAAGACGCAGGCCAAAGGACCGCGCCTGCGGCACCCAGTGCACCTTCCAAAAGGCGACGACGGTCGATCGGCGGAACGTTCAAGGACTGGCCCCCAGGGGATGACACCGGTATGACGCGGCTGGCGGGAACAAGTTTCTCATCCCGACGCGAAAAGTCGACGCCCTGCTGCATACGCACTTCTACGCTGCAATCCGTTGTAGTCATTCCGGCCGACCCGCCCGTGACTCTTGCTATCATCCGACGCCTTGATTTCCCCTGACTGGAGCGACTGCCGGTGAAAACTGATGCGGCGATGGCCGAAATTCTGAAGCGCGAGGGTGTCGAGTACCTCTTCGGATACCCCCGCAACGCGCTGCTCGACGCGGCGGCCAAGAAGGACATCCGCACGATCATCGTGCGCCAGGAGCGGACCGGCCTGCACATGGCCGACGCCGTCTCGCGCCTTACGCGCGGCAAGTCGATGGGTGCCTTCTGCATGCAGCACGGCCCCGGCGCGGAAAACGCCTACGGGGGCGTCGCCCAGGCCTTTGCCGATTCCGTGCCCATCCTGGTCGTGCCGCAGGGTTATGCCCGCAAGAACATGTACCTGCCCTACAACTACAACTCGACGTTGCAGATGAAGGGCATTTCCAAGCACTGCGAGCCGATCCTGATCGGCGCCGAGACGCCGAACATCATGCGCCGCGCCTTCACGCAGCTGCGCAACGGTCGCCCGCAGCCGGTGGTCGTGGAAGTCCCGCTCGATGCCTTCAACGATGAAGTGCCGGAGCCGCTGGACTACTCGCCGGTCTATGCGTCGAAGTCCGCGCCGAACCCGGCCGACGTCGTCCGCGCCGCGAAGATCCTGGCCGAAGCCAAGCACCTCGTGATCCACGCCGGCCAGGGCGTGCACTGGGCCGAGGCCTACCAGGAACTGCAGGAACTCGCCGAGCTGCTCGGCGCACCGGTCAGCACGTCGCTGCCGGGCAAGAGCGCCTTCAATGAGCGTCATCCGCTGTCGCTCGGCTCGGGTGGCCACGGCATCAACGGCCAGGTCTGGAAGTTCGTCTCGCGCGCGGACGTCGTGTTCGGCATCGGCTGTTCGTTCACGGAAAGCAGCTTCGCGATCCAGTTCCCGCAGGGCAACGGCAAGCGCTACATCCACTCGACGATCGACCCGGTCGACTTCAACAAGACCGTGCGTTCGGAGATCGGCCTCGTCGGCGACGCCAAGCTCGTCCTGCAGGCGATCATCGCCGAACTGCGCAAGACGATCAGCGCGAACCGCGATGCCACCGCCGTGGCCGCCGAAATCAAGGCGGTAGAAGCCGAGTGGATCCAGCAGTGGCTGCCGAAGATGAACAGCGACGCCGCTCCGCTGTCCCCGTACCGCGTGCTGCGCGACCTGCAGGCCACGGTCGACATCGACAACACGATCATCACGCATGACGCCGGCAGCCCGCGCGACCAGCTGGTGCCCTTCTGGAAGTCGACGACGCCGCTGTCCTACATCGGCTGGGGCAAGACCACGCAGCTGGGTTTCGGCCTGCCGCTGGCGATGGGGGCGAAGCTCGTCCACCCGGACAAGCTCTGCATCAACGTCTGGGGCGACGCCGCCATCGGCTTCACGGGCATGGACTTCGAAACGGCCGTGCGCGAGCGCCTGCCGATCATGTCGATCCTGCTGAACAACTTCTGCATGGCGATCGAACTGCCGATCATGCCGAATGCCACCGAGCGCTTCCGCGCGACGGACATCTCCGGCGATTACGCGGCGATGGCGCGCGCCTTCGGCGGATACGGTGAGCGTGTGACGAAGGCCGAGGACATCATCCCGGCCATCAAGCGCGGCATCGAAAAAACCAAGCAGGGCATTCCGGTGCTGCTCGAGTTCATCACGACGCAGGAAACGGAAGTCAGCCGTCCCTGGGTGCCGGGCGGCAAGTAAGCCGACGGCTGCCCGCAACGCTGGCAGGACGACGGGGAGGCATCATCGCCTCCCCGTTTTCGTTGGGGGATCAGGCGCGGCTGACGACGACCTCCACGAGGGTCGGGCGCGTCGCGGCAAGGGCCGTCTTCAGGACGCCGGCAAGGTCAGCGGCCTTGTCGACACGAATGCCGTCGCAGCCCAGCGACTTCGCGACGCCGACGAAATCGATGCCACCCAGTTCCGTGCCGACCGCGTCCTTCAGTCCGAAGCGTCGGGCGAAATGATGGAGCGCGTCGTAGCGGCGGTTGTTCACGATGACGAAGGTGATCGGCAGACCCAGTTGGGCCGCCGTCCACAGGCCCTGGATCGAATACATCGATGACCCGTCACCGATCAGCGCGATGACTTTCTTGCCGGGCTTGCCCAGCGCCACGCCGACCGAGGCCGGCAGGCCGTGGCCGAGGCCGCCGCTCGCGCAGGTATAGAACGTTTCGCTTTGCAGGATGGGCAGGTGGGCCTGCATCGAGCCGCGGCTGCCCGGTGCTTCCTCGACGATGATGCTGTCCGGCGCGCGCACATCGGCCAGCGTCTGCATCAGGAAGGTGTCCGGGAACGGATCGGTGGCGGGCAGTCGGGGTGCCGGCGACCTGCCCTGCTGCACCGACGGCGTCGGCGGACCCTGTCGGGCCAGCAGGTCGCGAAGGCCTTCGCCGACATTCGACAGCACCGACGTGCCCGCGATGGCGCAGGCCGCCCAGTCCGGGTCCTCGGTCATCTGGTAGACCGACAGGCCCGGCGGAATGTAATCGCCATGCCCCTCGGCGTGGTACGTAAACACCGGTGCGCCGATGGCGAGGCAGAGGTCATGTCCAGCCAGTCGGCCACAGATTTCTTCGCGGAAAGCCGGCAGGAAGCCGGCGAAAAGCGGGTGGTCTTCGGGGAATCCGCAGCGACCGATCAGCGGGCTGACCCAGACCAGCGCGCCGTGGCGTTCGGCCAGACTTCGCATGTCGTCCCATCCGCCTTCGCGGTCGATCGCGCCACCGATCACGAACACCGGCTTCCGACTGGCATTCAGGGCCGCGGACAACGGGTCCAGCGCCGCGGCCGGCGCACGCACGGTTCGCGACACCTTGCGGGCTGCAATCGGTTGCGTCATGACATCCCAGTCATCGACAGGCACTGACACGAACGTCGGTCCGTACGGTGGCGTCATGGCGATGTAATAGGCCCGGGCGATGGCCGCGGGGACATCTTCCGCCCGAGCCGGTTCGCTGCTCCACTTCACGTAGGGCTTGGGCAGCTCGGTGGCCTGCGAGGACAGCAGGAAGGGTTCCATCTGCAGGAGCGAACGCGACTGCTGGCCCGCGGTGATGACGAGCGGCGTCCGGTTGCGATAGGCGGTGAAGATGTTGCCCATCGCGTGGCCGACGCCCGCGGCCGAATGCAGGTTCACGAAGGCCGCGTTGTGCGTCGCCTGCGCGTAGCCGTCGGCCATGCCTACGACCACTGATTCCTGCAGGCCCAGGACATAGCTGAACTCCGCCGGGAAATCGCGGAACATCGGCAGTTCCGTGGAACCGGGGTTGCCGAAGACCTTGTCGATGCCGAAGTCCCGCAACAGCCGGAACGTCGCCTCGCGCACGCTCACCAGACCGCTCGTGCCACCCATTGCAACATCAACCATCACGGCGTCCTCATCACGTCGGCCACATCACTTGGTGGGGCGATGATACGCGCTCGGTGCGCTAGAATCCGGCGATGACCGACACCATCAGTTTTGGACGACTCCGGGTTTCCACCCTCCTGCGGGATTTCGTGGCGCAGGAAGTCCTGCCGGGCCTGTCGCTCGATGAATCGAAGTTCTGGACGGGCGTTGAGTCCATCCTCGCCGTGTTCCAGCCGCGCAATGCCGCCCTTCTCGCCACGCGCGATGCCCTGCAGGCGAAGATCGACGCCTGGTGGCGCGAGCACAAAGGCCTCGCCTTCGACGTTGCCGCGCACACGGCGTTCCTGCGCGACATCGGCTATCTCGTTCCCGCGCCTGCCCCGTTCCGCATCACCACGACGCAGGTCGATCCGGAGATCGCACGCATCCCGGGGCCGCAGCTCGTCGTGCCGGTCAACAACGCCCGGTATGCACTGAACGCCGCGAACGCCCGCTGGGTCAGCCTCTACGACGCGCTGTATGGCACCGATGCCATCGAACCGCCGGTGGCCGGTGCACGCGGCTTCGATGTCGCACGCGGCACAAAGGTCATCGCCTGGGTGCGGGCCTTCCTCGACGAGATCGCACCGCTGGCCGTCGGCAGCCACAAGGACGCCACTACCTATGCGATCGACGGCGACGCGCTCGTCGTGACGCTGGCTGATGGACGTCGCACGGGCCTCGCCAAGGCCGGGCAACTCGCGGGCTGGAACGGCGATGCCGCGGAACCGCGTGCGGTCCTGCTCCGCAACCATGGCCTGCACCTGGAAATCGTCATCGACCGTGCGCACGCGATCGGCAGGACCGATGCCGCAGGCGTTGCCGACGTCGTCGCCGAAGCGGCGATCACGACCATCCAGGATTGCGAGGACTCGGTGGCTGCGGTGGATGCCGGCGACAAGGTCGGCGTGTACCGCAACTGGCTGGGTCTCATGAAGGGGACGCTCGAGGCCAGCTTCGCCAAGGGCAGCGGCACCGTCACGCGTCGGCTCAACGACGATCGCCGGTACGACGCGCCGCGGGGCGCGACGCTGACGCTTCCCGGCCGCAGCCTGCTGCTCGTCCGCAATGTCGGTCACCACATGGTGACGGACATGGTGGCCTTCGACGGCCAGCCGGTTTTCGAGACGGTCATCGACGCCTGCGTCACCTTCCTCATCGCCCTGCACGACGTGAAGGG
>JBEEKA010000005.1:0-8345 GCA_041168985.1 Pseudomonadota bacterium | reverse complement strand
CGATCCGCCGGCCGGCGCCCGTGGCTTCCGGCGGGGCCGTTCGACGAGAGGCCCTGGTCGCCGCGCTGGAATCGCTGCGCGGGCGGCAGCCGCTGGGCAGCGAGACGGGAAGCCTGCATGCAGCGGCCTGGGTCGACTGGCAGGGGAGCATCGAACAGGTGCGCGAGGACGTGGGCCGCCACAACGCGCTCGACAAGGTGATCGGTGCCCGGATCCGGGCCGGTCGGGATTTCGATTCGGGGTTCGCGCTGATCACCAGTCGGGCGAGCTACGAAATGGTGCAGAAAGCCGCGACGATGGGTATCCGCATGCTCGTCGCGGTATCGGCACCGACGGCGCTGGCCGTTCGCCTCGCGATGGAGACGGGCCTGACGCTGGTGGGTTTTGCACGCGAACATCAACAGGTTGCCTACGCGCACCCGGAACGACTGGAATGAATATCGAACATCTCGTGACCATGGCGAACGATATCGGCAACTTCTTCGTCAGCGAGGCGGGCGATGACGCCGCGCCCAGGGAAATAGCCACGCATATCACCAAGTTCTGGGATCCGCGCATGCGCACGGCGATCATCGGTCACGGCAAGGCGGGCGGCGAGGGCCTGTCTCCGGCCTCGAAGGCTGCGGTCGCCCTGCTGGTGCCGCCGCCGCCCCGGGACTGATCCCCGTTGCGGCTCAAGCCGATGCAAGTGGGAAACGCCGTGCGGGTCGCGCGGCTCCTGGCCCTGGTGGCGCTGGTGCTGCCGGGCGCGGACCTGCTGGCGCATGGCATCGTCGGCGGCGATGCCCGTTTCGTGGCGGCGAACCAGGGCGTGCAGCTGTTGCCGTACGTCTATCTCGGCGCCAAGCACATGGTCACCGGCTACGACCACCTGCTGTTTCTGGCGGGCGTCATCTTCTACCTGTACCGCCTGCGCGACGTGGCCGCATACGTCACCTTGTTCGCGATAGGTCACAGTTCGACGCTGCTGCTCGGCGTACTGGCCGATGTGCACGCCAATGCCTTCCTCGTGGATGCGCTGATCGGATTCTCCGTCGTCTACAAGGCTTTCGAGAACCTCGGGGGGTTCCAGCGACTGGGTTGGCGCCTGGATTCGCGCGCCGCCGTACTGCTGTTCGGGCTTGCACATGGGTTCGGTCTCGCGACCAAGTTGCAGGACCTGCGGCCGTCCCCCGACGGACTTGTGCCGAACATGATCGGCTTCAACGTTGGCGTGGAACTGGGCCAGTTCTGCGCCCTGTCCGTTATTCTCATCGCTTTCAGCCTGTGGCGTCGGCAGCCGGGTTTTGCGCGCACGGCCTGGGCGGCGAACGTGCTGGTGATGGCTGCAGGCTTCAGCCTTGTGGGATACCAGATGACCGGATACATGCTGGCCAGAGGAACGCCTTGAACACGTCCCCTGAATCTCAGCCGAGTGCACGGCAACTTGTCCGTGCCGTCGTCATCGCACTGGTGGTGGCGGTGACCCTGCTGGCGACGGTGATCCTGCCTGCGGAATTCGGGATCGATCCCCTGGGCACCGGTCGAGTGCTGGGACTTTCGGGGCTGGGTGGCGCGGAACAGGGCGCCGCTGCGACGACGGACGTCGGTGGTGGCAACGCCAAGGTGGATCCGAATGCCGTGGTGGCCGCAGGCGAGCCGCTCCCGCTGCCGAATCCGGCGGTCCACCAGTCAGCTACGTCGGATCCGCGAAGCGAGACCGTTACCGTATCGCTGCCACCGGGAAGGGAAACCGAAGTCAAAGTCGTGATGAAGGCCGACCAGACGGTCCTGTATACCTGGCATACGGACAAGGGTGCCGTGTATTTCGACTTCCATGGCCATTCGCCCGAATGGACCAACCGAGAAGCTTTCGTGCGTTACCAGGAGGTCAAGGACGGTCTGCCCGGTGCCAGGGGATCACTCGTGGCGCCGTTCGCCGGCGAACATGGCTGGTACTGGGCCAATCTCACCAACGAGCCCATGGTGATCACGCTGAAGCTGACCGGCTACTTCGAAGGCATAAAGGATTACGGCGTCCACTGATCGGGCCCGACCGAGGGCAGGTCGGCTCAGGAACCCGTCGGTTTCCGGTTCGACAGCGTCCGGCGCAGGGCTTCAAGTTCCGCGTGGAGCCGATCCAGCCTTTCTTCGCCGAAGGCGTCGCGCATGCCCGCATAGACGGCTTCGACGTCCGGCCGCGCCGCCAGGAAGACCTTCCGCCCGGCGCCCGACATCGAGACCAGGGTCTGGCGCTGGTCTTCCGTCCCGGACTTCCTCTGGATCAATCCCCGGGATTCCATGGTGACCAGCATGCGTGACAGGCTCGGTGACAGGATTGCCGTTTCCCGGGCGAGGGCGGACGCGGTCACTTCCGGAAATTCCGCCAGCACCCTCAGCACGCGCCACTGTGTCTCGTTGAGTTGATGCCGGCGCAGGGCCTGCCTGAAGCGCTGCACGACGGTTTCACGCGCGCGCAGCAGGGACATGGGCAGGGATGTTCCGAAGACCTGGAGCGTGCGATCGACCATGTGTGGGGAAGCTGGTGGTGTGATTAACAGGAGCGGGTCTGCCAATTGGATTTCGTTCCGTTGACAGTGCATCTCGAGGGGCTCCATCCTCGGACCAAGAATACAGAAATGAGCCACATCCTGAGCACTACGATGAAGGCACACGCCCCCAGTCCCGCCGAACAGCACGACACGATTCATGAACTCTGCCCCTGGCTGGATCCGGGCGGGCAGGGCGAGAAACTGGATTTCCACCAGTTCCCGACCTTCATGATGTTGCGCCTCGCGACGCTGACGAAAAGCACGCTGAGTCGCAGCTACCTTGATCCCCATGGCGTGAGCCTTCCCGAGTGGCGCCTTCTGGCACTGGTCGCTCGCCATGGAAGCCTCATGTTCAGCGAGATCACCACGGGTGCCGCGATGGACAAGGGGCAGGTCAGCCGGACGCTCAAGTCCATCCATGCCAAGGGCCTGGTCACGCTGGACTCGATTCCGTCGGACGATCGGCCGCGACACAGCAGCATTTCGCCTCGCCTCAAGGTGTCCATCAGCGGCAGGGGCAAGGATCTTTATGATCTGATCCTGCCGGCATCGCGATCGTGGCAGGCGCGGTTCCTGGACAAGCTCAGCGCGGAAGAACGCCAGGTGTTCCATTCCGTCTCCCTGCGACTGATGCAGGAATTGCCGGAACTTGCCGGTGCCGATCTGGGCGACGAGATGGCTTGAGTCGACCGGGGGACGGGCTGCTGGTCTACACTTCGCGTCCGGCCGGACGGGCCGGATCCCTCCAGGAGCCTGATCCGCGATGTACGCCAGCTACGTCTATTCGCCGCCGCCCCGTGCCTGGGCGGCTGTCCATGGCAGCAACGACCGCTTTTCGGTCCATCGCATCTACTGCGTAGGTCGGAACTACGCGGCTCATGTCCGGGAGATGGGCGGTGATCCGGAGCGGCAGCTGCCGATTTTCTTCATGAAACCGGCGGACGCGATCGCTGCCAATGGCAGCGACATTCCCTATCCGCCGCGCACACGCAATTTCCACCATGAAGTGGAGCTGGTCGTTGCGATTGGAAAAGGCGGCGCGAACATTGCCGTGGCCGACGCCTTGAACCACGTGTTCGGCTATGCCGTGGGCAACGACCTCACGCGTCGGGACCTGCAGAGCGAATCGCGGGCAAATGGCCAGCCCTGGGATACTTCCAAGGGATTCGACCAGTCGGCGCCGATGGCAGCGATCCACACGGTGGACCAGGTTGGCCATCCTGTCGATGCCCGCATCTGGCTCAAGGTCAATGACGAGATCCGCCAGGACGCGAACCTCTCGCAGCTGATCTGGTCGGTGCCGGAGATCATCGCTGAACTCTCGACCTACTACGCCCTGCAGCCCGGCGACCTCATCTTCACCGGCACGCCTGATGGCATCGGCCCACTCGTGCCGGGCGACATGGTGACGGCCGGCATTTACGGTCTCGATACTCTCCAACACCGGATCGTCGCAGGCCACGAGTGAGGCAGGGTGGCCTGGGTCGTGGCCAGTGGCTCCAGATGGTGCTGCTGGGCAGTTGTTCCTCGCTCGGGCCACTTGCCTTGAATGTCTACCTGCCCGGCCTGCCGGCCGTGCAGGAAGCGTTCAGGGGAGACCTGTCGGCCGTCCAGGCGACGGTCAGCCTGCCGCTGCTCGCCTTCGGTATCGGGCTCGTCCTGCTGGGGCCCTTCGCGGATCGCTACGGCAGGCGTTCCTCGTTGCTGATCGGTCTCGCGGCATTCGTCGTGGGCTGCACGATCGCGGCCACTGCCTCGTCGCTGGGACTGCTTACCGTCGGACGCATGATCGCTTCCTGCGCGACGGCAACGACGTTCATCGCTTCGCGCGCCATCGTCGCGGACCTCACGCCTCCGGAGGACCTGCAGAAGTCCGTGGCCCAGATCACGATGATCATGCTGGTCGTGCAGATGGTGGCGCCTATCCTCGGCAATTTCGTGCTGTCCACGGGTGGCTGGCCGGCGATCCAGTGGGCGCTCGTCGCACTGGGCGTGGGCGTGCTCGGCATGACATTCGTCCGTGTGCCGGAGACCCTGCCCGCCGAATTGCGTGCCGGTCGGGACAAGGCCAGCTTTGGAAGCCTCATGTCCCCGACCTTCGCGCTGCTGCGGCGGGGCAGTTTCCTGCGCGCGATGCTGCAGGTCGGACTGCTGTATTCCGCCTATCCGGCGTTCATCGCCATTGCGCCCCATCTGATGGTCGATGCGTTCCACCGGCCTGCCTGGGAATACAGCTATTACTACGCGTTCCTGCCGATCGGCTACTTCGCAGGCAATGCCTTCGTGCTTCGGTACGGGCGCGAGATCGGCACGCATCGTCTGGTCCTGCTGGGTTCCACGCTGGGCATCATCGGTACGGCCATCAGCCTCCTCCTGCTCTGGCAGGGCGCCTGGCACCCGCTGGCGCTGTTCCTGCCCTGTGGCCTGCTGTTGAACACTGGCATTGGTTTCGCGCTGCCCTCGGTGTCCGCCAGCGCCGAGAACTCGGCGGCGCCAAACACCGCCAGTGGCTGGGGACTTGCCGGCTTCGCGCAGCAGGCCGTTGCGGCACTGTCGGTGCAGGCGCTCGCATTGTTTCCGGACACCACGCCGTTCCCCGTGGTGGCCATCTGCCTGGGGCTCGTGGTGGCCGCCTTCGTCATCGAGTGGTGCACGGGGCGCGCGTCGACGCTGTGATACTTTCAGCCACTGGGTGTCACCCGCGGGGTGCGGGCAGACAGGTATGTCGCTGGTCGGGCCGCCAGCGAGGAGCGCAGTGACATGCCGCGATTGCCACGGCCCCCAGGTCCTTCCCGTGCCCAACAGTTGGCCGAGCGCGCCATGGCGACGCTGGATAAATTCCTCCATGTCGAGGCGGTAAGCGGCGCCGTCCTGCTTTTCATGGCATTGGCCGCGCTGATCCTGGCCAATTCGTCACTGCATGAGGGATACCACGCGGTCTGGCATGCCCCTTTCAGCATCGGAATAGGGGGCTGGGTCTTCTCGCATTCCATCCACTTCTGGATCAACGACGCGCTGATGACCGTATTCTTCCTGGTCGTCGGAATGGAAATCCGCCGCGAAATGCACGAGGGCGCGCTGAAGAACCCGCGCCAGGCGCTGCTGCCCATCGCTGCGGCGCTCGGCGGCGTGCTTGCGCCGGCGCTGCTTTACCTCGCGCTGAATCGTGAGTCCGCCCATGTCCAGGGCTGGGCGATCCCGACCGCCACCGACATCGCTTTCGCCGTCGGCGTGCTGGCCCTGCTCGGCCGCTCGATGCCTCCCAGTCTGCGTATCCTGCTGCTCACGCTGGCTATCATCGACGACCTCGTCGCGGTGCTGATCATCGCGATCTTCTACTCGGGCGGGCTGCAGCTCGGCGGCTTTGCGGTTGCTGCGCTGGGGTGCGGTCTGGTCCTGGCGTTGCAGCGCATGGGCTTCGGTTCGGCGTGGGCCTATGTACTGCCCGGTGCGGTCGTCTGGGGCGGGTTGTTGATGACGGGCGCCCATCCGACGCTGGCCGGGGTCCTGCTGGGGTTGCTGACTCCCGTGGCATCCGGCCACCTTCGGGGCTACTCGACGGAAGCGAGACCTCCGGTCGTTCGGGTGCAGACTGCGCTGCATCCCTGGGTGGCCTATGGCGTCATGCCACTCTTCGCGCTGGCCAACGCGGGTGTCGCGCTGGGGGGGGGCGGCGAATCCGTCGTCGTGGGGAATGGATTGACGCTGGCTGTTTCCGCGGCCTTGCTCGTCGGGAAACCGCTCGGCGTGATCGGCACGAGCTGGCTGGTGGTGCGACTCGGCTGGTGCCGGCTGCCGGCGGATCTGTGCTGGCGCGAGGTCTGGCTGCTGGGTTTGCTGGCCGGCATCGGTTTCACGATGTCGATATTCATCGCGAACCTTGCCTTCCTGAATCCCGCGGAAATCGAAGCGGCGAAGCTCGGCGTCCTGATCGGTTCCTTTGGCTCGGCCCTGCTGGCCCTGGTCTGGGGCTGGCGCTGCATGAGCCGGACCCGTTGACGGTCCGGATGCGCTGACGGTCAGGGCGCCGGCCGGTCCTCGCCCAGCACGCGTCGCTCGTGACCGACCAGGCCACGACGGTCCTTGATGACGGCCAGTGGAACGCCTTCTCGGACGACCTGGCCAATGACCGTGCCGCCAAGCGCCCGGTCACAGCGCGTCTGTATGGCTGACAGGTAGAAGTCCGCGCTGGGCCAGTCCCTGACCACCCGGAAGCGCGGGTCCAGAAACGTCGAAGCCTGCACGGATTCGGCGCAGACCGCGACGGCCAGTCCCGCGGGCGCCGAGCCGAGGTCGCTGCGAACCAGGTGGTTCAGCATCAGGGACGCCTCGCGCAGGCTGTCGCTCCAGTAATCACCCTCGTAGCGCTCGAACGCGCCGCGCGGTCCGCCCACGATGTGGTTGTAGGCGATGTATTCGTAGGGATGCAGGCGCTTGAGCAGCAGGAAGTTGTCGGCGGCGGCGGCCAGCAGTAACACCACCAGGGCGACCCATGCGGGACGATACGGTCGGGCCAGCTTGAGCAGGCCATCCAGGCCGATGCCACCGAGTATCGCGAGCGGCGGCAGCACGAAACTGAAATGGCGCACGCCGTTGTAGAGCGCAGGTCGTGTCGCCAGCGAGAAAACGATTGGGAAAACCGCGGCCAGCAGCAAGGGCGTCCAGAGGGCCAGCGACGCCGGGTTCACCGCACGTCGACGCAACGCGACGACCCCGGCAACCAGCGCGCCGCCGAGACCCAGCAGCGACAGTTCCGGCAGGCGGATCAGCAGGTATCGCGACAGGTAAGTGGACGGCACGTCGCCGATTTTCACGAGCTGCCCGTCAAGCTCGGTCATCATGTCGAAGCTGAAATGCGAGAATTTCGTGGCGGCATCGAAGAGGTTGTGCCAGCCCATCAGCGCCCAGGGCCACGAAACGCCCGTGAGCGCGACGAAGACGATCAGCAGGACGGCGAGGCGCGGCAGGTTGGCGGACAGTTCCTGCCACGTGGCCGGCCGCTCCAGTCCGCGTGCGATCAGCAGTCCCAGCAGTCCCGCACCCAGGTACAGGACGGCGAAGAGTCCCCCGACGCGCAGGCCCAGGGCAGCCCCCAGTGCCAGGCCGGTGCCCAGCACGGAAGTCCAGCGCAGGCGGGGCCAGTCGGACAGGGCACGCGTGCCGAAATACACGGCCCAGATCATCGCCGCGCCAAAGGGAATGTCCTTGGTATGGGTGAACATCGCGCCGGACCAGGCGCCGGTCAGCGACAGCAGCAATGCCGCGAGGAATCCTGCCCGCGGCGACACGAGGTGTCGGCCGGTCAGGTAACAGGCCAGGACGGCCGACAAGCCGAACAGGGCCGTGATCAGGTGCCGGAGGTCCCAGACGGACAGTGAACTGTGGGGTTCGGACCAGGCGGCAATGATGTCGAAGAAACCGCCATAGAGGTACAGGTTCACGTACTTGAAGGCACGCAGATCGGCGAAACCCGAGCGATAGAACTCCAGCAGCAGGCGACCGTAGGTGTGCTGAACCGGTTCGTCGTTGCTGATGCCGTGCTGGTCGAATCCCGCGGCGACGTAAAGCAGGAGTGCGCCAAACAGCGCCACCGTGCAGGCACGCCAGAGCAGGGAGGTGTCGGCAAAACGACCGCGGGTCAGCATGCGCGGATAATACGCAAGTCAGTGGTTTCCGGGCGGCCGAACCCATGTTCCCAGAAGCAGGGCCGCGCAGCCGGCGCAGGTGGCCGACAGGGCAAAGGCTGCCGCCGGCGAGAAGGACGCGTACACCAGACCGAAAACCAGCGAGGCGGGTAGAAGCATCAGTCCCGCG
>JBEEKA010000004.1:0-10329 GCA_041168985.1 Pseudomonadota bacterium | reverse complement strand
CGTGCCGGCCGCGAGAAGCACTTCTTCGGTGTCGATGTCGAGCCGGTTGAAGATCAGGGCGAATTCGTTGACCAGCGCGATGTTGATGTCGCGCTGCGTGTTCTCGATGACCTTGGACGCTTCCGCGACCTTGAGGCTAGACGCCTTGTAGGTGCCCGCCGTGATGATGCTGCGGTACAAGTCGTCGACGAAATCCGCGACCTCCGGTGTCGAACCGGACGTGACCTTGCGGATCGTCGGCAGGCGACGCTCCTTGTCACCCGGGTTGATGCGTTCCGGGCTGTAGCCGCAGAAGAAGTCCTGGTTGAACCGCAGCCCGGAAACCTTCTCAAGCACCGGCACGCAGATCTCTTCGGTGCAGCCCGGATAGACGGTCGACTCGTAGATCACGATGTCGCCCTTCTTGAGCACCCTGCCGACGCTCGTGCTGGCACTTTCAAGCGGCGACAGGTCCGGTCGCTTGAAATCGTCGATCGGCGTGGGCACGGTGACGATGAAAACGCGACAGGACTTCAGGTCCTTGAGGTCTGACGAATACGTCAGCTGCGAGGCTTCCTTCAGTTCCTTGCGGGACACTTCGAGCGTGCTGTCCTTGCCGGTCGCGAGTTCCTTGATGCGTGCCTGCTTCACGTCGAAGCCGACTGTCTTGAACTGCTTGCCGAACTCGACAGCCAGCGGCAGTCCCACGTAGCCCAGGCCCACCACACCGATACGCAGATTCTTGAGGCTCAACACCTTTCAACTCTCCCTGATGGACTCAGTGCGTCCGCCAGACGGTCTTCCCGCCGCTGGCCTTGTCTATGATCGAAAGCAGCCTTTCGTGGGCTGCCAGTTCCAGTTCCGTCGGACCGATGACCGGCAGGCTTCCCGCCACCCGGTCCAGCGCCTGCGACACCACGGCTTCTTCCAGCGCCCCTCGCGGACCTTCGTCCAGCTGCAGGGCGCTCTGGCCACCCGTCATGGCGAGGTAGACATCCGCGAGGATGCGCGCATCGAGCAGCGCGCCATGGTATTCGCGGTGCGAATTGTCCACCGAATATCGTTTGCAGAGCGCGTCCAACCCGTTGCGCTGCCCCGGATGGAGTTCCTTCGCCAGCGCGAGCGTATCGAGCACGCGGCATTTGCCGCGGATCCTGACGCGTTCGCCGCCCGTCCGAAGTGCGTAAAGTCGCAGTTCCTCGTCTAGGAAGGCGATATCGAACGGCGCGTTGTGCGCGACCAGTTCCGCGCCATCGATGAAGTCGAGGAAATCCTGCGCGATGGCCTCGAAGCGCGGCTTGCCGGCGAGCTTTGCCAGCGTGATGCCGTGGACCGCCGCGGCACCGGCGTCGATGTCACGATTCGGATTCACGTAGTGATGGAAGACGCGGCCCGTGGGACGCCGGTTCACCAGCTCGACGCCGCCGACCTCGATGACGCGATGCCCCTGGCTGACTTCAAGTCCCGTGGTTTCCGTATCGAGGACGATCTGGCGCATCAGGGCGAGTCTACCGCAAGCAACTCGTCGATCGCGGCATTGGCCAGCTTGTCCACCCGCTCGTTGCCGGGATTGCCCGAATGACCTTTGACCCAGGTCCAGGTCACGTCATGTCGCCGGGCCTCGGCATCGAGCCGCTCCCAGAGATCCTGGTTCTTGACCGGCTTCCTGTCAGCGGTCTTCCAGCCGCGCGCTTTCCAGTTGGGCAGCCATTCCGAAACGCCCGTGCAGACGTACTTGGAATCGGTATGCAGGCGGACGCGCACGCTGCGTTTCAGCGCGGCCAGGGCCATGATGGCGCCCATCAGTTCCATGCGGTTGTTGGTGGTCAGGGCCTCGGCGCCGGACAATTCCTTTTCCGTCGTCCCGTGCAGGAGCAGGGCCCCCCAGCCTCCGGGGCCCGGATTTCCCCGACAGGCGCCGTCGGTGTAGATCTCGACTTCGGTCATGAGACTCCAATGGCTTCCGCCTGGCCCCGCACGGCAATGGGGCGGATCGGCGTCGGCGTGTAAAGGCGCTTGCGCGCGCGGATCAGGTAGCCCCCGGCCGGGCGCGGATCCAGCGGCCCGCGGCGCAGGTATCGATGGATACCCACGACTTCGCAGCCCAGCACCGCCAGCCAGTCCCTGATGCGGCGATCCGGGAGCAGCTGGCGAAAACCCTGCGGCATGCCCCGGGGCAGCACCGCCCGCAGCCCCCAGAGGCTCCAGGGGCGGAACCCGAGCACCAGGAGCTGCCCTTCCCCGGTCAGCACCCGATGCGCCTCCCGGATCACGGTACGAGGGTCCGCAGCGTACTCCAGGGTGTGGGGCAGCAGCACGGCATCGACGCTGTGCGACTGGAGCGGCAGCGCGCCGCAGCGGCCCACCACGTCGACGACACCTGGAAACGTCGACTCCCCCAGAATGGTCTGGCGGCGCGTGCGGGCCCTGTCGAGCAGGGAACGTGTATTGCCCCAGCTGCCCAACTGCAGCAATTCGTAGCCGAAAACCTCGTCCAGGACTCCCGAGAGCAACTGCGACTCGGCGGCCAGCAACTCCTGTCCGGGACCATCCGCGAACCAGTGTTCAGCCAGCGCGGACGCGGGTCGATTGTGGAAAAAAGTTGGCAAGCCTGTGTCCCGCCGGTTAAATACCGCCCTCTTCGAAACCTAGACTGCCTCCAGACCGGACAGGGGTGCAAGTTGGCAGATTTCAGGCTGGCCCTGCCGGGCATTGCCACCCTATTGCTGGCCGCGTGTGCGACCACCGGACCCGCGGCGGACCCGAAGCCGTCGATCCCGACTCCGGTCGCGATAACGCTTCCGCCCCTGTCGACGCCTGAACTCGAACAGGGCGCCACGGTCGGCTACGACGGCCTGTTGCACAAGGCGCTGCCTGGCGAGGTCTATACGGACCTCTTCGACCGTCTGCGCGCGGGAATGGGACTGGGTGACATCGAGGAGCCGCGCATCGACCAGCAGCTGAACTGGTACCTGCGGCACCCGGATTACATCGAGCGCATCTTCACGCGCGCTGCGCCTTACCTCCATTACATCGTGACCGAGATCGAGGCACGGCATCTCCCGCTGGAACTGGCGGTCCTGCCGGTGATCGAGAGCGCGTTCGAGCCCTACGCCTATTCGCACGCGCGGGCATCTGGCCTGTGGCAGTTCATCCCCGGCACGGGGACGCGCTTCGGACTGCGGCAGGACTGGTGGTATGACGGACGCCGCGACGTGGTGTCCGCAACGCGGGCCGCGCTGGATTACCTCGAGTGGTTGCGTGACATGTTCAATGGCGACTGGCTGCTGGCCATCGCCGCGTACAACTGTGGCGAGATGGCCGTGGACCGCCAGGTCCGCGTGAACGAGTCGCATGGCCGGCCCATCGATTACTGGAACCTGAAGCTGCCGAAGGAAACCCAGGCCTATGTGCCGCGCCTGCTCGCCATGGCGCGACTGGTCAAGGATCCCGGCAGGTACGGGTTGGCATTCAGTGAAATCCCGAACGAGCCCTTCTTCCAGCGGGTCGAGACCGGAGGCCAGATCAACATGGCCGTGGCGGCCGAGCTCGCGGGCCTGTCCGACGAGGAGCTGTATGGCCTCAATCCGGCCTTCCACCGATTTGCGACGCCTCCGAACGGCCCGCATTTCCTCCTTGTGCCGGTGGAATCCGCCGCCACCTTCCGCGAGAACCTGCTGCAGCTGACACCCGACCAGCGCATGCGCGTGGAACGGTACGAGGTCCGCCCGAAGGACACCTTGGCCCTCATCGCCAGGAAATTCGGCACGAATGCCGCCGTTTTGGGTGAACTGAATGGCCTGCGTCCCGATGCGAAGCTCGAACCGGAAACCGAACTGAGGATCCCCTCTTCGGTGACCGCCCTGCCGCCAAAGGTGCTCGAGGCGGCGGCTCGCGTCGATGGCGGGCACGAGTCCCTGCGCAAGGGCCAGGCGCGGCATCTGCACGTGGTCGCACGGGGTGACTCGCTGTCGGCCATCGCGCGCAAGACAGGAGTGCCGGTGGCCACGCTCGCCTCACTCAACAACCTGACGGCCAGCGGCACGCTGCAGCCGGGCCAGAAACTGAAACTGCCCGCGGAGACCATGGTGGAGGTGCCGGCGACCCGGAAGGCGTCCGCACCCACCCTGGAAACCCGCAAGGACAGACCGGGCAAGGCGGCGACCTACGTGGTCAAGGCTGGCGACACGCTCTACAGCATCGCCCGCAGCCTCAAGGTCACCGTCGATGCGCTGCGTGAATGGAACCGACTCGGCGCCAGGGACCCGATCAAGCCAGGCCAGAGACTCATCGCATCCCCGCGCAGCGGGACCTGAGGCGGTATCATTCCTGCCCTACGTCCATTACCACCGGGGCAAGCATGGGACTCCTTACTGGCAAGCGCGCACTGATCGTCGGCGTCGCCACCGACCGTTCGATCGCCTGGGGCATCGCGCAGCAGCTGCACGCTCAGGGCGCTGAACTCGCCTTCACCTACGGCCACGAGAAGCTGAAGGAACGCGTGGAGCCGCTCGCCGAGTCACTGGGTTCGAAGATCATCCTGCCGCTGGACGTGACGATCGACACCGAGATCGACGCCGTCTTCGCCGCGCTGAAGGAACAATGGGGCCACTTCGACATCCTCGTGCATGCCGTGGCCTTTGCCCCGCGCGAGGCACTCGCGGGCAACTTCGTCGACGGGACCTCGCGGGAAGCCTTTCGCATCGCCCATGATGTCTCGAGCTACAGCCTCACCGCGCTGGCCCGCGCAGCCGCACCGTTGATGGAAGGCCGCGATGCGTCGATCCTGACGCTGAGCTACCTCGGCGCCGTGCGGTCGATTCCGGCCTATAACGTCATGGGCCTTGCGAAAGCCAGCCTCGAGGCCAATGTGCGCTTCCTCGCCGCGGACCTCGGCCCGAAGGGCATCCGCGTCAATGGCATCTCGGCAGGCCCGATCAAGACGCTTGCCGCGGCGGGCATCGCCGGTTTCCGCAAGATGCTGGGCCATGTCGCCCAGATCGCGCCGCTGCGCCGGAACGTGACGACGGAAGACGTGGGCAAGGCTGCCCTGTTCCTGTGCTCGGACCTGGCGAGCGGCGTGACCGCGGAGATCCTTTACGTCGATGCCGGCTTCAGCACGGTCGGCATGAGCTTCGGCGGCGAAGCCGAATAAAGGCGTTACCCGGCGGCAGGGCGTGACAGGACGCCCTGCTCGCCCGCGAGCCGCGCGACGATCACCGCGCAGGCTGCATCGGCCAGCACGTTAACGGCCGTGCGCATCATGTCCAGCAGCCGGTCCAGCACCAGCAGGACGCCGATCGCTTCCGCCGGCAGGCCGACGGCGCCGAGGATCACCGTGATCCCGACCAGGGACGCGGCTGGTATGCCGGCAATTCCCATCGAGGTCACCAGCGCCAGCACCACGATCGTGACCTGGACCATGAACGACAGGTGCAGTCCGTAGGCCTGGGCGATGAAGAGCGCCGCCGCGCACTCGTACAGCGCGCTGCCGGCATGGTTGATCGAAACGCCAAGCGGCAGCACGAAGCCCGATACGCGTGCCGACACCCCGGCGCCCTTCTCCGTGCACTCCATCGTCAGGGGCAACGTAGCCGACGACGAAGCGGTCGAAAAGGCGGTCAGCAGGGCGGGCGCCATGGCCGGGAAAAGCCCCCATGGCCTTACGCGGCCCGCCAGCCGGATCAGCAGCGGCAAGGCCAGGAAAGCGTAGATCGCGAGGCTGGCGACGACGCAGGCGCCAAACAGCAGCAGGGGTCCTGCCGAAGCAAAACCCGTGCGCGCGACGACGCGGGCCGTGAGTCCGAAAACGCCGAGCGGGGCGAGCTTCATGACGAACTCGGTCATGCGCATCATCACGCGGAAGATGCCCTGCCAGAGGTTGCTGACGGCCTCGCGGTAGGGGGACTCGACGTGGGTCAGGAAAAGGCCGAACAGCACGCTGAAGAACAGCAGGCCCAGCAGCTTGCCGCCGGACGCTGCCTCCACGATGTTCGTCGGAACCATGCCCAGCAACAGATCCAGAAGTCCGCCGGAAGCCTTTGCCCGCACGCTGATGTCGACCGACGCAGCATCCGCATGCAGGGACAGCAGTTCCCGCGCGGGCTGGCCCTGCACGATGCCCGGCTGCACCGCATTCAGCACGGCCAGTGCGATCAACACGGCAAGCGCGGTCGTGATCAGATAGAACGCGAAGGACGTGGCGCCTAGACGGCCGAGGCTGCGGGTGTTGCCCATGCCCGCGACGCCCGTGATGACCGACGACATCACCAGCGGGACGATGAGCATCTTCAGCAGGTTGATGAACAGGCTGCCGAGGAAATCGCAGGCCTTGATGACATCCAGACCGCTGATCTGGCCGTCAGGACCGGCGAGGATACCGACCCCGCCGCCCAGCGCCATGGCGGCGAGGATCACCAGCACCTTGACGGGCTTTTCGCTATCGCCCGCCATGACCGATCAGTTGAAGACCTTCAGGTTCTTCTTGATCTTCGCGGTCCGGATGAGCTCGGCCACGTAGGCCTCCGTTTCCGCCATGCCGTGGCGCCGGACCTCGGCCTGCGCGACCACACCCTGTGACGTGGCATCATCGTCCGCCCTGGGGAGCCGGACTCCGGTGACCGCCAGCAGCGCCACGCCACCTTCATCCAGCGGTACGGCCTTCAGTACCGGCTTGCCTTCGGCGGGACGCAGGCCCGCGAACGCCGCAGCACGGACCTGGACCGGAAGGTCCGTCGAGCTGCGTGACACCTTCCGCGCCGGGTCAGACCGGAGCTTCAGGTCGGCAGCGACCTTGTCGAAGGTTTCTCCGGCCGTGAGGCGGGCCAGCGCGGCTTCCGCGGCCTTGCGCGCCGCCTCGGAGCCCCGCTCCCGCACCAGCGCAGCGACGATGCTGTCACGGACCTGCGCCAGCGGCTTCGGAACAGGCGGATGGTGCTCCAGCACCTTCGCGATGAGGATGTTTTCCTCGCCCTGCGCCACGGGACCCACGACCGCGCGCTGGTTCAGCGCCCGATCCCCGAGAACGAGCTCGTTCAATGCGGCGTCGCCGCCCAGCGGCGCACCGCCGGCGCCCCGCTCAAAGCGTTCCACGCTGCCCGCCTTCAAGCCGAATTCCTTCACGAGCTCGTCGAAACCGCCGGCGCCCTTGTCGAGGCGCTGCTGCAACTGTTCCTGGATTTCGCCGAACCTGTCACCGGCCATGTCGCGCTTGAGCTGGGCTTCGATTTCACCTTTCACTTCATCGAAGCCCCTGGACTTGCCGGCCTCGACCGCTTCCAGCTTGATGACGTGGTAACCGAACTGCGTCTTGACCGGCTTGCTGACCTCACCGGCTTTCAGTTCGAACAGCGCCGCCGTGAATTCCGGCACGTAGGCATTGCGATCGGCCCAGCCCAGATCGCCGCCCTGCGACGCGGAGCCCGGGTCCTGCGACTTCTCCTTGGCGAGCGCCGCGAAATCCTTTCCACCCGAGACCTGCGCATAGACCGCATCCGCCTCGGCCTTGTCCTTCACCAGGATATGGCGCGCGTGGCGACGCTCCGCTTCGACGTAATTCTCGCGCGTCGCGGCGTACTTCTCGCGCAGCTGCGCATCGCTGACGATGACCTTCGCCGCGACATCCGCCAGTGACAACTCGGCATAGGCCAGCTTCACGGATTCGGTCGTCAGGAAATCCCTTTCGTGGGCCTTGTAGTACGCCTCGATCGCGTCGGCGCCCGGCGCAGGGCCGGCACCGAACTGCTGCGGCGTGAGCAGGGCGAAACGCAGCTCGCGCTGCTCGCCCCGCAAGGTCTGTACGCGCTGGATCTCCTTCGCCGTCAGGAAATCGGTGGCACCCACTGCTCCGGCGAGCTGGTTCATCGCCAGCTGGCGGCGCTGATCCGCGACGTAGGCGGACTCGGAAATGCCGGCCTGGGCGAGTCGCGCCTTGGCGGCCATCGCATCGAATTTGCCGTCGACCTGGAAGGCCTGCTCGGACTGGAAGGCCCGCACCACCTGCGCATCCGTTGCACGGAAGCCCATCTTCTCGGCGCGCTGGGCGACGACCTTCTCACGCACGAAGCCATCGATCAGGCGTGACTGAAGGGCCTCGCGCTGCTCGGCCGGGATCTCGCCATTGAACATGCGGGCCAGCTGCGGCTGCTGCTGCTGCCAGGCGCGGTTGACGTCATCGGCGCGGATCTCCTCGCCGTTCACCTTCGCGGCGTAGTTGCCCCCGCCGGAAGTGAAGTCAACGATGCCATATGCGCCCCAGGCCGCGAACAGGATGGCCAGAAGGAACAGGATGGAGAAGGACAGCCAGCGCTGTCCCTGCAGTTTGTCGCCGATTTTCTGCAGCATGGTGGACGCCGAACAGGGAAAGGCGGCGATTGTACCTGCCACAGGGGCAGTATGCAGAGGGGACGTGAGGGAGGTTGGTGAGTCCTTCCGTTCAGCGGTGAAGGACTGCTTTTGAGATGGCGGAGCGGACGGGACTCGAACCCGCGACCCCCGGCGTGACAGGCCGGTATTCTAACCAGCTGAACTACCGCTCCGACGACCAAAACCTCAAGGCGTGGTGGGTGCTGAGGGGATCGAACCCCCGACATTCGCCTTGTAAGGGCGACGCTCTACCAGCTGAGCTAAGCACCCCGAACTCGGCATCCCGCGCCAGCCCGCGATGGCGTTTGGCCATCGCGAGGGCGCGCACTATAACCAAACTTCAGTGGGCTTGCACCATCTTTGTTGTACGCCGTGCGCGACGCGCTGACTTCTTGTCCCCCGACGCCTTCTTTCGGCCGTCGGCCTTCACATTGGGTGTCGGCTGGTGGGCCAGGGCAACCTCGAGGACCTCATCGATCCAGCGCACCGGCCTGATCTCCAGTCCGCCCTTGATCGTGTCAGGGATCTCGGCAAGGTCCTTTTCGTTGTCGACCGGGATCAGCACCTGCGAAATGCCGCCGCGATGGGCCGCGAGAAGCTTTTCCTTCAGGCCACCGATGGGCAACACCTCGCCGCGCAGCGTGATTTCGCCCGTCATCGCGACGTCGGCGCGCACCGGGATCTTCGTCAGCGCTGAAACCAGTGCCGTGCAGATTCCGATGCCTGCGGACGGCCCGTCCTTGGGGGTCGCCCCCTCGGGCAGGTGGATATGGAAGTCGTTGTTGGAATGGAAATCCTTGTCGAGGCCCAGCACGTCGCTGCGACTGCGCACGACGGTCATTGCCGCCTGGATCGATTCCTTCATCACGTCGCCCAGCTGGCCCGTGAAGACCGGCTTGCCCTTTCCGGGCAGCACGGCGGCTTCGATAGACAGCAGTTCGCCGCCGACTTCCGTCCAGGCCAGGCCCGTGACGTGACCGATGCGATCGGCCTCCTCCGCCTTGCCGTAACGGAAGCGCTTCACGCCGAGGAAGCTGTCGAGGTTCGCGGCCGTGACGGCCACGCTCTTCGCCTTCTTCTCGAGCAGCAACTGCTTCACGGCCTTGCGACAGATCTTCGCGATCTCGCGCTCGAGGCTGCGCACGCCGGCCTCGCGCGTGTAGTAACGGATGATGTCGAGCAGCGCGGCGTCCTCGACTTTCAGCTCCTTGTCCTTCAGCCCATTGGCCTTGACCTGCTTCGGGACAAGGTAACGGCGCGCGATGTTCAGCTTCTCGTCCTCGGTGTAACCCGGGATGCGGATCACCTCCATGCGATCGAGCAGCGGCGCCGGAATATTCAGGCTGTTCGCGGTGCAGATGAACATCACGTCAGACAGGTCGAAGTCCACTTCAAGGTAGTGGTCGTTGAACGTCGTGTTCTGCTCGGGATCGAGCACTTCCAGCAGCGCGGCGGACGGGTCACCCCGGAAATCCATCGCCATCTTGTCGATCTCATCGAGCAGGAACAGCGGGTTGTGCACGCCCGACTTGGCCATGTTCTGCACGACCTTGCCCGGCATGGAGCCAATGTAAGTGCGTCGGTGGCCGCGGATCTCGGCCTCGTCCCGCACGCCGCCCAACGACATGCGCACGAACTTCCGGTTCGTCGCGCGCGCGATGCTCTGGCCAAGGGAGGTCTTGCCGACGCCCGGCGGGCCGACGAGGCACAGGATGGGTCCCTTCATCTTGTCGACGCGCTTGAGCACCGCGAGGTACTCGACGATGCGCTCCTTGACCTTGTCCAGGCCGAAGTGGTCCTGGTCCAGGACCTTCTGCGCGTTGGCGATATCCTTGTTGACCTTGTTGCGCTTCTTCCAGGGCACCTTCACGAGCCAGTCGATGTAGTTGCGCACCACCGTGGCTTCCGCCGACATCGGACTCATCATCCGAAGTTTTTTCAATTCTTTGGTCGCCTTCTCGGTGGCCTCTTTGCTCATCTTCTTCG
>JBEEKA010000003.1:0-4108 GCA_041168985.1 Pseudomonadota bacterium | reverse complement strand
CTGGCGCTGGGCCGGCGTGCCGTTCTACCTGCGCACAGGCAAGCGGCTGCAGGAAAAAGTCAGCGAAATCGTCGTGACCTTCGACGACGTGCCGCATTCCATCTTCGGTGCCCACGCCGGCAGCCAGCAGCCGAACCGCCTTCGCATCTGCCTGCAGCCCTGCGACAGCATCACCCTGACGATCCTCGCCAAGAAGCCCGGCGACGCGATGAAGCTGGCGCCGGTGGACCTGTCGCTGGACCTCGCCTCCAGTTTCCGGGACCACCAGCTCGACGCCTACGAGCGCCTGCTCATGGACGTGGTCAAGGGGAACCTGACGCTCTTCATGCGTCGCGATGAACTGGACGCCGCCTGGCGCTGGATCGACCCGATCCGCGAGGGCTGGGCGCAGTACGACGAGCGGCCCAAGGGCTATACCGCCGGCACCTGGGGCCCGGCAGCCGCAAGCGCGTTGATCGGCCGCGACGGTTACAGCTGGAACGGCGAGTTGTGAACCGCGACTGCGAACTGGTCCGGCGCGACGACGCGCCGTCTCTCGCGGCCGTCCTCGCGGACGACATCGCGGTACTGCTGGCCGACGCGATCGAGGAGCACCAGCGCGCGAGCCTCGTCGTGGCAGGCGGGCGTACGCCGCTGCCCGTGTTCGAGCGGCTGCGGCGCCTGGATCTCGACTGGTCGCGCGTGGTGATCACGCTGACCGACGAACGCTGGGTGCCGCCTTCGGATGCGGCGAGCAACGAAGGGATGGTGCGTCGGGCGCTGCTGGCCGACCGGGCCGCCGCGGCGACCTTCGTGCCGCTGAAGAACGAGGCCGCGACGGCGGCGCTGGGCGCCGAAGCGGCCTGGCGGCGCCTGGAGGCCGAGCTGCCCCTGCCTTTCGACGTGGTCGTGCTGGGCATGGGCGAGGACGCCCACACGGCGTCGCTCTTTCCGGGGTCGCCCGGCATCGAGGCCGCCGTTGATCCGGCCGCCTCGCCGGCCTGCGTGGCGATGACGGCCCCCGTGTCGCCGACCGAGCGCCTGTCGCTGAACCTTGCCGCGCTGGCCGCGTCCCGGCAGCTGATCGTCCACTTCACCGGGGAGGCGAAGTGGACGGTCTGGCAGTCCGCCGACGACCTGCCGATCGGGCTTACGCTGCGTTCGGCGGCGGCTCGTCCGTGGCTTTACTGGAGTCCGTGACCGGGTTCTTACGACCCAGCCATCCGCGGACGCGGTGTTCGAAATCGTCGAACAGCGTGTAGACCACCGGGACCACGAACAGCGACAGGGCGGTGGAGGCAATCAGGCCTCCGATCACGGCAGCGCCCATCGGCTTGCTGAATGACGAGGAGCCATGCAGTCCGACGGTGATGGGCAGCATGCCGGCCACCATTGCGATCGTCGTCATGACGATCGGGCGTACGCGCTTCGAGCAGGCGTCGAGAACGGCTTCGTCCCGCGACATGCCGTGTTCGCGACGCGCCATGACGATGTACTCCACCAGCAGGATCGAGTTCTTCGTCACGATGCCCATCAGCGTCAGCAGGCCGATCAGGGAGGGCAGCGACAGTTCCATCCGGAACAGGAACAGGGCGATGAACGCGCCACCGACGGAGGGCGGCAGCGCGGAGAGGATCGTCACCGGCTGCACCATGTCGTGGAAGAGCAGGACCAGCAGCGCATAGATGCACAGGATGCCGATCAGCATCGCGAGCAGGAAGCTGGCGAAGATCTTCGACTGGAACTCGGCGTCGCCTGACTTCACCTGGGAAACCCCCGCCGGCAGGTTCTTCACCGCCGGGAGGTTGTCGACGATCTTGATCGCGTCGCCCAGCACGATGGGTTTCTGTCCGGGTGCCGCCGCGGCAAGCGTTGCAGACACGGTGATGTTGCGGCTGCGGTCGCGGCGCGTGATCTGCGCCGGTCCTGCACCGAAACTGACATCCGCAACGTTCATCAACGGCACCGGACCGCCCGAGGAAGGCACGGGCATCAGCCGGATCTGCTCGATGTCCGCGCGCGCGTTGTCGTTGAGCCGCACCCGGATCGGGACCTGGCGATCCGGCAGGTTCATCTTGGGCAGGTTCACCGTCACGTCACCGCTGGTCGCAATGCGCGTGACCTGACTCAGTGTCGCGGTGGTCACGCCGAGTTCCGCGGCCCGCTCAGGGCGCGGCCGGACGACGATTTCCGGGGCGAGGAGGTTGGCGCTGGTGGTGACACCCGCGAGGACCGGCACGTCGCGCATCTGGCGCTCGATTTCCGTTGCCGCTGCGGCCAGCGCATTGGAATCGTCACCCGTCAGTTCCATCTGCACGTTGCCGCTGCTGGGCCCGAAACTGAAGCCGCCGAGCGTGACCCGGGCGCCCGGGATGGCCTTTGTTTCCTCCAGCATCATCTGCTGCAGGTCCTGCTGGCTGATCTTGCGCTCTTTGACTTCCGTGAGGATGAGCGCGATCGTCGCGCGCTGCGCGTTCACCACGGTGTAAACGTGCTTCACTTCCTTGTGGCTCGCGGCGATCTCCCGCACCTTGTCCGCGGTGGCTGCGATGTCCTCGATGCGCGCGCCGGGAGGCAGTGTCAGGTTCAGGCCGACATAGGCCAGGTCATCCGCGGGCTGGAAGCTCTTCGGCAGGATGATGGCCAGCGCGAAGCTGCCGATCATCGCCACGGTCGTGACCAGGATCGTCGTCTTGCGATGGCGCAGGGCCCATTCCGCGTGACCCATGTACCAGCGCTTGGACGGACCGTCGTCTTCGTGCTCCGGGTGCGGGCGCATGAACTTGGCCGCCATCATGGGCGTCAGCGTTCGGGCCACGAACAACGAGAACAGGACGGCCACGGTGGCCGTGAAGCCGAAGGGCTTGAAGAACTGGCCCGGAATGCCGTCCATGAAGGCCGTCGGGATGAACACGGCGCACAGCGTCAGCGACGTGGCCACCACGGCGAGGCCGATCTCGATCGCCGCATCGGAGGCCGCCTGCAGGGGCGTCTTGCCCATGCGGATGTGGCGCACGATGTTCTCGACTTCGACGATCGCATCGTCGACGAGCATGCCGACCACGAGCGTCAGCGCGAGCATGGTCAGGAAGTTGATCGAGAAGCCGAAGAGATACAGGGCCCAGAAGGTCGGGATGACGGCGAGTGGCAGGGCCGTCGCGGAAATCAGGGTGGCCCGGATGTCCTTCAGGAAGAACCAGACGACGATGATGGCCAGGATCGAGCCTTCGATCAGCATCGTCATCGAGCTGTGGAAGGACTCGCGGACGCGGGTGTCGGCGACGGAGTTGATCTCGGTGATCCGGATGTTCGGGTACTGCGACTGCAGTGCCTTGACCGCTTCGCGCGCCCCGTCGGCGACCTTCACGGCACCTTCGCCCCAGGCGCGCATCACCTGGAAGCCGATGACCTGCTTGCCGTCGAGCACCGCGATCTGCGTCGGGTCCGCGGCCTGGTCGCGGACTTCGGCGATGGCATCGAGACGCACGGAGCGTCCGCCGCTCAGGGCGATCGGGAGGGCCGCGAGTTCCTGCATGGACGCGATGGTGCCCAGCGTGCGCACGCTCTGGGCCTGCTGGCCGATGCGGGTTTCGCCACCGGGCAATTCGGCCTGGGTGCGAGACAGCTGCGACGAGACATCGGCCGCCGACACGCCCAGCGCCGCCATGCGGTTTGCGTCCAGGTCCACGCGGACTTCGCGCGTTGCGCCGCCCACGCGCGTGACCTGGCCGACCCCGTCGACGCCACTGATGCTGCGGATGACGTTCAGGTCGACGAACCAGGACAGTTCCGTGTCCGTCAGGTTGTCGGACGCGACCGCGAACGTGAGGACCGGATCGCCGGCCGTCGTGGGGCGGCCGATATAGGGCTCGTTGGCATCGAGCGGCAGGTCCGGGCGGATGCGCGAAACGGCATCGCGCACATCGTCCATCGCCTGCGACAGATCCGTGCCGAACTTGAATTCGATGGTCGTCTGCGACACACCCTTGGTGACCGTCGACATGATGTGTTCGATGCCGACGATCGAGGCCACGGCGTCCTCGACCTTGCGCGTGACTTCGGTCTCGAGCTGCGACGGCGGGACGCCCGGGTAGGCGACCTGCACGAACACGTAAGGGAACTGGATGTC
>JBEEKA010000002.1:0-17524 GCA_041168985.1 Pseudomonadota bacterium | reverse complement strand
AGCTTTCGCGGATTGTGTTCCATGGGCAGCGGCGTGGTCGGCGTACGGAAGGAAATCGTCTTGCCGTAGCTGCAGCCGTAATTGCGGTCGCAGCTGCCCTCGCCGCCCCGTTCCTCCGTCGCCACTTCGAGCGACGGCAGGGGCGTATCCATGCTGATCTTCCGCGCCGCGATCTGGTCGACCGTCACCCCGCCATAGGGATCATGGCTGATGCGCGGTTCCACGCAGCTGAGCCAGGTGCCCGGCGTGATCGCATGCACCGGCGCCGCGATCGCCGACTTGTTCTCCAGACCGCTGATGACGGTCAACTGCTTCTGGAATGGCTTGAGCGGCGCCAGGATCTGCGGCAGGTCGAAGTCCTTGCCCTCCCGCGTCGGCGTCCACTTGTCCATGACCGCACCGTGCGGAAAGTAGACGAAAACCATGCGCGGCCTTGCTGCCGCGGCGGTCTTCGAGAGTGCCGTCTGCGCCGGAACCATCGCATCCAGCAACGGCAGGGAGACGGTGGCGCCGACCCCCCGCAGCACGGTTCGACGCGAAAGGTATTTCTTCGTGATGAACATGTTCGTTTCCTCGGCGGTACCGTTGGGGCTTACCGCAGCTGGGCGGTACGCACCGGCGCTTCGGGCTTGCCGTCCGGCACGCGATCCATCAGGAAGGCGGGACTGTTGACGACGGCAAGGACGAGCGTCGAGAAGCGGTAGTTGTCGCTGGCGGCCTGTCGGACGATTTCGCGCAGGGTCGGCATGTCGAAATGCTGCACCGAGCGTCCCAGCGCGAAGGTCATCAGGTTCTCGGTGAAGGTCGAAACGAACTGCGTCGGCCGCGCGACCAGCGCGTCACGCAGGCCATCGACGCCCTTGACCAGCGTGCCGTCGGCCAGCTGCCCGCTCGAATCGATGGCCGTGCCGGCATCGATGTCCTTGTCACGCCACTGGCCCACGGCATTGAAGTTCTCCAGTGCGATGCCGATCGGATCGATGACGCCGTGGCAGGACGCGCAGGATTTCGAGGCGCGGTGCTTTTCCATGCGAGCGCGCACGGTGAACTGCTCGCCGCCTTCCTGGCTTTCGGGGAACGGGGACACACCCGGCGGCGGGGCCGCGGGCGGCGTTCCCAGCAGGTGCTCGAGGACATAGGCGCCGCGCAGCACCGGCGTGGTGCGGTTCGCGTAGGACGTCGCCAGCAGGAACGCGCCCTTGCCCAGCAGACCGCGGCGGTAGGAGTCCTTGAACTCTATACGGCGGAACTGGCCGCCGCGGACATCACGCTGGCCGTAATGCAGCGCGAGGCGTTCGTTCACGAAGCTGTGGTTCGCGGTGAGCAGGTCCAGCACGCTGCGATCAGCCTCGAAGATGCTGCCGATGAAGAGTTCCATCTCTTTCTTGAAGGCCGGGACGAGATCTTCCGAGAAGTCCGGGAACAGGTTCTGGTCCGGATTCACGATCTCCGCCCCGTGCACGTTCAGCCACTGGAACGCGAAGTTCGTCACGAGCGCATGCGCCCGCGGGTCCTTCAGCATGCGGCGGACCTGTACCTCGTAGACCTGTGGATCCTTGAGCCGACCCTCCGTAGCCAGGCTGACCAGCGTGTCATCCGGCGGCGCGCTCCACAGGAAGAACGACAGCCTGGAGGCCAGATCCAGATCCGCAATGCGGAAAGTCTGGCCAGGTTGCGTGCCGGCCGGCGGGGTATGCGAGCGGAACAGGAATTTCGGGCTGACGAGCAGGGCCATCAGGCCCTTCTGGATGCCCGTATCGAAGTCGGCCTGCCTGCGTCCGTCCGCATAGAACGCCATCGCGCCTGTCAGGTCGGCGTCCGACACCGGTCGCCTGAAAGCCTTGCGCGCCACGGCACCCAGGATACGGCGCGCGCAGGGCGTTTCCTCCGCGGCGGTCGACGGCCGGCAGATGAAGATCCGCCTTCGGCTTGGCGTATCGCTCAGCGCGTCCCTGGAGAGCGGACCGCGGACTTCCACGCCACTGATGCGCGGTCCGCTGGACACCCCGTTGACGGCCAGCCCCACGCCCTCCACCGGCACGAAATCGTGCAGCGGGTCATCGATCTCCGCCGAAGAGGTCTTCCGGAAAGCGATGCCGATGCGATGCAGTCCGGCGGGGACCTTCATGCGGATATTGCGGAAGCGCGAATTGATCGCCCCCACGCCTTCGGCCTGCTGCAGGTCCACGGCGTCTAGATCCTTGTCCCCGCCCAGATCCGCCTCGTAGACCCGCCTGTCATCCACCGTCACGACCAGCGTGTTCGGCTCCATCACGCCCCAGAGGTAACCGGCGCCCACGAGGCCGTTGATCGTGACCTCGTATTCGCCATCGACGGGGAACTCGTGCTCGATCAGCATGCCGCCGCGCGTGCCGAGCGGCAGTCCCTCGAGGTGCAGGTACTGCGAAGCCTGCCAGGTGCCGGGATAGTTCGTGCTCTGCGTCCTCGCATTCGGATTGCCGACGGCCAGCACGCTCACCTGTCGGGCGGCATTCAGGTACTGGTCGAGGAACGACGGCGACACCTTCAGCACATCGGCGGAATTATCGAAGCCGGAGCTCTGGTCATCCCGGGGCAGCAGGTTCGAGACATTGATCCGGAGATCGAACAGGTCGCGGATGGCATTGGCGTATTCCGGTTTGTTGAGCCGATGCAGGCCCACGCTGCCCGGGTTCGCCGCTGCCTTCGCGCTCGCATCCAGCGTCGTCTCGATCGCCCGCGCGAACGCATTGAGTGCAGCCGGGTCCGGCTGCGGTTCGCCCGGCGGCGGCATCATGTGACCACGCAACTTGCGTACGGCGCGCTCCCAGATCTCGCCGTCCTTCGCAATCTCGTCCGGCGACAGCGTGTCGTAGGCGACGCCGCCCGCCCAGTCCGTGGCGTTGTGGCAATTGCCGCAGTACTTGTCGAGGAAACCCCAGTTGCCGTGGACATCCGACGTCCCCGACGCCGCGTCCGCAGCCTGGGCGACGCCCGACGACAGGGACAGTCCGGCCAACAGCGCCGCGAACACCACCCTCACACGACTCATCCACCCACTCCCGGCGCCCCGCGGCGCATGCCCGACGAACTCCGCAACCTTGGACCGCGGGAAAGGCCGGGAGTTCGGGCCATCCGCCATCGACTGGCGATGCATCATCGGCTCCGGCTCCGGCTCCGGCGCTGGCGCAGGTCGGCGACCAGTTCGAGCGCCGTGCGCCCGCAGGGCGGCAGTTCCGCCGGGCTCTGTCCAAGCGGCGTGACGCGCTCACCCCAACGGATCAGGTGCGCGCACCAGGTCAGCCCGGCGCCGAAGGCCGGCAGCAGCAGCCGGGCGCCAGGCCTCACGCGGCCCTCCTCGAGGGCTTCGACGAGCGCCACCGGCACCGTTCCGGAAGACATGTTCCCGTACCGCTGCACATTCACGAACACCCGCTCCATCGGCACGCCCGCACGCTTCGCGACGGCCTCGATGATCCGCAGGTTCGCCTGGTGCGGAACGACGAGATCGATATCGTCCGCCCCGAGCCCCTGCGCCGCGAGCACGTCGGCACAGGCCTGCGTCATGCCGAGCACCGCGCGCTTGAAGATTTCCTGTCCCTCGAACACCCAGTGGGTCATGCCATACCGGCGTTCGAAGTCTGCGTAGCGGCTGCCCATGCCCTCGATGACAAGCGTCGGCCGTGCCTCGCCATCGCACCCGAGCCGTTCGCCGAGCAGCCCTACTTCCCGGTCGGTCGCTTCCAGCACCAGCGCGGCGCAGCCGTCGCCGAACAGCACGGCGACATTGCGGTTGTCCCAGTCCATGAGCTGCGAGATCAGTTCGCCGCCCAGCACCAGCGCCCTGCGCACCACGCCGCTGCGGATCATCGCGTTGGCCGTGGACAGGGCGTAGAGGAAACTCGTGCAGGCCGTGTTGATGTCCATGGCCGCCGCATTGGCGGCGCCGAGCCTGCGCTGCAGTCCTGAAGCCTGATTGGGCACCTGGTCGTCGAAACTGCAGGTGCCGAACACGATCAGGTCGAGGGCGCCGGGCTCGAGGCCGGCCGCGGCGAGCGCACGGGACGCAGCCACGAAAGCCAGTTCCTCCAGTCGGACATGGGAGATGCGGCGTTCCTGGATTCCTGTCCGCGACAGGATCCATTCATCGCTCGTGTCCAGGAAAGTCGCGAGGTCCGCATTCGTCAGTACCGAGGGCGGCAGGCACTTCCCCCAGCCGGTGATCGCCGCGTGCCGCACGGTTCAGACGGGCGGCAGCTGCTTGTGCGAGCCGTCGCACATCGGGGCGTTCTTCGTCTGCTTGCAGGTGCAGAACCAGACCTTGCCCGTGCTCTCGGGCTTGTAGGCCTGCGGCGCGAAACTGCTGCCCTTGTGCGAACCATCGCAGAATGGCTGGCTGCCGGACTTGCCACAGGTGCACCAGTAGTAAGTCTTCCCCGCTTCGACATCGACCCCCAGGGGCGCGCGGCCCGCGATGACTGGTTCCGTCATGATGCTGAACTCCTGCTGAAACCCTGAAAACAAGGCGGCATGGTAGCGCATGCTTGTCGCAGTCGCGGCCTGCAGTTAGGGTGGCATCCGTGCCGCGCCATCCGTTCCTTCGTCAACTGCCCCGCCTGCTCACCGGCTTCGTCGGGCTTTGCCTCGCGGGCACCTGCATCTGGTCCACGCTGACCTTTGGCGAGGTGTCTTTCGAGCAGTTCATCTACCACCTGCGATTCGGCGCGGGCGGCCTGCTGCAGACGGATGCCGGCACGGTCCAGCGCTACCTGACGCTGGGCATCGTCCTGCCCGCGCTGGTCACAGGGCTGCTCTGGTGGATCAGCCGCAGCGGTCGCTGGTTCGTGCAGCGGCACCTGCACTGGGCCACGCTGGCGGGCGGACTCGGGTTCTTCCTGTACACCTTCGATTTCGGCGACTACCTGGCGTCGCTCGTCGGTCCCGACCTTTTCGCCCAGTACTTCGTTGCCCCGAACGACGTGAAGCTGGTTCCCACCGACCGCCCCCGTAGCCTCGTCATCATCTACGTGGAATCGATGGAAGCGACCTATGCCGACAAGTCGCTGTTCGGCCGCGACCTGATCGAACCGCTGACGAAACTGCAGGATCGGTACCTCTCATTCCCGAACTATCCCCAGTCCGGCGGTGCGCATTGGACCATCGCGGGCATCGTGGCCACGCAGTGCGGCGTGCCGCTCAAGGTGTCGATCCTTCCGTCACCCGAGGACGACCGCCTGCACCTCCACCGTTACCTGCCGCACGCCACCTGCCTCGGCGACCTGCTGCGCGAGCGCGGCTACGAAAACATCTTCATGAACGGGCCGTACCTGGAGTTCGCGGACCTCGGCACTTTCCTGAAGGACCATGGCTACACGCGTCGCTACGGCGCGCGCGAGTGGATCGCCGCCGGTGAAGACAGGCGCAAGATGAAGACCTGGGGTCTGCGCGACGACCACCTGTTCGTGCACGCCCGCGAAGAACTCGCGCGCCTCATGGCAGCGGACAAGCCCTTCAACCTCACGATCCTCACCGTGGATACACACGGCCCGGACGGCATCCTGAGCGATGAATGCCGCAAGCGCGGCGCGCGGGACTTCAAGGGCATCCTGGGATGCACGGCCACGCAGGTCGCGAGCTTCGTGAACGAGATCGCGAAGAATGGCTGGCTGGATCGCGTCGCCGTGGTCGTCCAGGGCGACCACATCGCGATGGAAAACCCCATCCACGACACGCTCGAGACGACGAAACAGCGGACGATCTACAACCTGATCGCCACGTCACCCGTGGAGAAGGCGGCCACTGAAACACTGACCCATTTCGACCTGTACCCCACCCTGCTCGAGCTTGCCGGCTTCCGACCGGAAGGCGGGCGCCTGGGCCTTGGTTACTGTCAGCTGCAGCGCTGCGAGGCACCGAAGCCGCCGCCGGAACGCATTCAGGTCTTCAAGGGCGGCATCCTCAACCGCAGTCCGGTGTATGAGTCGCTCTGGACCGGTTGAGTGCCTCGACCAGTGCGGCCGAACCGATCGTCCAGCCGAAGAAGGACTCCACGTTGAACACGGTCGCCGCATGCGCTTCCGGCGGGCCGGCCTGCATCGCCCCGTCCGTCACGAGGATCGGCCAGTACTCGTTGAAATAGGCATCGCGCAGGGTGGACTCCACGCAGACGTTCGTCGCGATCCCGACAAAGACGAGGTTGCGGATGCCGAAGGTCTTCAGTTCCGCATCCAGTGTCGTGTTCGCGAAGCCGCTGTAGCGGGTCTTCAGCACCACCGCATCACCCGGCTGCGGCGCGAGCTCATCCACGATCTGGAAGTCCCAGGTGCCCTCGACGAGCAACTGCCCCCGCAGTTCCGGCCGCGCGCGCATAAGGCACAGCGCGGTTTCCTTGTGCGGGTTGGGTGAGTCTTCGCCACCCCCGTTGCTGAGGTCGGGCTTGTACCCGGTCTGGAGGTATACGACCTGAATGCCGGCACCCCTCGCTGCAGACAGGATCTGCGCGATAGTCTGCACCACGGCAGCAGCGCCGGAAATGTCGACCCCGGCGAGGTCCAGCAGCCCTTTCGGGCTCGCAAAGGCGTTCTGCATGTCGACGACGATGACCGCCGTCTTCCCGAGGTCCAGGTTAAGCCGCTCGGGCCGCGTCTCGAGCTTCAGTGGCATCATGTCCTGACTCTATCGCAGGCGGCCCCGGGACCACAGGAGTGCACATGGCCATCGAAACCTTGTATCTGGGGGAATGGTCGACGCCCGCGGGCGACTGCTACGTCGTGTTCGATGCCGCCGGCGCCCTACGCGCGCTGGAGTGGCAGGACTTCAAGGCACGCCTGCACCAGCTTCTGGCCCGGCACTGTGGCGCCGAGGGTCGCGGCCATCGACTTGAAGCTTCGCCGCTGCCAGCGCCCCTGTCGGCAGCCCTGGCAGCCTATGTCGCCGGGGATGCCGGGGCCCTGGAGCCGCTGCCAGTAATGACCTCGGGCACACCCTTCCAGCAGGCAGTCTGGGCTGCCCTGCGGAAGATTCCCGTCGGCCAGACGACCAGCTATGGCGCCCTGGCCGCCAGCATCGGCCGGCCCGCTGCCGTGCGGGCCATCGGCCTCGCCGTCGGCGCGAATCCCATCAGCATTGTCGTGCCCTGCCACCGCGTGATCGGCTCGGACGGCAGCCTCACCGGTTATGCCGGGGGCATTGCCCGCAAGCGCTGGCTGTTGGGTCACGAGGGCGCCGCCTTCCGATAGCCGGAAAACAAAAAGCCCGGCACGAGGCCGGGCTTTTTGCATCACACCGGGAGGTGTGTCGGAGGCTTAGGCAGCGACCTTGCGGCGGCGGGCGAAGCCCACACCGGCGAGGCCGAGGCCCAGCAGGCCGAGGGTGGCCGGTTCCGGAACCGACACCTGACGTCCCGTTGTACCGACCGTACCGGTCGTGCGGTCGTCATCATTTGGTGACTCACGACCATAAATGTCAGCAGCGAAGTAGGCATCGATCCCAGAGCCCGTTGAAAGGCTGGCAAAGTCCGTCGCGTCAAGCCCCGTTCCGGAAATCGTGAACTTCAGTTCCGTACCACGCGTGTTGTTACCCGAGCAAGTATTGCAGACGATGGCATTCTGAAAGTTGCTGAACGGGCTGTTCGTGCCGGGGTTGGACACCAGCTTCAGGTTGTTGCTCGAGGGATTCAGGAATGTGCCACTGAGCAGCGTGACCGCGACGCCCGGGTTGAACGAGAAGAACTCGTGCGAACCGGTATCCACAAAGTTGTAGCCGGAAATCAGCGCCACATCGATTTCAACAGTGTTCGCCGCCGTGTCCGTAACCGTTACGGTCCCCCACGATGAACGTCCTGAAAACGCGGAACCGCCATTGTCCAACTGGTAGGTGATTGAAACGGCTTGCGCCGCACCCGCCACAGACAGGGCCCCGATGGCCGCCAGCGTCTTGATCAGTGACTTGATACTCATTGTTTCGAATCCTGTTTGCATACGTGGAGGCCACTGCCTCGATTGCAGTGTAGTGCAGCACTTTTCGTGCCAAATCCTCATATGCTTTTGTATTCCGTCACTTACACCTCTTTCGAACACGGAAATCATTAGTCCGTGTAAATATTTCCGACAGTTCAGATTTGATCGCGGCGCAGACTATCGAGCGCGGCTTTCTCTGCAATCGTTCCGGCAGAGAAAAATGCCCAGCCACTTTTCTCAGAAAATGGTATTAAGCCGCCCTGCAATCGATTGCGGTATTGGCCATGCTCTCCCTCGAACACCAGATCTCGCTGACGCGGCAACATATTCTAGAGCGACTGAAGAAGCGCCCTGAAACCAAGGCGCACCCGCGCCACTGGAAACCTTTCTCTGCCCGGGTCGAGCGGCACTTCCCCGCCCTGCTGTCGGAACTGGCCAGCCTCTACGGCCAGCGGGCAGACTTCCTCGACTTCCTCGAAAGCCTGTTGCACACGGCATACAAGGCCTGGGCCGAACGCCCGGCCGACCTCAAGACACTGGATGCGAAGCGGGAAGAGAACCCGCTCTGGTTCCAGTCGGAAAAGATGCTGGGCGGTGTCTGCTATGTCGACAAGTTCGCCGGCGACCTGCAGGGCATCGAAGATTCGATCCCCTATTTCAAGGAACTGGGGCTGACCTACATCCACCTGATGCCCCTCTTCCGCTGCCCCGCGGGCAACAGCGATGGCGGGTATGCGGTGAGTGACTATCGCGAGGTGAATCCCGCGCTCGGCACCATCGACGACCTGAAGCGGCTTTCCAAAGCCCTGCGCAAGACGGGCATCAGCCTCGTGCTGGATTTCATCTTCAACCACACGTCCGATGAGCACGCCTGGGCCAAAGGCTGCGTGTCCGGCGACCCCGCCTTCGCGGATTTCTACTACCTCTTCCCGGACCGGACGCTGCCGGACCAGTACGACAGGACGCTGCGCGAAATCTTCCCGGACCAGCATCCGGGGGGCTTCTCGCAGCTCGCGGACGGGCGCTGGGTCTGGACGACCTTCAATTCGTTCCAGTGGGACCTGAACTACTCGAACCCTGCCGTGTTCACCGCGATGGCCGGGGAAATGCTCGCCATCGCGAATCTCGGCACGGAGTTCCTGCGCATGGACGCCGTGGCCTTCGTCTGGAAGCAGCTCGGGACGTCCTGCGAGAACCTGCCCGAGGCGCACACGCTGATCCGCGCCTTCAGTGCGCTGGTGCGCATCGCTGCGCCGAGCCTGCTGTTCAAGTCGGAAGCGATCGTCCATCCGGACGACGTCGTGAAGTACATTTCCGCGGCGGAATGCCAGGTGTCCTACAACCCGCTGCAGATGGCGCTGCTGTGGAACACCCTCGCAACGCGTGACGTGAACATGCTGCAGCACGCCCTGGAGCACCGGCACAACCTCGCGCCGGATACCGCCTGGGTGAATTACGTCCGCAGCCATGACGACATCGGCTGGACCTTTTCGGACGAGGACGCGCTGAAGCTCGGCATCCACGGCTTCCACCACCGACAGTTCCTGAACCGTTTCTACGTGAACCGCTTCGAAGGCAGTTTCGCGCGCGGCGTGCCGTTCCAGGACAATCCGGCCACCGGTGACTGCCGGATCTGTGGCACCTCCGCCTCCTTGGCGGGCATCGAGCAGGGTGATGTGTACGGCGTGGACAGGGTGTTGCTGTTGTACAGTGTTGCCTTGTCGTCCGGCGGCATTCCGCTGCTTTATCTGGGTGATGAAGTCGGGGCCCTGAATGACCACGGCTACCTCGACAATCCGGACCACGCTGCGGACAGTCGCTGGGTGCATCGCCCGTCGCGCGACGCCGCTCGCCATATGCAGCGCGTGGATGCCGACACCGTGCCCGGCCGTCTGTACCAGGGCCTGCGCCGGATGATCGAAGCGCGCGGCGCCACGCCTGTCTTCGCCGGCGGGCAGCTGACGGGTTTCCGTGCCGGTTCGCGCAGCGTGCTGGGCTATACGCGCGGCAGCCCGGGTGCGCACATTCTGGTGCTGTCGAATTTCAGCGAACAGAAGCAGCGGATCCCGCCGCACATCTTCTCTGCCCAGCCGGACGAGGCAACGGACCTGCTGACCGGCCTGCGCCACCGCCTGCGCGGCGGCATCGTCATGGCGCCGTACCAGGTCCTGTGGCTCGACTGCCGACTCCGAAACTGAACCCCGGCGCCTGAAGCGGTTTGCTACTTCGCGGGCAGCCGGTACAGCCGCTCAGCCAGCGACACGCCCTTGACCGCATCGAAGCGGTCTCCCATTGCCGCGGCGAGCTGGTCGAGCCGCTCGCCGGGCGCCGGATGGGTCTTGAAGAGCAGCGCCACGGCACCGTCGTCTGTCCCGTACCGACCGATCTTCTGCAGGACATCCGGCAAGCCGAACGCGTCATAACCCGCGCGAGCCGCCAGCACGACACCCATCCGGTCGGCCTCGAACTCCGCCTGCTTGTCGAGGGCACGCGCCATGACCTCCGCCCCGCTGCCGATGAGCTTCTTCACGGTCTCGTTTTCACCCGCCTGCTTCGCGAACAACCGGCTGCCCAGATCGACGACCTTGCCCTGTTGCAGCAGTTTCAGGTGGTGGCGGCGAACGACATGGGCGATTTCATGCCCCAGCACGCCGGCCAGTTCCGCCTCGCTCTTCAGCAGACGATAGAGCCCCCCGGTCAGGTAAACATGGCCACCCGGCATTGAAAGCGCGTTTACGTCGTCCGATGCGATCACGCCGAAATGCCAGGTCAGTTCGGGTCGTTCGCCCTGGCTGGCCACCCAGCGTCCCACCTGGTTCACGTAGTCCTGCAGCGCCCGGTCAGGCATGAGCGGCGCAGCCCCCAGCAGGCTGCCGGCAATCTGGCGGCCCATCGCCGTCTCTTCGTCCTGCGACGTACCCTTCACGAGGTCCAGCAGGTCCCCCAGATTCTGCGCGGTCGCTGTCTGCAGGACGCCGCACAGGCACCACATCGCCAGCGCCCTGGGCTTATTCATGTCCCGCTCCGGTCTGCGCCGGGTCAGCCAGGTACTCAAGCCTACGTGCCACGAGCCGGCCACGCGCCGCGAAGGACGCCGCGGCCTCCACGCTCTTCACGTAGCCATCCGATTCCACCAGCGCCGCCGCGTCGAAGGCGGCCGCCTTCAGCTGTTCCTCGTCCAGTCCGCGGATACCCGTCGTCGCAAGGACCTTGCCCGTGCCGGCTCGACCTGAAGCGAGATCGAGGAGGCCGGATGCCTCGCGCACCACGTTCGCCTTGCCGGACTCGGCGCGTCGCACGCTGAGCATCCTCACCCAGCCACTGCGCTTCCCGCTCCTGACCTGGTACCAGCCGCCCTGTCGCTTCACGATCTGCAGGTTCTCACCCGCCTTGAGTGGCGCAAGGACGCGCGCGTCGCGAAAGGGTTCTGCCCTGAGGGTCTCGGCGACGACGAGCTTTCCCGTGTCAGGTGGCGCGGTACCCGTGCCTGCAGCCAGCACGAAGCCGGCGAGAAGTGTGGGCCAGGTCGTCATGTCATGGGACCTCTCTCGATGGACAGCAATTCAGGTTCCCGCCCCAGCGCCTGCGCGAGCATCCCCCGCCAGGCATCTCCGGCCTGGGAACCGCCGTGGATCCGGCCGACATGGCACTGTCGCTGCGCTTCCGTGAGTCCCTCGTCCCGCATTGCTTCCAGCAGGGCATCGGAAACCCGCAGGACATCCGCCTCGATCCGCGCTGCGCCGTCCTCCACGGACAGGAACCAGGATACCGCCAGCGTATCCTCCAGAAGCTCCCACACGCCGGACTGCCCTTCCTGCAGCCGGCTCACGCCCAGAGGTTCCGCGCCGGCGCGTTCCATACGGCGACGGATCCGCTCCAGCACCCGCTCGTCGGCACCCGGAAGCCTGAGCAGGAGCAGGCCCGCCGCATGGCTGCCGGCAAGCTCCGCTGCATTTCGCACCGGATCCCGCTCCATGGCGTGCGCCGTCGCCAGGGCGTAAATGCGCGCCAGCGTGAAATAGCCAATGCCAACCGTCACGGGTCCCGACAGGTTGATGTAGGTGGTCGTGAAGTTGATGCTGGCATATGAAATGCCGATCAGAATGAACTGCGAGGCACCGAATAGACGATCGATCCGCGCTCGACCCACGTCCCGGTAGAAGCTCCAGGCCGTGGCCCAGACGATCAGGAGCGTAAGCAAGGGGTAAAGCAGGTCGCCCCGCGGTGACCGCAGGTAATCACCCTGCTTCAGGTTGTCGATCGCCGTGGCGAGGATCTCCACGCCCGGATGCAGCCGGGATACCGGCGTCGCCTTGATGTCGAACAGTGCGGGCGCCGTGGATCCCAGCAGGACGATTTTCCCGGTGAACTCATCCCTCGGACGCTGCGGGTTCCTGCTCCCCCAGTCCTCGTAGAGATCCTTGAAGGACACCCGGGGGTAGGCCAGGGCCGGTCCGCGCCAGTTAAGCAGCAGCCGCGCCGACGAGGGCGACTGCCAGCCGAGGTCCCGTCCCAGGCGCAGCGGCAGGGAAGGCAGTTCCCAGCCCTGCTCCGCGCGCCGCACGAGGTACTCCCGAACGATGCCATCCGAGTCCGGATAGATGTTGTGGAATCCAAGGCGTCCGCCTTTCAGCGCCGCATCGAAATGCGGCAGGACGACCGCAATGCCCCCTTCCCCCTGCGGCTCGCCCGAAACCGGCAGCACGCCCGGGATCCTGCCGGGCGGGATCTGGCTCAGCGCGTCCGCGGATTCCGGCAAGCGCAGGAACGGGAAGTACGAATTCGCCGCGCCGGCGATGGCCGCATCGAAGGCTGCGTCGCTGTCGCGGTTATAGACATCGGCATCACTGAACAGGATGTCGAACACGACCGCCCGGGGCTTCTGCCTTTCAATCTGCTCCAGGAACTCGCCCAGCACCTGCCGGGGCCAGGGCCAGCGCCCGTATTCGAGCCCCATGCTGGCAAGGCTGGCCTCGTCGATATCAACGATGACAATAGATGGATCAACCGGGGGCACCCGGAACCGGTGCCGGACCAGCAGGTCATAGGCCCCCAGACGCATCTGCGCTGAATAGTGGGATACCCCCGCATCGATCAGGATGCCCAGGGTGAACAGCAGCGCCACATGCACGTAGAACCGGCCGCGCCAGCGGCGCGCGACGACCTGAATCGCGCGCTCCAGCCCTCGCCTCAAGCCGGTTGAATAGGTCCGCGCCATGTGTCGAGCATAGCGCGTCCCGTTCCCCCGAATACCCAAGCCCCGACATCGGCCGGTGGGTAAACTCGGTCGCCGTGAAGGACCTCAGCCCATGATCCGGGACGACGACACACCGCGTCGCATCGACATCTCCAGCATGCTGGATGCCGCGGGGCTGACGCGTTTCCACTTCATGCTGCTGGCGCTGTCCGGCCTCATCACGTTTTTCGAGGGCCTGGACCTCGCGTTGATGTCGTACACGGCGCCATACATCCGCGATGAACTGCAGCTATCGAGCCAGCAACTCGGCCTGCTGCTGACCGCGGCAGTCCTCGGCCAGGTGCTGGGGGGCTTTTCCATCACGCGCATCGCTGATCACTGGGGACGCCGACCCACCATCCTCGTCAGCGCCTACCTCTTTTCGGCGCTGACCATCCTGACCGGCTTCGCCAGCACCTTCACCGAACTGGTGATACTGCGGTTTCTCGATGGGCTGGCGATCGGCGGACTCCTGCCTGCGGCCTGGGCCCTCAACATCGAATTCGCCCCGCGCACCCGACGCTCCACGGTCGTCGCCGTCATCATGCTCGGTTACAGCATCGGGTCCGCCGGCGCGGGTCCCACCACCAACCTGATCGCGCCCGCACAGGGATGGGAAGCCGTCTTCATCTGGGCCGGACTCGCCACGTTCGCCGCCAGCGCGAGCCTGCATCTCGGGCTGCCGGAATCGATCCGCTTCCTGGTCATGGCCGGCGACAAGGGGGACCGCGTCGCCGCGCTGCTGAACCGCATCACCGGCAGGAACGTCGCCCGCGGCGCTGATGAGTTCCATCTCACGGACGAAACCGTTGCCGGCGGACGCTTCCGTGTCGCGCAACTCTTCCGCGGCGACCTGAAGCTGATCACGCCCCTGCTCTGGGCGGGCTACATGGCCAGTTCCTTTGCGATTTACCTCAACAGCATGTGGGGACCCATGCTGCTCGAGGCCATGACCGTTCCGCGCCAGAGCGCGGCGCTGGTGGCGTCCACGGTCAGCCTGCTCGGCGCAACCCTGTGCCTGCTGCTGGTCCGCGCAACGGAGCATTGGGGACCGCTCGGCGTCATGATCTGCCCGACGCTCGCAGTGCCGGTGCTCCTCCTGCTCGGTTCCGGCTTCGCGACCGGTACGGATGTCGTGCCCTACGTGCTGCTGGCCGGCACGCTGATCAACACCGGACATGCATCGGTGGTGTCCATCGCCGGGATCTACTATCCGAGTTCGATCCGCGCGAGCGGCGGCGGCTGGGCCACGGCGATCGCCAAGAGTGGCGCGGTATTCGGTCCGCTGGTGGGGGGCGCGATACTTGCCAGCCACTGGGACGTCAGCCTGACTTACGACGTGCTCGCCGCCTGCCCCCTGGTCCTGTCCATCGCCATGTTCGGAATATACCGGGTACTCCGGCGACGCCGGCTTGCGGTCCCGGCTTCGCTGGCGCCCGACGCCCGCAGGCACTAGGCTCCAAGGCTTACCGGGGGCAAAACCTGAGGAGACCTCTCCATGAGGCGAAAGATGTTCCAGTGGCTGTGTCTGGCCACGCTGGCCTGTGTCGTGTCCTGGCCCGTGGCGGCGCAGCCCTACGAACCGACCTGGGAGTCGGTCGACCGCCGACCCACGCCGGCCTGGTTCCAGGACGCCAAGTTCGGCATCTTCATCCACTGGGGCGTCTATTCGGTGCCGTCATACGCGCCCGTGCTGCCGGGCAAACTGGCCTATGCCGAGTGGTACTGGCACCAGATGGTCGAAGGCCGGGACAACCCCAAGGCCAACGGCGTCGAGACCGGCACCTGGGCCTATCACCAGAAGATGTACGGCGCGGATTACGACTACAGCCGTTTTGCGCCGCAGTTCCGCGCCGAGCTGTTCGACCCGGACCAGTGGGCCAGCATCTTCGCCGGCTCGGGTGCGAAATACGTGGTTCTCACTTCGAAGCACCACGAAGGCTTCGCCCTGTGGCCCAGCAAGGAAGCTTCCGCCACCTGGGGCCGGCCGTGGAATGCGGTCGAACAGGGTCCGCATCGCGATGTGCTGGGCGACCTGACCGACGCCGTGCGCCGCAAGGGCCTGCGCATGGGTTACTACTACTCGCTCTATGAGTGGTACAACCCGCTCTATCTGAAGGACAAGACGGCCTACGTGGAGAAGCACATGCTTCCCCAGTTCAAGGACCTGGTCAGCCGCTACAAGCCTTCGATCCTGTTCTCCGACGGAGAATGGGAGGCGCCTTCCAGCGTCTGGCGCAGCCCGGAAATGCTTGCCTGGCTGTTCAACGAATCCCCGGTGAAGGACGAACTGGTCGTCAACGACCGCTGGGGAAGCGAGACCCGCCACAAGCACGGCGGCTACTGGACCACCGAGTACACGCCCGGCATGAGCGACATGTCCCATGCCTGGGAAGAGAGCCGCGGCATGGGCTTCAGCTACGGTTACAACCGTGCCGAACGCCTGCAGGACTACCACACCGGTCGCGACCTCGTGCTCATGCTGGTGGACATCGTGAGCCGCGGTGGCAACCTGCTGCTCGACATCGGTCCCGGCGCCGACGGCACCATCCCGGTCATCATGCAGGACCGGCTGCACCTGATCGGCGACTGGCTGGGTGTCAATGGCGAAGCGATCTACGGCACGCGGCCGTGGACGTCCACGCGCCAATGGAGCGCCGGCGAGCAACCCAAGGTGCAATACAACAGCGAGTTCGAGACCGCCTACGACGTGACGAAGCTGGCCGGAGAACCGGTGCCCGGCAAGGCCGCGATCGAAGCCTTCTTCACCCGCAAGGGCAACGACGTTTACGCGATCCTGCCCCGCTGGCCGGGCAAGTCCTTCGCGGTGCGCGGCATCGGAACGGTGAAATCCGCGACCTTGTTGGGTGCACCGGGCGCGCTGCACTTCAAGGCGTCGGGGGACGGCGCGGACATCCGTTTGCCGGACCTGCCCGCGAAACTGCTGCACCAGCCGGCCTGGGTCATCAAGCTCTCGCTCTAGCCGGCGGCGGAGCAGGGGGAGCCACCGATGGGACGCCTGCCGACGCGTCAGCTGCCGCGGCTGGGCTGTGCCGTGAGCGAGATCGGCCACGGCACGGCGTCGGTCGGCAACCTGTACAAGCCAGTGAGTGATGCCGAGGCCCGCGCCGCACTCGATGCCGCGCTCGATGGCGGCATCCGCTACTTCGATACGGCTCCGCATTACGGGCACGGGCTGAGCGAGCGCCGCGTGGGCGATGCGCTCCGGGGCCGTTCCGATGTCGTGCTTTCGACCAAGGTCGGCAGGCTGCTGAAACCGGTACCCGCCTTCAGCGGCAGCGATGCCGCGCGCCATGACTTCCGCTCTCCCCTGCCCTTCGATCGCGTGTTCGACTACACGCGCGAAGGCATCCTGCGTTCCTGGGAAGACAGCCTGCAGCGGCTCGGGCTGGCGCAGGTGGACCTGCTGTTCGTGCATGACATCGGCCGGTTCACGCACGGCCCGGACCATGAACGACGGCTCGCGCAACTTCTCGAGGGCGGCGGGCTCGATGCACTCGTGGAACTGCGCCGCGCGGGGGCCATCGCAGGCTTCGGCCTCGGTGTGAACGAGTGGGAGATCTGCCTGGAACTGATGGATCGCGCAGACCTGGACGTGATCCTGCTGGCCGGCCGCTACACGCTGCTCGAGCAGACCGCGCTCGACGCCTTCCTGCCGCGGTGCCGTGAACGCGGCACCGCCGTGGTCATCGGCGGGGCCTACAACTCGGGCATCCTGGCCACCGGCACGCGCAGCAGTGGCCCACTACTGTACGACTACGGTAAAGCGCCGCCGGCGCTGGTTGCCCGTGTACAGGCGATCGAGGCGGTTTGCGACCAGTTCGACGTACCGCTGGCGGCCGCGGCACTGCAGTTTCCGCTGGCGCATCCGGCGGTGGCCAGTGTCATACCGGGCATGGCGAGCGCATCGCGTGTCGCCCAGACGCTCGCGCTGCATGCACGGCACATTCCGGGCGCCTTCTGGCGGACCTTGCAGGACAAGGGTCTGTTGCGCCCCGATGCGCCGGTGCCACCGGGTCGCGACCCATGAGGATCGACGCGCACCAGCACTTCTGGCGGCTGGACCGGGGGGACTATGGCTGGCTCACGCCGGCCCTGGGCACGCTGTATCGCGATCGCCTTCCTGACGCGCTTCATCCCTTGCTGCGCGCCGCGGGTATCGAGGCCACTGTGCTCGTGCAGGCTGCACCGACCGAGGCCGAAACGCGCTACCTGCTGGACATCGCGACCGCGGTGCCCTGGGTGGCCGGCGTGGTGGGGTGGACCGAGCTCGCTTCGCCGGGTGTGCGCGACACGCTGCGTGCACTGGCCAGCCACCCCAAGCTCGTGG
>JBEEKA010000001.1:0-3210 GCA_041168985.1 Pseudomonadota bacterium | reverse complement strand
CGCCGCTGTCGGCATGTCGTGCAGGAGAATGCACGGGTGCTCGCTGCTGCGGACGCGCTGGAATCCGGCGATCTGGCGCGCTTCGGCAGCCTGATGCGGGAGTCCCACCGCAGCCTGAGGGATGATTACGAAGTCAGCTGCGACGAGCTCGACCTCTTGGTCCGACTTGCCGACGGGATTGAAGGTGTGTTCGGTGCGCGCATGACCGGTGGTGGTTTCGGCGGCTGCACCGTGAACCTCGTGCTGGAGGAGGCCGTGCCACGATTCCGCGAACAGGTGGCCGCGGGCTACCGATCCGCGACGGGACACAGTCCCGAGATCCACGTCTGCGAGGCCGCCGACGGCGCGGGCCCGCTGATCTGAGGAAACCTGAGATGGCACGAGACGACGGCAAGCCCGGATTCGACCTGCAGGCGAAGGTCCATCGCCGACGCAATCCGCTGTCGGGCCACTGGGTACTGGTGTCGCCACACCGGACGAGCCGGCCGTGGCAGGGGCAGACGGAAGCCATCACGAAGCCGGCGACGCTGCATCACGACCCCGACTGTTACCTCTGTCCGGGCAATGCGCGGGCCGGCGGACACCGGAACCCGCAATACGACTGCACCTTCGTGTTCGACAATGATTTCGCAGCGCTGCAGCCCGGCGTCGAGGCCGCCACGATCAGGGAAGAGGGGCTGCTCGAAGCGCACACCGAGGCGGGGCTGTGCCGGGTGATCTGCCACTCGCCGCGCCATGACCTGACGCTCGGGGAAATGGAAGCCGTGCAGATCCGCGGCGTCATCGACACCTGGGCGGCACAGACGAGGGAACTGGCTGCCGAGCCCTGGATCAACGCGGTGACAGTCTTCGAAAACCGCGGCGCGATGATGGGCGCGAGCAACGCGCATCCCCACGGGCAGATCTGGGCCAATGGCACGGTGCCCCGTGAACTCGCGAAGGAAGTGGCATCGCAGGAGGAATACCGCGCGACGCGCGGCAGCTGCCTGCTCTGCGATTACGCGAAACTCGAGCTCGCGCGACAGGAGCGGGTCGTCGTCGAGAACGAACACTTCGTCGCCGTCGTGCCGTTCTGGGCCACCTGGCCTTTCGAGACGTTGGTGCTGCCGAGGCACCACGTCGCCCGGGTCGACGGACTTGATGGAACCTCGCGGGACGCTTTCGCCGGAATTCTGCGCGCCATGGCGCGTTGCTACGATGCCCTGTTCAATACGATGTTCCCGTACACGATGGGGCTTCACCAGGCGCCGACCGATGGCGACAACCATCCGTCGTTCCACCTGCATGCGCACTTCTATCCGCCGCTGCTGCGCTCCGCCACGGTGCGCAAGTTCATGGTGGGCTACGAGATGCTCGCCGGTCCCCAGCGGGACATCACGCCCGAGGTCGCAGCTGAACGGCTGCGGCAGTGCCGACAAGGGTAACGGTGTCCGCGCCTGTCACGACATCATCGACGCGTTCAGGACTTACCAATCCAGATTGAGGTTCCCATGAAGAGGCTTTCCATTCCGCTGTTGGCCGGAGCCGCCCTGGCCGTGCTGGCCGCCTGCCAGTCGAACCCGCCGGTGGCGAAGTCCGCACCGGCCGGCAACGACCGGGTCTGGTGGAAGGAGTCCGTCGTCTATCAGATCTATCCGCGTTCCTTCCAGGACTCGAACGGGGATGGCATCGGCGACCTGCGCGGCATCATCCAGCGGCTCGATTACCTGAAGAGCCTGGGCATCGACGTGGTGTGGCTGAACCCGATCTACGGTTCTCCCAATGACGACAACGGCTACGACATCAGCGACTATCGATCGATCATGAAGGAGTTCGGCACGCTGCAGGACTTCGACGAGCTGCTGGCCGGCATGCACCAGCGTGGGATCAAGCTGGTGATGGACCTCGTGGTCAACCACAGCAGCGACGAACACGAGTGGTTCAAGGCTTCGCGCAGTTCGCGCGACAACCCGTATCGCGATTACTACCACTGGTGGCCGGCCGAGAAGGGAACGCCGCCCGCTCGCTGGAGCTTCTTCGACGTCAAGGGCGACGCCTGGGCCTTCGACGAGAAGACCAACAGCTATTACCTGCACTACTTCTCGCGCAAGCAGCCTGACCTGAACTGGGAAAACCCGAAGCTGCGCGCCGAGATCTATTCGATGATGCGCTACTGGTTCGAAAAGGGCGTCGATGGCTTCCGCATGGACGTCATCCCGTTCATCTCGAAGGACACGACTTTCCCGCCGCTGCCGGCCGAGTACCGCGGCGATTTCGTCAGCTACTACGCCAAGGGACCGCACCTGCATGACTACCTGCAGGAGATGAACCGTGAAGTTCTGGGCAGGTATCCGGTGATGTCGGTGGCCGAAGGCGCGGGCGTCACCTCCGCCGATGCGAACAAGTTCGTCGACGCCGACCGGAATGAGCTCAACATGCTGTACCACTTCGAGGGAGTCAGCCTTGGCTACCTGCCGAACTCGCACAAGGTACCGGACCCGGCAGGCTGGAGGCTGACCGACTTCAAGAAGATCTACAGCAAGTGGGACGCGGTCTTTGCCGAGCGCGGCTGGGGCACGATCTACCTTGGCAACCACGACCAGCCACGTATGCTGACGCGATGGGGAAATGACTCAGCAAAGTGGAGAGTACTTTCCTCCAAGATGCTGACGACCTTCATTCTCACGATGCGCGCCACCCCCTATTACTACGCGGGCGACGAGCTTGGCATGAGCAACATCAAGTTCGACCGCATCGAGGATTACCGCGACATCGAAACGCTCAACTGGTACGAGCTGGAGAAATCCGAAGGCAAGGACCTGCGGGCGTTCCTCGCCGCCGCGAAGATTTCCGCGCGTGACAACGGCCGCACGCCGTTCCAGTGGGACGCGAGCCCGAACGCAGGCTTCACCCGTGGCACGCCGTGGCTCGCCGTCAATGCCAACTACACCAAGGTCAACGTGGTGGCCGAGGATGCCGATCCCGGCAGCAGCCTGAACTATTTCCGCAGCCTGGTGCAGCTGCGCAAGCGCGAGCCGACCTTGATCTACGGCAGGTACGCGCTGCTGGATGCCGACAATCCGGACGTCTACGCCTACACGCGTGAGCTGGATGGCAGGCGCCTGCTGGTGCTGCTGAATTTCCACGCGACCACCGCGACGGTCAGTACCGGACTGGATCTCGCCGGTGCGCGGCGCCTGATCGGCAACTACGCCGGTCCGTCCAGGGATC